>JBIOXD010000016.1:0-18546 GCA_044869265.1 Gemmatimonadales bacterium
CCCTCAACCGCCGTCGACCGCTCTCGACCGCCTTCGTCGCCGCCAGCATCCCCATCGCAAACCGCAACCGTCCCCAGCCCGCGAGTCGTCGCGGGATCCCCGTCGCTCGAAAGAGCCGCGCAAACCAGTACACCACCTTGCTCACGCGCGGCGACGTCAGCGTCCACAGCGCGAGACGCGCGAGACGCGAAACACCACGCGCCACGGCGAGTTGGTGGCGGGCCGCCTCGAGGCCGTGACCGTACTGGACGCCCGAGGGACAGACCGGCTCACAGCCGCGGCAGCCGAGGCAACGGTCCAGGTGATAGGCGAGCGCGGCGTCCTCGGCGGTGAGATCGCCCCGCTCGAGCGCGCGCATCAGCTCGATGCGGCCGCGGGGCGAGTCGGACTCATCGCCCGTGGCGAGAAAAGTGGGGCAGGCCTGCAGGCAGAAGCCGCAATGAACGCATGCATCCAGCCCTTCAAACCCTCCTCTTCCTTCTTTCTCCTCCCTCATTCGCCTTCTGTAGCCACGACGAGCGCACCTCCGGGATCGAACGTGCGGCGCAGCCCCGTCACCAGCGGGCCGACCCCCTCGCGGTACGCTCCGAAATGCCCCACCGCGCTGCGCAACGACCATGGTGCGCGCTCGAGCGTCAGCGGCACCTCCAGACCGGCGAGGGTGCGCCGCAGTCGCTGCAACCGATCGATGCTCGCCTCGCCGGTCCAGCGAATTGCTCCCGCGGCCGGCGATGCGGAGATCCATTCATCTCCGAGTTGATGTTGCAGCAGGTCGAGCAGCTCATCACTCGCGGTCGGAACGGCCCCGATGCGGAACGTCACCGGTCGCACGGCGAATCCCTCGGCAAGCCGCATCCAGAACGCGTGCGCTTCTTCGGCGCGGAGCGGCGTGAACCGTCCGCCGCCGCTCCCCGCGCCGAGACCCGCCTCATCGGCGGCAACGAGCGCCGGCGATCCCGCGAGGCGCACCGCCAGCGCCCACCGTTCGCGACGCGCCAGCGCGGGGGACACCAGCTCGAGCGCGGCCGGTGTGAGCCCCGCGGCGGCGATGTCTTCCCCCACCTGCGTGAGGTCTTCTCGCGCGCCTTCGAGCACATAGGTGATATCCGCGCGAGGCAGCGTCCGCAGCCGCAGATGAACGAGCACAATGACGCCGAACGCGCCGAAGCCTCCCGCCTGCAGGCGGGTGAGATCGTAACCGGCGACGTTCTTCATGACGCGGCCGCCGCTCTGCACCATGCGACCGTCCCCCGTCACGAACGTCACGCCGAGCAGATGATCCTTGATCGGACCGAAGCCGTGACGCAGCGGTCCGGCCGTGGCGCTCGACACAACGGAGCCCAGCGTCCGTCCGGCCAACCCAGGCGGGTCGATCCCCAGCCAGGCCCCGCGGTCGGCGAGCTGTTGCCGCAGCTGATCGAGCCCGATCCCCGCTTCGGCCGTCGCGGTAAGGTCTGAAGGCTCGATGGCGGGGATGCGGTCGAGGCGGCGGGTCGTGAGCGCGAGGTCGGCCGGGGCATCACTCTGCAGCCACGTGCCCGCGCCTTCGATCCGGACCCGCCAACCCTCCTGGTGGGCGGTGCTGAGCAATAGGGCGACCGCGTCGGGAGACCCCGGCGCAAAGCGCGGGACGCGGTCGGTGCCGGCCTTGAGCACGGCACCCTCGCCGAGGAGTGCGGTGACTTTTTCGAGAATCGTCACCGCTCGGCCCGCGTTGTTGCCCACTCTCGACACGCGTGCACGGGCACCACCTTCCCAGGATTCACTCGCTCCTCTGGATCGAACACCCGACGGACCGCCTGCATCGCCCCTAACGACTCCGCATCGAAGATCAACGGCATATAGCGCAATTTGTCGAGACCCACCCCGTGCTCTCCCGTAATCGTACCGCCTGCAGCGATGCACGTCGACATGATCTCCGCGCTGGCGGCTTCCACCCGCCGTTTGAGGGCCGGATCGGTGGCGTCGAATGAGATGTTGGGGTGCAGATTGCCGTCCCCCGCGTGGAACACGTTGCTGACCACGAGGCCGTAGCGCTGTGCGATTCCAGAGATGGTTTCCAGCACTCCCGGCAATGCCGAACGGGGGACGACCGCGTCCTGCACCACGAGATCCCGCGACAACCGGCCCATTGCGCCGAACGCCTTCTTGCGTCCCTGCCACAGCCGTTCCCGCTCGACGTCATTAGCCGCGCACCGCACCGCGCGGGCACC
The DNA here is from genome assembly GCA_044869265.1 of Gemmatimonadales bacterium. Classification (GTDB taxonomy): domain Bacteria; phylum Gemmatimonadota; class Gemmatimonadetes; order Gemmatimonadales; family GWC2-71-9; genus 20CM-2-65-7. Next base: position 2,214 of record JBIOXD010000016.1, read on the forward strand.
CGAGCGGCGCAGCAAGTCCGTGACCGCATCGGATTCGGCGATCACCGCTGCTTCGTTGCCGCCGTCGAGCTCGACAAGGAGGATCGCGGCGGCGTCGCGAGGGTAGCCGGCGGCGTACACGGAATCCTCGACCGCGCAGATACACGACTGGTCCATCATCTCGAGCGCGGCGGGAACGATGCCGGCCGCGATGATTGCCGAGACGCCTTCGCCCGCTGCGCGCAGGCTGTGAAAGTCGGCGAGCATCGTGCGCACTGCGCGCGCGAGTGGCGTGAGCCGGACCGTGATTCTCGTGGCGATCCCGAAGTTGCCTTCGGAGCCGACGAACACGCCCGCGAGGTCGGGTCCCCATGGCTCCCCGCCCGGGCTGCCGAGCTCCACGAGCGAGCCGTCGGGGAGCAGCACTTCGAGTGCGAGGATATGATTCGCGGTGACCCCGTACTTCAGGCAGTGCGGCCCACCGGCATTCTCCGCGACGTTGCCGCCGATCGTGCACGCGGTCTGACTGGATGGATCGGGGGCGTACTGCAGGCTGTGCGGATGCACCGCCGCACCCAACTTCGCGTTTACGACGCCGGGCTCCACGATCGCCAGGCGATGGGCGGGCTCGATTTTCAGAATTCGGTTCAGCCGCGTGAGTACGAGCAGGACGGCGCCCTCATCCGCGAGCGCGCCGCCCGAAAGTCCGGTGCCGGCTCCGCGCGGCACGAATGGCACGCTGAGCGCGGCGAGCAAACGCACAACGGCGATCAGCTCTTCACGAGTCCCGGGGAGTACGACGAGATCAGGAACGCGCCGATGAGTGGGCAGGCCGTCCATCGCGTACGTCATGCGCTCCGCGCGCGCTTGGCGCACGTGCTTTTCTCCCACGATTGCCGCGAGGTCGCGAGCGAGGAGACTGGACGCGCCGGTCATACTATATAGTAGCCATCCAACGAAGAGGGGCCAGGATTTTTGTCGTCCTGGCCCCTCGCATCTCGCAACGGCTCCGCGGCGTCTAGGCGGCTCGCCAGAATCCCTTGAGCGCCTTCCCGTCAGGCGATTCTCTCAGCTTCTCGAATGCCCGCTCGCGGATCTGACGGATGCGCTCTCGGGTAACGCCCATCAGTGCGCCGATTTTCTCGAGCGTCATCGCCTCGCTGCCTTCTTCGAGACCGTAATAGAGATAGAGGATCTTGCGCTCGCGCGGCGTCAGGTACTTCTGGAAGATGCGGTCGATGAACTCGCGCATCAGCTTTCCGTCGGTGTGCTCCTCGATCTCGCCGCCTTCCTGTCCCGCAAACCGCTCGCCCAGCGTCGCCGCATCCTTGTCGGTGCGATCGACCGGCGCGTCGAGCGACAGCTCCGCCGCCGTCATGCGGCGCGCCGTGCGGACGTTTTCGACGGAGTCTTCGAGGGCTTGTGCGATTTCGTTGTCGGTGGGTTCGCGACCGAGCTCTTGAGAGAGATACGTCTCGGTCCGGCTCATGCGAATCAACTGCGAGTTCTGATTGAGCGGGATGCGCACGCTGCGCGTCTGCTCGGCGAGTGCCTTGAGCACTGCCTGCCGCACCCACCACACCGCGTACGAAATGAACTTCACGCCCTGATCGGGATCGAATTTCTTGACGGCCTTGAGCAATCCTTCGTTGCCGATTGCTACCAGCTCCGAGAGATCGAGTCCGTGACCTTGATATTTTTTGACGTAGGAGATGACGAAACGAAGGTTGGCGGTGACGAGACGCTCGGCTGCTTTCTCATCCCCGCGTTGCACTCGGCGAGCAAGGCGACGCTCTTCAGCAGGATCCTTGATGAGGGGAAGTTTTTGGATGTCTTGCAGGTACTGGTCGAATGCGCCGGAAGGGGTCGTACGGAAGAAGGCCTTCGCCTTGCCGCTGGTCGACCTAGCCATGCAGAGGACTCCCCGAACCCGAGTTCTGTGTGGAAACGGGCATGACGTCCCGCGAAAAAGGCCGCCTAAACACACGCCAATATAGAACTTCTCGCGATGTGGTGCAAATCACCACAGTTTTCCACATCACAAATTGTTGGACTTAGGCGAATTCCAACGTTTGTCCACTATCCACAGGCTATGTGGAAATAAACATGTGCAGACCGGTGCTCATTATGCAACGGGGTCAATCCGAAGGATGACTTCCAGCGTGTGGAGACGTGGAAAGGAATGTGGGCTATCTGTTGACCAGAACTTGACGTAGCGATGAATCATCCACCGCCACGGTCCAGCCGGTCCCATCGCTTCCGTGCATCCTGCCGATCTGGGTCGGCAGCGCCATCCGTATCTTCCCGGCGCGGGCCTTCTTGTCGGCCCGCATAGCCTCGAGCAGGTCGTCCGCGCGGTTGCTATCCGGCAGCTCGAGCGGCAAGTGGAGCCGTTCGAGCGCCCGGGCGATGCGGTCAGCCATCTCACGCGGCGCAATGCCCACCGATTCCGCGACGCGAGCCTCGTACAGCATGCCGATCGCCACCGCCTCTCCGTGCGCCACCTCGTACTTCGATGTGGCCTCGACCGCGTGGCCAATCGTGTGACCGAAGTTGAGGATCGCTCTCTTCCCGGCTTCGCGTTCGTCCTGCGCGACGACCTCCGCTTTGATCTCGACCGAGCGTTGCACCACACGATCCAACGCGCGCGCGTCCTTGGCGAAGATCGCGGCGTACTCCCGTTCGAGAAACGCAAAGTACTCCGCGTCCGCGATGACGCCGTGCTTCAGCGCTTCGGCAAGACCCGCTGACAACTGCACGCTCGAGAGCGAGCCCAGCAGATCGAGATCAGCGATCACGACCCGTGGCTGGTGAAACGCACCGAGCAGGTTCTTTCCGGCCGGCACGTCGACGCCGGTTTTCCCGCCGATCGAGGAATCGATCATTGCGAGGAGCGACGTGGGGATCTGCACGAGCGGTACGCCGCGCAAATAGGTCGCCGCGACGAAGCCGGCGACGTCGTTGACGACACCGCCGCCGAGCGCGAGTACCGCGCAGTCGCGACCGAAATGTGCGGACAACATCCGATCCGATAGCCCCGCCCACGTGTCGCGCGTCTTGTTCCATTCGCCGGCGGGAAACGTGAGCAGCTCCACCTGACACCCGGCACCTAGCACCTGTTTCGCGAGCGAGTCTCCGTACAGCTTGCCCACGTGCGAATCGGAAATGATCGCATACGCGCTCGCGCGGCAATACTTGGCGAGGATCTGCTCCACCTCGCGAAGGAGACCCCTGCCGATCAGGATATCGTAGGAGGCGTCCCGTTGCTCGACGAGCGGAACGCGGACCGTCACCACACGAGGTCGGACCGGCCCGCCTGCTTGTTCACCGCCCGGGCGAGAACGAACAGCAGGTCCGAGAGCCGGTTCAGGAAGTGAATGATGATCGGGTTGATCTGTTGATCACGCGCGAGCGTCACGACCGCGCGTTCCGCGCGCCGACACGTGGTGCGCGCGACGTGCAACGCGGCGGCTTTGGGGGTCCCGCCTGGCAGAATGAAGTTCTTGAGCGGCGCGAGCGTTGCCTCGTGCTTGTCGATCACCTGCTCGATCGCGCTGACGCGATCGGCGCCGACCTGCTCTCGCACCCTCGCGGCATTTGGCGTGGCGAGCTCCGCCCCGATCGCGAACAGGTCGCGCTGAATCGATTGCAGGAACTCCGACTCAAAACCGGCCGGATCGAGTGCTGCCGCGAAGCCGAGCGTGGCGTTGAGCTCGTCGACATGTCCGTAGGCATGCACGCGTGGATCGTCTTTGGGGACTCGGCCCCCGCCGAAGAGTCCCGTTTCGCCCGCGTCCCCGGTCTTGGTATAGATCTTCACGCGCCGAACCTACCGTCAGGGACACCGAAGCGCGAGCGGCCGCGTCGCGAAGATTTCGCCGGACTCGCGAAAGCGCGCGGTGGCGCGCGAATCACGGGCCGATACGTCGGCGATCTCATCGATAAGAATCAACGCACCGGATTCGACCGAGCCGCGCAGCGAGTAGCGCACTCCACCACTGGTTGCCGGAATCATGCCGCCCGTGAGCCGAACATGGCGAGGCTTGATGATCCATCGCAGTCGTTTCATTTCCCGGTCCGTCGACGCCACACCGGTGATGAGCGCTGTATCACGACCGCTCTTCAGTACCCGGGCGCGGAACCCAACGCCATAGCTCGACATCAACGGCACGACCTCGCCGGCATCTGCGGCCTGGTCGGGGTCGAGCGCGAGCGCTTGCAGTAATGAGTCCCCGCCGATGGCGCGCGCCACGACGCTGTTCAAGAGACTCAGGGCGCTCTGTCGGGACAGTGGTGGCTGCGTAGGCGAGCGGCCCGTCGTCGTCGTCGCGTCGGTGAGTGTCGCTACCACTGGTGCATGCGGAGCGGGAGGGTGAGCGCCGGCTGACGTGGGAGGAAACGCCAGCACGAGCTCGGTGACAATGCCCTGGTAACCGCAGGTTCCGGGTGCGTGAAACCGGACCAGAGTGACGGTGGCTGGCGTCGCACCGCTCGCCGCGAACACTTGCGCGCGGCGTCGGGCTCGGGGCGGCGGAAGCGGGATGAGCGGCCGGCGCGCGAGCGAGTCCCTCAAGTGGGTACTGCCGGTCAGTCGCTCATAGTAGTCCCGCGAAAAACGATCATCCGCCACGAAGACATGGGCCTCGCCGCCCAGGCTCCAGCCCAGCGCACCGTGCTGCCTGGCGCTGGCGCAAGCCAGTAGCCCGAGGCCGATTAGCACGCTAGCGTTTGCGCGATGCAAGACGCGAAAGATATCACCATCATCGGGGCGGGCCCGACGGGCCTGTTCGCGGCCTTCTATGCCGGCATGCGCGGTGCCTCACATCGCCTCATCGACAACCTCGATCAGGTCGGCGGCCAGCTGACCGCGCTGTATCCCGAGAAGTACATCTTCGACGTCGCGGGCTTTCCCAAGATTCTCGCCAAAGACCTGGTCAAGGCGCTCGCGGAGCAGGGCCTGCAGTGGAAGCCCCCGGTCCATCTCGCGGAAAAGGTCACGGGCCTGCGGCGCGCCGAGGAGAATGGCAAGGCATTGTTCACGATTGTCACGGACAAGGACGAGTATCCGTCGCGCACGGTATTGATCGCCGGGGGAATCGGCGCCTTCACGCCGCGCAAGCTGCCGCTCAAGGACGCCGATCGCTGGAACGACAAAGGTCTTCATGATCGCGTGCTGAATCCAAAAACCTTCGCCGGCAAGCGCATCCTGATCGTGGGCGGGGGGGATTCCGCGTTTGACTGGGCGGTGAATCTGCACGGCGTCGCGAAGTCGATCGTGATGATACACCGGCGCGACGGCTTTCGCGCGCATCAGGCGACCGTAGATCAAGTGCAGGCGCTCGCGGCTGCCGGCAAGATGGAGCTTCGCACATTCTGGGAGCTCAAGGAAATCAGCGGGTCGAGTCGGATCGAGCGCGTGACCATCTTCAACAACAAGACGAAGGAAGAAGAGACGCTGGCGATGGACTGCGTGATCCCGCAGCTCGGCTTTGTCTCCTCACTCGGCGCGATTGCGGAATGGGGACTCGAAATCGAGAAGGGCGACATCAAGGTCGCGCAGACCATGGAGACCAACATCCCCGGCATCTACGCCGCCGGCGATATCACGACTTATCCTGGCAAGCTGAAGTTGATCGCGACCGGCTTTTCGGAAGCCTGCATCGCCGTCAACCAGATCGCGCACTTCCTGAATCCGGCCGCGAAGGTGATGCCGGGACACAGCTCGAACATGGCGTTGTTTGGACAGAAAGAGGATTGACGGAGCGACCCGCCTCCTACCGCCTCCTACCGTCCGAGCTGCACCACCACCGAATCGATCTGCGCGAGGATCTGGCGCGTGCGGACGTCGTGGGCGTTCACCTGGATGGAAAACGTGATGACCCGCCCATTCGCCTTCTCGATGTACCCCGACAGGGTGTTCACCCGGCTGATCGATCCCGTCTTCGCGAGGACGCGGCCTTCCACCGCTGTGCCTTGAAAGCGCCGGAGCAGCGAGCCGCGTTGCTGGGCTCGCGGCAGACCGGCGAGAAACGGCGCGCGCTTCGGGTGGCGGTACATGTACGTCAGCAGCTGCACGAAAGCGCGGGGCGTCACGAGATTGCCGGCTGCCAGGCCCGAGCCGTCCTCGAGCGCGAACGCGGTCGAATCGATTTTCACGGAATCGATCAGAAACCGCTTCTCGACGTCGAGTCCCTTTGCCCAGCTGCCGGTGTCGCCCAGCTGTCGCCCCAGGGTCTTGAGCAGCATTTCCGCGAACCAGTTCTGACTGCTGTTGAGGATCGGAAACATGATGTCCGGCAGAGGCCGTCCTTGGTACTCGACGAGCGGTGTTCCGCAGCAGCGAAGCGCATGATACGCCATCGAGTCCGTGGTGCCGGCGGTGCCGCCTTCGACCGAGATTCCTTTCCTCCGTAAGGACGCGGCGAGCGCGCGGGCAGCGTACAGACTGGGGTCGGGGAGTGCGAAGCTCTCGATGAATGGCGTCCGGCCGAGCGCGACGGTCCCTTCGGCCCAGATGTCCAGCGTGCCTGGTTTGCGAAAGAAGTTGTCGCCGATCGTCGTCCCCGAGTCCGCGGGAACCGTGCGGGCGCGGTTCTCGAACGTGAAGAGATCCAGATCGGGATTCCAGGTGATCACGGGGGGGGCATCGACAAAGGGCCCCGGGGTGATCTGGAAATCGACGCTGTTGTCGTGAAACCCGAGTCCCGACACGGGCGCCGCGTACCACCAGTTGACGTCGAAGGTCCCCCAATTCCAGTGCGTCATCGTCGGCTCGAAATACGATCCGTCGCCGACGATCCGCCCCGTCACGCGCTTGATGCCGCCCGCGCGCAGCGAATCGGCGATCGCGTCCATGGCGGTCCAGGTCGAGTCGCACCCGCCTGGCGCCAGGGTGTCGACGGTGTAACAGCGCTCCGACCACGTCGGATCGCCGCGCCCATAGAGAATCAGGTCGCCCCGCAGGATGCCATCGGCGACTGTGCCGTTCGGGTACAGGCTGGTGCGCACGCGATAATCGGGCGGGAGCAGCACCGCCGCGGCCGCGGCGACGACGAGCTTCGTGTTGCTCGCCGGCACGGAGAACCGGTCCCCGTTCCGATTGAACAGCACGCGACCGCGGTCGTCCTGCGCGTAGATGTTCCAGGTGGCGCGGTTGAAGGGCGGCGCGTCGAGCAGCCGGTTCAGACGCTGCTGGAGCGATTGCCCGACGAGCGCCGCAGGTGAAACCGCGGCGCTAATCGTAAGCGACGCGAGGATCAGCTTTCGCATAGAGCAGGTCGGCGAGAAGGTTGACCAGCACGAAAATCACGGACAGAAACAGAATACTCCCCTGAACCGCGGGGAGGTCACGCCGTTCGATCGCGAGGAGCACGTACCGTCCCACGCCGGGCCACGAAAAGATCGTTTCGGTGAGAATGCTTCCCGTGAGGTAATTGCCGACATCGAGCGCCAGGACCGTGATGATCGGCAACAGTGCGTTGCGCAGGGCGTGCCGGCCGATGACGCGCCGCTCGGGCAGGCCTTTGGCGCGCGCGGTGCGAATGAAATCGGCCGGCAGGATCTCGAGCATCGCCCCGCGCGTCATGCGGGCGAGGAACGCAATCGAGCGCGTCCCGAGCGTGAGCGCCGGAAGCAGCAAGAAGGCAATTCCGCCGTATCCCGAGGGCGGCAGCCAGCGCAACGCCACCGCGAACAACAGAATCAAGAGCAGTCCCACCCAGTAGACCGGAAACGAGACGCCCACGTAGGCGATCAGCATGCTGAACCGATCGACCAGCCCCCCGGGACGGATCGCCGCGAGGACGCCGAGGGTAATCCCGCAGGTCGCAGCGAGGAGCATGGCCGCCCCCGCGAGCTGTAGGGTCTTGGGAAACCGCTCGGCCAGATCTCCGAGGACTGGTCGCTGCGTGATGTAGGACCGGCCCAGGTCGCCGCGCACCGCGCCCCAGACGTAGTGCCCAAACTGGATGGGGAGCGGATCATCCAGATGGAGCTCGGCGCGCAGCCGCGCGATGGTGGCGGAGTCGGCCCGCTCTCCCACCATCTCGGCGACCGGGTCGCCCGGAACCACGTTGAGTAGCAGAAAGGCGACGATCAGCACCCCGAGCAGCGTTGGAATCGTGGCCAGCAGACGCCGTCCGACGAGGTGAATCACTGCACCACGCGGGCTCTGGTCCAGCGCTGCCCATTGAAGATCACGGCCACGTCCCAACCATCGATGGATGGATGTTTCGCCCACAAGTCGACGGGAAACCAGAGATACAACCAGGGGGCGGCTTGATAGACGCGCTCATCGATCCGTCGATAGATCGCTTCACGCGCCGCACGGTCCACCGTGCGACGCGCCACCAGGATGAGTGAGTCCGTAACACGGTCACTATAGAAGGAATAGTTGCCGCCCGGGCCGAAGCTCGCGCTGTGAAACAAGGGATAGAGGAAGTTGTCGGCGTCGGGATAGTCGGCCCACCAATCGAGAATCGCCATGTCGGTGTCGCCTTTGCGGACCGCTTCACGCATGCTGGAGGCGTCGCGCGACACGATCTCCACGCGAATGCCGACGGCAGCGAGCTGAGCCTGAATCGCCTGGGCGACACGTCCCAGCTCGACGTTCGTGCCCGACCGCCAGAGCTGGATCGCAAAGCCCTCCGGGTAGCCGGCCGCGCGCAACAGCCTGCGTGCTTCGGTTGTGTCATGGGCGTACCGACGGCGCATGGGTTCGCTGCCGCCGAGCGCCGGCGGGATGGAGCCGGCGGCAGGCACGCCGCGGTTGCTCCAGACGGTGCTCAATATCTCGGAGACATTGACGGCGTGATTGATAGCTCGGCGCACGGTGACGTCACGCAACGGACCGCGCCGGTTGTTGAGCGCGACGTAGATATCGCGCAGCGCCGGCTTGCGGCGCAGCCAGTCGGGACGCTCGCGCTCCCACTTCGCGGTCTCTCCAAAAGGGATTTCCGCGACCGACAGACGGCCCGCCAGGAACTCCGCCACGCGCGTGAACGGCTCGGGAACGATCCGGACGGCCAGCGACTCGGCGAGCGGCGCGCCCCCCCAATAGCTCTCGTTTCTCGCGAACCGGAGCACTTCGTCGTGGTCCCACCTGACGAAACGCCAGGGCCCGGTCCCGATGGGATGCTGTCCCAGCTCCGGCCCGGCGGACGCCGGCACAATCGCAGCGGCGGGCATCGCGAGAAACGTCGGGAAAATGGCGAGCGGTTCGGTCAGGACGAACGCGACCGCCGTGTCTCCCAGCAACGTGATCCCGCTGATGTCGCGAGCGCGGCCGTCGGCGTAATCCTGCGCGCCGGCGATCGGCAGCAGCGGCCACACGCGGCCGCCGCGCGTGCCGGGAGCCAGGACGCGCCGGAACGAGCGTTGGACGTCCGCTGCGACGAAGGGCTGGCCATCATGAAACGCGACGCCGGAACGCAGATGAAAGGCGTAGCGCTGCCCTGTCCGGTCCGCGGTCCACCGATCCGAGAGGGCCGGCAGCAGCTCGCCGTCGGCGTTGAACTGGGTGAGCCCGTCGAACAGGAGGGTGACCATCTCGCCGGTGGGCACATCGGTCGAGAGCGCGGGGTCGAGCGAGCGGGGGTCGTACGACTCGTAATAGACGAGCCCCCCGCCAACGCCCCGCGAGCCTTGGCAGGCGGCGAGAATACAGAGGAACAGGGCGCTCTTCGCGGTGTCGAAAAGGTTGACAGTGCGGAGCAAGTGTCGCAACATAGCCGATTGAACAATCTCGTCAATTGCGCATTGCATGGCTTCTTTTGCTCGCCGCTTTCACGGCGCCGGCCGGATTGTCCGCTCAGGAGCAAGAGCGGGTAGTCCGGCAACTGTCGTTCGTCGGTAACAAAGCGCTCGACGACGAAACGCTCGCAAGCGTGATCGCAACAACGAGCTCGAGCGCCTGGGCCAGCACATGGTACTTGCGGTGGCTCGGGTTGGGCGAAAAGCGCTACTTCAACGAACTCGAATTCCGCCGCGACGTCGTGCGTCTGCTCCTCTTTTATCGTCAGAGCGGCTTCATGAACGCCGTCGTGGACACGGTTGTGCAGCGCACGACGCGCGATGCCTACGTCGAGTTCCGCATCCACGAGGGCGAGCCGGTACGCGTCACGCGCCTCGACGTCACGGGGGTCGAGGGAATCTTCAATGTCGAGCGGCTGAAAGCAGATCTCCCCCTGCACGTGGGCGATCCGTTCAACCGTTTCCAGCTCCAGGCGTCTGCGGACACGATCGTCGGGAGACTCCGAAACAATGGGTACCCTTATGCCGAAGTGCTCCGCAACTTCGACTCGGAGGCTGGTGCGTTGCGGGCGGAGATCGAGTTGGACGCACACCCCGGCCCACGCATGCGAATCGGCCAGGTACTGATCGAGGGGTTGCGTAATGTGGACACGGGGACGGTGCGGCGCGTGATGTCGGTGCGGCCAGGCGCACGCTTCCAACAAGACGTGCTGTACCTCACCCAGCGCGATCTGTACAGCATGGGCGTGTTCAGCTCCGTGAACGTCATCCTGGTCGACTCCATGGCGCCGCAGTCCGGAGCAGCGGCCGACTCCGCTGTTCGCGTGCTGATCCAGGTGTTGGAGGGCCCGCGCCACCAGACCCGGATCGGTTTCGGCTACGCCACGGTGGAATGCTTCCGGCTCCAGACCGGTTGGACGGCGCGCAACTTCTACGGCGGTGCCCGTTCACTCGACCTGTCGGCGCGCTTCACCAAGATCGCCGGCGGCTTTCCCCCCCAGACTCTCGACCAAACAACGGGTATCCAGCCTATCTGCAACCCGTTCGCGGGTAACTGGACACTCGACACGCTGAACTACCAGCTCAACGCGAACGTGCGAAAGCCCGCGTTTCTGTCGCGCACCAACGTGGCGACCTTCGGCGTGACCGCGGAGCGGAGCTCGCAATACGGCGTCTACACGCGGGAGGCAATCGGCGGCGACGTGGCGATCACCTTCAACACGCGCAGCACCTGGCCCCTCACGCTCGGCTACTATTACTCGGTGGGGCGCACCTCGGCCTCCGACGCGATCTTTTGCGTCAGCTTCCGCATCTGCGACGAAGACAGCCGCCATTTTCTCCGCGATCGCCGGCATTTCGGCGCACTGTCGCTCAGTCTCACGCGCGACCGCGTCAACAACATCCTCGATCCTACCCGGGGCAGCCTCACCACCGTGACCCTGTTGAATGCGTCGCACATTTTCGGCTCACAGGTGCCGTACGAGTTCAATCGCGGAGAGGTCGAGATCGCGAAGTACTACCCGATTGGACGCCGCACGGTGTTCGGGTGGCGCGTCCGGGCGGGAGTGATTCTGCCGCGCAACATTGCTCCGTCAGGACAACAGGTCGCATATGTCCCGCCGGATCAGCGTTTTTACGGTGGCGGTCCAAACACGGTGCGTGGCTATGGGCTCAATCAGATGGGACCGCGTGTCTACTTCACCACCGATACGTCTGATGCCGCGCTCGACTCTACCCTCACCGATGCGGCGGGCGAGAAGGTATGGCGCGGTGTGACGACCGCGCCGACCGGCGGCAACACGTTGATCGTCTTGAACGGGGAGTTGCGTCTCCCCTCCCCGGTCCTTCCGCAGCGCATCCGCCTCGGGATGTTCGTCGACGTCGGCCAGGTGTGGGAGCGGGGATCTGAGGTCTTTCCGATCAGCGGCCTGCGGGTCACACCGGGAGCCGGCGTGCGGTTTGCGACGCCGCTCGGTCCGGTACGCGTGGATGCCGCGTACAACGGCTATCCGATCGAGGGGGGGCCATTGCTCTATGTGCCGCCGCCGCCGCAAGAGGGGCAGCCTGCCGAGCCGATCGTGCCAATCCGCGACTCGTATCCTCCGTTGCGGGCTCCGAAGACGTTTTGGCAGAAGGTCGTCGTGCAGTTCGCCATAGGACACGCCTTCTGATGATGCGCCGCTCGCTGAGCGTCGCGCTCTGGTCGCTGGTCGGCCTGCTCGCGTGCGTCCTTGGCGCGCTCAACGCGCTCGTGAGCACGCAGTCAGGCCGTACGCTCCTCGCGCGCGTGGCCAGCTCCACGGTGCAGAAGGTTGTCGACGGCACGATTACCGTGGGTGAGGTGCGGGGCTCGCTGCTGACCGGCGTCACCCTCACGGATGTTCGGCTCGTCGACCCCGATTCGACACTGGTTGCGTTGCTGCCGCGCGCCGACCTCGGCTACAACCTCATCGACTTCGCTGCTGGTCGCATCGTCTTCATGGAGGTGCGCCTCTACCGGCCGGTCATCAACATCGTCCAGCACCAGAACGGGACGACGAATTTCGCCGAGCTGCTCAGGCTCAAGGCGAAAGACACGGTCAAGGTCGGGCCACTCGGTCCTGCCGGTCCCCGCTCGCTCATTCTGCTGCGCAACGTGCAGATCGACGACGGATCGCTCACGCTCCGCCTGCAGAAGCGCGGCCCCGTGACGGATGCCAACGAAGAGATCGAGTACTCGGGTGAAGACGGGCGCTACCGCCTGCGGCGCTTCGAGCACCTCAACGCCAGGCTCGCGGCGCTCCGCATCCAGGCGCCCCGCGAGAAGGGGATCCGGATCGATGTGCTGCGCCTCGCGACCGAGAGTAGCGACCCACAGCTTTCCATCGCCGATCTCGCGGGCCGGGTGACCATCGACGGCAGCGCGCTCGATGTGAATCTGTCTCGCGTCCGGTTCCCGGGCACCCAATTCAGCGCCCGTGGCAACGTCCGCTGGCCGCACGACACCGTCCTCTGGAATCTCGCAATGCGTGCCGATTCGGCCCGGCTCAGCGATATCCGCTTCCTCGATTCGCGCTTTCCGGAAGGCGCTGTGCTGCATGGCGGTGTCACGGTCATGTCGCGCGACGGGGGTCGAGTCCTCGAGATTCGGCTGCAGCCCCTCGACCTGACCTACGGAACCGGTCGGCTCACCGGACAGGTCACGGTTTTCAGCGCCGCGGACTCAGGGATCGTGGCACTGCGCCAGGGCGACCTGCAGGCGCGGGACCTGTCGCTCGAGTTGGCGCGTCCGTTCCTCGACACGCTGCCGTTCGCCGGTCGTCTCAGCGGAGAGACGCGGGTGGACGGACCCGTAAGCGCGCTCAAGATCGAAACCGCATGGTCGTTCCGCGATTCACTCGCGCCCGGCTGGCCGGAATCGCAGATCCAAGGAAAAGGGGAAGTGAACATTGCCGGCAGCGATCTCGGGTTTCAGCCGTTCGGCGTGGAAACCGGACGGTTCGATCTCGCCACCGTTCGCAACATGGTACCTGCCTTCGATCTGCAAGGCGAGCTCGACGCCAGCGGCACGCTCACCGGCACGCTGCAGGACGTCACCTTCAGCGGGACCCTGCGTCATCACGATGGTGACAAGCCCGTCAGTGTCATACGCGGCGTGGTTGGCCTCGATTCGCGCGGCGAGATCCTCGGTGTGTTCGCCGACGTTGAGGCCGATTCGCTGGCGCTCGACGGCCTGACAGGCCGCGTCCGCGACTTCCCGTTGCGCGGCTCGCTGCAAGGAACTGTGCGCCTCGATGGCGACCTCGCGGGACTCGAGACGCATGCCGATCTCAGAATGCTGGGCGGCGGTGGGGCGGTGCGTGGCGATGGCACGCTGCTGCTCGGCGCACCGGGCAGCGCGCCCGTTTACGGAGTACGACGGTTCACGCTGCACGCGCAGGACGTCAACCTGCAGCGCTGGCTGGCACGCAATGCCCCCCCCTCGCGCCTCACATTCACGGCGACCGGCAGCGTTCGGGGCGACAGCGTCTCCGCGCCCATCGGCGCCTTCTCGGCAACCCTCGCGCCCTCGCTCTTCGCGGGTTCGATCATCGACAGCGGGGCCACCGCTATCCGTTTTGCCGACGGCCGGCTGCATGTCGATTCACTGCGCCTTCAGCAGCCGGGCTTGCTCACGCGTGGGGACGGTTCTTTGGGATGGCGCTGGCCGGAGCGGGGGACGCTCAAGCTCCGTTTCGAGGCCGATAGCCTGAGCGTGCTCGATTCACTCGTGACGTGGCTCGCGGGCGCGCCGCTTAGTGCTCCGACGCCCGATGACAAGCTCACGGGTTCGGCCAACGTGGCGTTGCGGCTCGAGGGCGCGATCGACTCCTTGTCCCTCGGCGCCGATGCGCAGGTCGCAAACGTGCGCTGGCGCGGGTGGCGCCTCCCCAAGGGCACGGGCAGCGTCGCATACCAGCCGGGCCCGGTGGACAGGTTCGATCTGCAGGCGGATATCGATTCGCTGGGGTATGGTCGACTCGGGTTCGGCGCGGCGGAGGCCCACGCGCGGGGGACGCGCGATTCACTCACCTGGTTCGCCCGGTCACGAGTCGGCGATCTGGGGGCATTCATTGCTGGCGGCCGGTATGCGCGACCGGGCGGCGCGAGAGGGACTCAGCATGTCGCTCTGGATTCTCTCGCCGTGTTGCTGCCCACCGGGGTGTGGTTCCTCCAGAGACCGACGACACTCGCATTCGGTGATTCGACGCTGCATCTCGACTCGGCCGCAATCAGTAATGTCAATGGTGCCGGTCGTTTGACGATCAGCGGTGAGATGCCCCCGAGCGGGCCGATCAGTGCGCGCGTCGCGATGGACAGCTTCCCGCTCGCCGCCATCTCTGCACTGCTGCAAAAGGACACCACAGGCGTCACCGGCGCTGTGACGGGGGCATTCACCGCTCGCGGTACGCGCGCGAACCCGCTGTACGTCGGCACGTTCGCCTTCGCGAACGCGTCGTTCGGGTCATTCGCGACCCCGTTCATGGACGGGATTGTCGAGTACCGCAACCGGCGGTTGACCGGCGAGGTGCACTTGTGGCGCGCGGGCCAGCAGATCCTGAATGTCACGGCATACCTGCCGCTCGATCTCGCGCTCGTCCCCGTGGCTCGACGTCAGCTCCCCGACACGCTCTCCGTGCAGGCCCGAGCTGATAGCGCCGATCTGGGTGTGCTCGCGGCGGTGACCACAACGGTCCGGCAGGTCCAAGGAGTTTTCAACGCCGACTTGGGCATCGGCGGGACGTGGGAGGAGCCCCGGCTGCGGGGCGGACTCGAAATCGGGCAGGCCGCGGTCACCATCCCGGCATTGAATGCGCGGTACACGAATGTGAACGGCAGCTTTTCGCTGCGTGGCGACACGATTCGGGTGGACAGCATCGGTGCGGTGAGCGACCGCGGCCACGCGGCGGTAAGCGGATACGTGCGCCTGGAGCGGCTGTCGAAGCCGTTGCTCGCGTTGAACATCCAGACCGCGGAATTCAAGGCGCTCGATTTGCGCGGCTACCTCACGCTCACCGCGAGCGCCCGGGTGACGCTCACCGGCCCGGTTTTCGGGGCGACGCTCAGTGGTCGCGGAACGGTGACGTCCGGGGTGCTGCACTTCGCCGATCTCGTGAACAAACGCGTCGTGAACCTGGACGAGCCGTGGGTTCAGGACCTCATCGACACGTCGCTCATTCGGGTGCAGCGGCTCGGGCCGGAATTCCAGAGCGTGTTCTTCGACAGCCTCCGCATCCAGAATCTGCAGCTCACGATGGGTGAGGACGTGTGGCTGCGCTCCAACGAGGCGAACATTCAACTGACCGGTTCCGTCACCGTCAACAAGGCGAATAACACCCATCTGCTCAGCGGAACCCTCGCCGCCCCGCGCGGGACGTACCGCCTGATCCTCGGTCCCGTGACACGTGAGTTCGTGGTCGGCCAGGGGACGGTGCGGTACTTCGGAACCCCCGACCTCGATGCTGAACTGAACATTCAGGCAACGCATGTCGTCCATCCGCTGCCCGGATCGAACCAGCGCGAGCAAATTCTGGTGCGTGCGCATATCACCGGGACGCTGCGACTGCCCAGGCTCGCGCTCGAGTCAGACTACGGGTACACGCAGACCGAGCTGCTGTCCTATCTGGTCAGCGGTCGGCCAACCTTCGAGCTGGGCACCGATCAAGGCGCGTTTGTGCGCGGCACCGCGGCCTCGCTCCTCGCTGGTGAGGTGGAGCGCACCGTGGTGTCCGACCTCGGCGTTCCACTCGACTATCTCGAGATTCGCCCCGGCGATGTGACGAATCCTTTCTCCGGTGCGCAGGTGGCCGCCGGGTGGGCGATCGGCGCGAAGACATTTGTCGTGGTGAACGCCGGCTATTGCGCCAAGGTCAAGCAAGCGCGCTTCACCAACACGCTCGGTGCGACGGTGCAGTACCGGTTGAGCCCGGAGTGGCGCGCCGAAGCCGGCTTCGAGCCGTTGCGCACCTGCGCAACGGGCGACTTGGACCTGTTTGTACCGGCCGCGCCACGCCAGGTCGGCTTCGACCTGTTCTGGGAGCGGCGCTACTGATATGACGCGGGCCCTCCTGATCACCAACCCCTT
>JBIOXD010000017.1:0-38947 GCA_044869265.1 Gemmatimonadales bacterium
GCGGCTGCAATGGCTCGACGCGGCGAGTCAGGGTATTGAAGAGAGAAAGCGCCGTCATCAACGGCGAAACGTACTAGTGGGCGTCGTGGGTTTCCAGCACGATCTCCTCCAATGACTTGACGCGCACCCGCGAAGCCCGCACCGGCAGGTGATGGGCACGACACAAGGCGAGAGCCGCTTCGACCGTTCTGCCGTCTAACGGAGCTTCGATACCGACTTCGGTGACCCGAAAGCCCGGCGGCGCCTCCCGCGGCGGCGCGTCGAGAATTACTTCCAGGACCCGCTCGCCGAGCAACGTGGGCAACGGCCCGGCGCGCACGATTCGCCCCTCCCGAAGCACGAGAACGCGCGCGGCGAGCCGCTCCAGCACGGCGGCGTCGCGGGCCGCGATCAAGACCGACACTCCGGCTGCCGCGAGGCTCGCGATCCTGCCGCGCAGATCGCGCCGCGCCACCGCATCGAGCCCGCACAGGGTTTCGTCGAGCAACAACACGCGCCGCTGGCCCAGCGTCGCCTGCGCAACACCGAGGCGCTGCACGTCGGCGCGTCCCAAGGCGCTCACGGTGAGGTCTGCGGCGGCGGCGAGTCCCGACGCATCAAACGCCTCCCGAACAAGCCGGCGTGCCACTCTTTCCCCGTTCCCCTCGGCGTGCAGCCGGGCGTAATACATGAGCACTTCGCGCACGGTGAGAGCCGGCGGAAATGCCGCGCCGTCCCGCGCATATCCAACGAGCCGCCGGGCCGCCGGGTGCGTGGCGCGAATCCCACAGACGCGAGCTTCGCCCCGCGGAGGCTGCAAGCAACCCGCGGCGATCTGAAGCAGCGCACTTTTCCCGGCACCGGCTGGGCCGACGATTCCCGCGATTTCGCCAGGCAGCAACGCGAGGGACACGTCGAAGAGACGGCCGCGTCGGGGTCCCCGCGGAAAC
Source organism: Gemmatimonadales bacterium (assembly GCA_044869265.1). Lineage (GTDB taxonomy): Bacteria > Gemmatimonadota > Gemmatimonadetes > Gemmatimonadales > GWC2-71-9 > 20CM-2-65-7. The sequence goes on from JBIOXD010000017.1 coordinate 930, forward strand.
CGACAGGAGACGTCGCAGAGCGTGAGGGCGTAGTCAGTCATCAGTCATTCAGTCATCAGTGCAAGACGGTTCGTTGGCGGGCCACGACGGCGCTTGCCAGCAGGACTCCGAGGCCTGACCACGCGAGCGCGTGCAGCAGCGCGAGGACGTCTCCGTTCCCGATGTCGCGGTAGTGCCAGAGTGCCGGGCCCAGCTCGAGCGCACTGGCCGCAGCGAGGCGCACCACTCCTGGGTGCGCGAGTCCGACGAGGCTTTCCGGTGCGACCGCTCCGGCGATCGCCATGAAGAGGAAGAGAGCCACCGCGCCGCCGTTGCCGACCAGCAGGACCGTCGCGAGCGCAAAAGCGGCAACGGCCGTCGCGGTGACGATTCCGGCTGCGGCTGTGGCGACCCCGGCGCGCGTTGCCACGGCGCACACCGTGACGAGCAGCGCGGCCGGGAGCACGATGGCCACCCAGCGCCCAGTCGCGATCGCAAGCGGTGTTGTCGGGTGCGTGAGCGCGGTGGCCAGCGCGGCCCGGTCGCGCGCGCTGCCGGCCGCCCACGCGGCGCCAACCACGGCACCGAGCGCGCCGGCCTGGAGCACCGCCGTGAGTGGATCGAGTCCCCGCGACCGCAGCCACAGAAGCGTAAGCCCCAGCAGCAGGAGCGACGTGCCGAATCGCGTGCGCGTGAGGCGTGGCGAGAGGAGCATCACTTCGGCGACGACGCGGCGCAGAAATCGCATACGCGCATGATATGAACGGCAACGGCGGCCATCGGTACCCGATCGCCGCCGGATGCATCAAATAGACGCGAAATGTAGGGGCGCAGCATGCTGCGCCCCTACGTTCTACGACTGCGCCCCTACGTCTACGACTGCGCCTCTACCATCTACCGCGCGACGGTTGCCTCGCGCACAATCGCATCAACCAATGGTGCTGAATCAAATCGCACGGGATCGGTCGCGGGCAATCCGGTCTCCTCAGCCGCGCGCGCGACCGCTTCCCGCGCCGCGGCTTCCTCCATGTCGTAGGTGTTCAGACCGATCCCGATGACCTTGGTTGGATGCACGGGATGCGCGGCGCGTTCGTAGATGTCGATCATCTCACTGTAGGACGGGATCTTCACCCACGGCTCGCGGCCATGATAATCACCGATCCAGTCCCGCGTCGCCTGATGACAGAGAATCAAGGCATCGGGACACGAACCGTGGAGCAGACCGAGCGTGACGCCGGAGTAGCCGGGATGAATCAGACTCCCCTGCCCCTCGACGAGCACGATGTCGTTGTCCTTCGCGCCCTGAAGGACAAGCTGCTCGGCGGCGCCGGCGATGAAGTCAGCGACGACGGCGTCGACCGCGATGCCCCATCCCTCGATGAAGATGCCGGTTTGGCCCGTCGCCACGAAGCTCGTCTTGTGCCCACGCTGCACGAGCGCATCGCGCAGCTGCAGCTGGGCGGTCATCTTCCCCACGTTGCAGTCGCTGCCGACCGCGAGCACGACCAGCGCATCGACTTCGGCGGCGCGCCCGTCGGCGATCGGGAGATTCGGGGGCGGCTTACGCGCATCGAGGATGCGGACGCCACGGGCGCGGGCCAACGGCCCGAGCTCAGGATCGTCGGCGATGAAGGTGTGGAGGCCGCTCCAAATCTCGAGCTTGCGGTTAATGGCCGTTCGCAGCCACGCCTTCCATTCCTCGGGCAAGCGACCGCCCGCCGGCGCGATGCCGATCAGGACCGCCGTCGCGCCTTTTCCTTGCGAGATCCCCCGTTCGAAGTCCCCCACGACGGGGATCCGGCCGCCAAAGCCCAACACATCCTGAACCGTCTTTCCAACTTGCGTGCGATCAAGTACCGCCACGATGCGTTCCGGGAAGTAGCGAATGCAGGAGTTGGCGGTCTTCGACGTAAGCGGCCCAAAATCGCCGTCGGCGATGATGAGGAAACGGTGCTGTGGTGTCGTCACGGTGCGGTCTTTACGGCGCGGCGGCGCTCCACTCCCGACCACGGTTCCGTCGGAACGAGTACGGCGGGCTTCAGGCGACCCGGCTCTCCGTAGATCTCGGCATGCAGAATATGCCGGATCAATACCATTGTCACGCACAGGAACGGGACCGCCACAATGAGGCCGATGGGCCCGAGGAGCGTTCCCATCACCAGCACGCTCGAGATGGTGAGCACCGGAGGGAGATCGACTCGGTGCTGCATGATGCGGGGGACAACGACATTCGCCTCGAACACGTGAACGACGACCCCGAGCAGAATGACGAGCAATACCTTGATCCAGTCTCCCGAGGCTACCACAAACAGCGCCGGCAGCAGCGTCGACACGAGCGTGCCGAAGAAGGGCACGATCGCGACGAGTCCGGTAAAGATGCCGAACGCGAGCCAGTAGGGCACTCGCAGAATCCAGAGTCCGACGGCGGTCAACACCGCCAGCACGGCCATCGCGAGCAGTTGGCCCACAACCCACGCGCGCAGCGTGTCGGCGGTGTCGTCGACGACGCGAGTGGCGATGGGGCGGTGCCTCGGCGCAAACAGCGAAATCAGGCCGTCGCGGTACAGCAACGGCTGTCGCGCGATGTACAGCGCCATTACCACGACGCTCGCGCCTTCGATGAACAGCGTGCCGCCGCCGCGCACGTAGCCGAGCATCGACCCGCTCAGGAACCCGACCGCATCGCCGACAAGCCCCGACACCACCCCGGACGACGGATTCGCGAGATCGGTCTGGTCGAGCACGGGGTATTGGCTGGCCCATCGCGCGAGCACGTTCTGAATGTTCGCGAGCGTCTGTGGCAGGCCAACGATCAGCGCCCGCGTCTGCTCGATGACCGGCGGGAGCAACAGCACGCCAATGCCCGTGACCGCGGCGAGCGTCGTCACCACGGCTACCGTGAGGCCCTGCCAGCGGCGCATCCCGAACCGCCGGTCCATCCAATCAGTGATGGCCGAGAGATAGACCGCGAGCAGGAGCGCAAGGAAGACCAGGAGCAGGACGTCGATGACACGGAGGATGAACAGGACAAGCAGTGCCGCAACAAAGAGCGCCACAAACGTGGCGCTCGACAGTCTACCGGATGAAGAAGGCTCGGCGCCGTTCAGCTTTTGTGCTCCGTCTCGTCATCGTCGAGCAGCTCGGCCTCCTGGGCGCCCTTCCCCAGCGCCCGCGCCTCGGCCTGCGTGCCGCCGGGCAACAGGCCCATCTTGCGCTTCAGCGCGAGCAATTGTTGATCGGCATCCGCTTTCACCTCGAGACCCTGGAACTGCTTCATCAGCGAATCACCCGAGAGATCCTCGTTGACTTCGGCGGCGGCGATGAGCTTGCGCTCCTCATGCTCGATCTGCTCGGCCATCCGCTCGAACGTCTCGAACGCGCTCTTGTCCGAGATCTGCCCCAAGGTCTCCTGAATGCGCTTGTGCGCTTCGGCGCGCTTCTGACGGGCGATCAGGATGTTCTTCTTGCGCTTCGCCTCCTCGATCTTGTCGTTCAGGGCGCGCAGCGACGCCTTGAGCTTCTCGGTTTCTTCGCGGTGCTTGGCCCACGTCTCGTGCAGCTGCACGGCGTTCTGGACGTGCTCGTTGTAGCGGAGCAGTGCCTGTTTGGCGAGATCGTCGCGGCCTTCCTGGACCGCCAGCACCGCGCGCTTCTCCCAATCCTCCGACAGCTTCTTTTCCTGCTCGGCTTGCGCGGAGAGGCGCTTCTCGTCGGCAATCGCCGCCGCCACCTGCTGCTTGGCCTTGGCGAGCTGACCCCGCATGTCGACGATCAGCTGCTCGAGCACCTTTTGCGGATTCTCGGCGCGCGAAATCAGATCGTTGATGTTCGACCGGATCAGCGTAGACAGACGATCAATGATTCCCATCTAGGCTCCTGGCAATGCGCGCTCGCGCTTTTGGGCGAGCAGTCGTTCGGCGAAATCTAGGCGCTCGGCCATCTCGTTCAGCTGACCCTGCATCTCGACCACCCGCTGCTCCAGCTCCACCACATGCTCGGCATCGACCCCTTCAACCGACGACTTCTTGCGACCGCGGATCCGCTCGGCAAACGCCGCCGCAAGGTCCGACTTGAAGAACGCGTACAACACCACGCCAGAGACGATCATCCCACCGATCATCCCGATCAGCGGAATCAGCTGATTGGGATCGAACGGAATCATCGGCGGTCCTTGCAACAACACCAGCGCTCTCAGACTACGCTCCTGGCAATGCCCGCTCGCGCTTCTGCTGCGCGAGCAACCGCTCCGCGAAATCCAGCCGCTCGGCCATCTCCGTTATCTGGCCCCGCATGACGACGACCTCTTGTTCCAGCTCCGCGACCTGCGCCTCGACACCTCCGATCGGCTGACTCGACTTCTTCCATCGACGCAGTCGCTCGGCCAGCGCGGCGGCGAGATCCGATTGAAGAAACCGATACAGCACTATACCCGCCACGACCAACCCCACGATTCCAAGAACCAGTGGCGTGAGCGAAGCGATGATCGTATCCAGATCAACGCCCGGCGGCGGCGGTGTGGCGATAGGACCTTGCAGAATCACCTTTCCTCCTACGCCCGCGGCTCGCCGCCCGTTTCAGCAGGCAACGTCAGCTCCGTGGCTTTCCCAACTGCCCACTCGCCTGCTGCTGGCCCAACAGCCGTTCGGTAAAATCTACTCGCTCTGCCAGTTCCGCCACTTCCCGGCGCAGTTCCTCCACGCTTTGGACCAGCTCAGCGTTCTCGGGCCCGCCTCCCGCCAGCCGCGGACCGTGCAGCAGGCGCTCGGCGATCGCCTTTCCCACCGGGGAGAGCGCGATCATCCAGGCAAAGAATCCGCCGACGGCAACGATGGGAATGAACACGCCGATCACGCCCGGGTCGATCATGGGGACAACCGTCCTCCGTCACCTTGCTTTGCCAGCATGCGCTCCGCGAAGTCCATCCGTTCGGCCAGCTCCGTTAGCTCGTCCCGCACCTGCTGCAGCTCGTGCAGAATCTCTTCCCGCTCTGCCGGTTCCATTCCGGGACGGCGATGCTCCCCGGCAATCCGTTTGGCCACTGCCGAGACCACGGGGCGGATCACCCAGAACCCGCCGCCGAAGATGAAAAAGATCGCCGCGGCTTCCGACGGACTCATCGCTGCTCCGACTTCTTGACGAGCAAGCGCTCCGTGAAGTCGATTCGCTCGTTCAGATCGCCGATCTCGCGACGGGTCTGCTGCAGCTCGCCAAGCAGATCGTCGCGCAGCGCCTGCAGCTCCTCGCGCATTCCCGCGTCGACCGGTCGCGGGCGAATCCGCTCCGCAATAGCACGCGCCAGCGGGTACAGAATGATCACGAATCCGGCCACGACGGCCATGAGCGACAGGACTTCGTAGCGGTCCATCCCTATCGCACTGGCGGAAGCCGCTCGGCTTCTCGCTGTTTCGCCACCATTCGCTCGAGAAAGTCGACGCGCTCACCCAGCTCGCTCATTTGCTCGGTCAGGTGACGCAGGTCTTCCACTTCCCGCCGCAGCTCATTGACCTCGGCCATCGAGTCCTCGTCGCCAGCGGGCTTTTTCCCCAGAATGCGCGCGGCGAGTGCCTTGCCGATGGGAGTAAGGGAGATGAAAAACACCGCGAGCGGGCCGAACAGGAGCAGGACCGCGGTCATTCCGATAACATCACCCATGGGCATCTCCACCCTTGGGGAGCGCGCCGGCCCGTTCATCACGCGCCAGGAGCCGCTCCGCGAAATCGAGCCGCTCCTGCACTTCGTACAGCTGATGACGCAGCTCCTCGACTTCGCCCTTGAGATCCTGCAGCTCGCGATCGCCAGCGTCGTGCCGCGCGCCAATGCGCTCGCCGATGGCGCGGCCCAACGGGCCGCGCAGGACAAAGATCGCCGTGAGCGACATGAATAGAACGATTATGGGGAGTTCCGGACCGTTTAACACGGGTGCCTCCTCGCTGCGTCCAACCTATGGCCTAGTCCCCGGCCTGCAACACCTTCCTCAAGAACTGGCCCGTATGTGACTCCTTGGACTGGACGACTCGCTCGGGCGGCCCCGCCGCCACCACCTGGCCGCCCAACTCGCCGCCTTCAGGGCCGAGATCGATCACCCAATCAGCCGTTTTCACGACGTCGAGATTGTGCTCGATGACGACCACCGTGTTGCCCTTGTCCACCAGCCGATGCAGCACCTCCAGGAGCAACCGCACGTCCTCGAAGTGCAACCCCGTGGTCGGCTCGTCCAGGATGTACAGCGTGCGGCCAGTATCGCGCTTGGCGAGCTCGGTGGCGAGTTTGACCCGCTGCGCCTCGCCCCCCGAGAGCGTCGTCGCCGATTGGCCGAGGTGGATGTATCCGAGACCTACGTCATTGAGCAACTCCAGTTTCGTCCTGATACGCGGCTGGTGCTCGAAGAAATCGAGGGCATCGGCTACGGTCAGGTCGAGCACGTCGGCGATCGACTTTCCTTTATATCGGACCTCCAGCGTCTCGCGGTTGTAGCGCCGTCCCTTACAGACCTCGCACGGGACATAGACATCGGGCAGGAAGTGCATCTCGACTTTCACCAGCCCGTCGCCTTGACAGGCCTCGCAACGGCCGCCCTTCACGTTGAATGAGAAACGGCCGGGTCCGTACCCGCGCAACTTGGACTCGGGCAGGTATGTGAACAGCTCGCGAATGGGCGTGAACAGGCCGGTATAGGTCGCGGGGTTGGATCGTGGCGTGCGGCCAATGGGACTCTGGTCGATATCGATCACCTTGTCGACGTGATCGAGTCCTTCAATCCGCTCGTGCGCTCCCGCCACCACTTTGGCACGATAGAAATGTCGTGCTAACGCCTGGTACAGAATGTCGCTCACGAGCGTCGACTTCCCCGAGCCGGAGACGCCGGTCACGGCCACGAACATGCCGAGCGGGAAGTCGACCGTGAGATTCTTGAGATTGTGATGGCGAGCCCCGGCGACGCGTAGGACGCGGTCTGCAGCCACGATGCGGCGACGGGGTGGAACCGGGATGCGCAGCTCGCCGCGCAGATAGCGCGCGGTCAACGAGTCGCGGTGCCGCAGCACTTCCTCGAGTGGTCCGGCCGCGACGACCTCGCCGCCGTGCCTGCCGGCGCGCGGCCCGAGGTCCACAACGTAGTCGGCCGCGCGAATCGTCTCTTCGTCGTGTTCAACGACCAGGACGGTATTGCCGAGGTCGCGCAGCTCCTTCAGCGTGGCCAGGAGCCGGGCGTTGTCGCGCTGGTGCAGGCCGATCGACGGCTCGTCGAGGATGTACAGCACGCCGACGAGGCGGCTGCCGATTTGGGTCGCCAAGCGGATTCGCTGCGCCTCACCGCCCGATAACGTGGCCGCTGAGCGATTCAACGTGAGGTAATCGAGTCCCACATCGACCAGAAACCGCAGCCGGTCGGTCACCTCTTTGAGGATGGGCTGCGCGATCTCGGGATCGAGACCTGCGCGGCCGGTGCCGCGGAAAGGAATACCCGAGAAGAACTCCAGTGCTTCACGCACTGGCAGCGCGACCACGTCGCCGATGTTCTTGCCGGCCACGAGCACGGACAGACTCTCCGGCTTGAGGCGCCGGCCACCACACGCGGGACAGGGCTGTTCCACCTGATACTGCTCGAGCTGATCGCGCACGGCGTCGGACGCGGTTTCGCGGTAGCGCTTGTCGACGTGGTCGAGCACGCCTTTCCAGCCGGACTCGTAGGACCCGTGCCACCGCTCGCTGTCGTACTGATAGGTGATCGTCTTTCCGGGCGCGCCTCGGAGCAGAACTTTCTGCACGGCCGGTGGCAGTTCCCGCCACGGCGTATTGAGATCGAACTTGTACACGCGCGCGAGCGCCGGCAGCACCACCTTGCGCAGGTACCCGCTGGGCTCACCCCAGGGTAGCACGACCCCCTCGAGAATCGAGAGGCCTTGATCGCCGAGCACGAGGTCCGCGTTGACCTCCCGTCGCGTTCCAAGTCCCGAGCAATCCGGACACGCCCCGTACGGTGAATTGAAGGAGAACTGTCGCGGCTCGAGCTCGGGCAGCGACAACCCGCACTTGGGACATGCATACCGCTCCGAAAACAGCCGGGAGCGCGGACTCCCGCTCAGTCGCACGACTTCGACAACGCCCTCGGCGGCTTTGAGCGCCGTTTCGATCGAGTCCGCGAGCCGGCTACGATCCGCGGGACGGACGACGAGGCGGTCAACGACGACGGCGATGTCGTGATTCTGGCGCCGGTTCAGCTTCGGCACATTGGAGAGATCGTACGTCTCGCCATTGATGCGCGCGCGGACGAAGCCCTGCTTGCGCATCGCCTCGAACACGTCGCGGAACTCGCCTTTCCGGCCTCGCACGAGGGGCGCGATGACCTCGATCTTGGTGCCCTCGGGCCACTCCAGCACCAGATCCGTGATCTGCGACGCAGACTGGCGTTCGACCGGCGTTCCATCGTTGGGGCAATGAGGGGTCCCGGTGCGCGCCCACAACAGGCGCAAATAGTCATAGATCTCGGTGATCGTGCCAACCGTCGATCGTGGGTTCGCGCCGGCGGTTTTCTGCTCAATCGAAATCGCCGGGGAAAGTCCCTCGATCGCGTCCACATCGGGTTTGTCCATGAGCCCGAGGAACTGGCGTGCGTAGGCGGACAACGACTCGACGTAGCGACGCTGCCCCTCGGCGTAGATCGTATCGAACGCCAGCGACGATTTGCCCGACCCGGAGAGCCCCGTTATCACGACGAGCGCGTTTCGGGGAAGCTCGACATCGATGTTCTTGAGGTTGTGTTCGCGTGCGCCGCGAACGACGAGGGCGTCACCGGGCATAGACTCGTAGCCTAGACAGGTCAACGGCTTGCGGTCAACTCTCCACTTTCCTACGTTAGCATCCCTCACATGGCGACCGACGCGCTGCTCGTTCTCACGACGCTTGGCTCTTCCGGCGACGCGCGGGTGCTGGTCCGTGGCCTGGTCGAGGACCGTCTGATCGCCTGTGGAACCATGGTCCCGGCGGCTTCGATTTATCGGTGGGAAGGCGCCGTGCACGAGGAAGAGGAGGTTGTCGTCTTGCTGAAAACCGATGCCTCCAAGTGGAACGCGTTGTCCGCGGCGGTTCGGGACCGCCATCCCTACGATGTGCCCGAGCTCCTCGCCTTTCCGGTCGAGGAGGGCTCCCGCGCGTACCTCTCCTGGTTGAAAGCCGAGGTCGCGCCATGAATCGGGGCGGCGACCGAAGCGGAGGACTGGGCGGACCAGGGGGCCCCAAGCGCGAGCGACGCTGGCAGACATCCCAGGAGCGCGCGCGCGTGGCCGCCGAGCTGATCGAAGAGGCTGAATCGCTCACCCAGACCGGCGCCATCGCAAGTCCGAACGATGTCGCGCGCGATCAGCTGCCGCCGCCAATTCGCGTGCAGCCGCTGGCAACTCCCCCGCCTGAGGCGCCTCACGCGACACTGGATTCAACTGAGTCCCCCAAAGCTCCGGAGGAGGCAGCGGCTCCACCAACGGCGCCGCCTGCGGGTCCCATCTCCGACGATCCCCTCTATGTCGCGGCGCGGGAGGCGAGTGAGCGCGGGGAGATCGACCGGGCCGCCGCATCGTATCGAGACCTGCTGGCGCGCGACCCGAAACACGTGAAAGCCCGCAACAACCTGGCGCTGATCCTGGATGCGCGCGGCGACCGGGATGGTGCCCTGGTCGAGCTCGATCGCGCGCTGGAAACCGAGCCGGACAACGCGGCGCTCCTGCTGAATCGCGCCGCCGTGCTGGGAGCGACGCTGCGCTACGCGGCTGCCCAGCGCGATCTGCAGCGCGTGCTCCGCGCCGACCCAACCAACGTCGAAGCGCTGTTCAGTCTCGGCATCGTGCTGACCCGGCGGGGCATGTGGCGCGAAGGAATCGACCAGCTGCGTCGCGCCGTCGAGCTGGAGCCGGCACGGGCGCCGGCATGGTTCTATCTGGGCGAAGCGCTCAATCACGTGGACGACCTTACCGGGGCGCTGGCGGCGTACGAGCGCGCCGTTGAGGTGCAGCCGGCGAATCCCAAGGCCCTGTACGGTATCGGCAAGGTACTCGACCGCCTGAACCGCCCCGACGAAGCAACGGCCATGTACCGCCGCTCCCGGGAAATGTCCGGGAGGTGATTCGCGTTGTGGTGGACGATTTGGCGTCGCTTACCGCCGATGCGATCGTCCGTCCCGCCACGACGCGACTTGACCCCACCGCAGCAGTGCTGCGCCGGTTAGAGATTCTCGGTGGCGAGGAGTTCCAGAACAGAATCCGCTTGAGTCGTGAGCTCGCGGTCGGCGCGGCGGTCGTGACAGCCGCCGGCGGCGACCTGCCCGCTGAGTTCGTCATTCATGCGGTGATCCGCAGTGAGGACGAGCCCGTCACGCGCGGCAACGTTGCGCGGGCGTGGCAATCAGCCCTGCATCAGGCGCAGGAGTGGGGATTCGGACACGTCAGCGTACCCCCGCTCGGAACGGGCGCTGGCAATCTCACGCTCGAGGATGCGGCCGAGATCATGGCGACGGGCCTGCACGCGCATCGCACCAGGAGTGGGGGGGGAAGTGGTGATGCCACGCTTCCCACTGACGTGTCGTTCGTAGTGGAGCGGCCGGAGGATCAGCAGGTATTCGAGGCCGCGATCCAGCGGCGGGGACCCGCAGCGTGACGCGCAAGCGCTGGATGGTTGCGATCCTTGTGATTTGGGCGCTCTCCCTCGGATGGCTGGTGAAGCGCGAGGTGTTCCGCACCACCGGCGCCCGCCTGGCCGAAGCGGCTCTCGCCATTCCCCCTGGCGCGCTGTTCTACCGGCTCGAGGTCGGGGATCAGCAAGTCGGCTACTCCTCGACCACGATCGACACCGTCGCAAGCGGCAGCGTGATCCGCGTGGAGAACGTCTTCGTGCTCGACGTCCCCGCGCTCGGCAAGCTCCACCGCACGACCGCGCGGAGCACGACCATGCTGTCGCGCGCCCTCCGCGTGGAGAGCGTCTTCGCGACGTTCGACGGCGATGTCGGCCAGTTTGCGGCGCGTGGCCGGGTGGTCGGGGATACGATTCTAGTGGTGACCATCCTTTCCGCCGAGGACTCACAAGTCACGCACATCCCGCTCGACGGACCGATCACGCTGCCGGCGTTACTGCCGCTGCGGCTCGCGTTCGGCGGCGAACTCAAGTCGGGGCGCGCGTATCGCGCGCGTCTCTTCGATCCCCTGCTGCTCACCGGTCGTGATGTGACGGCGCGGATTGCCGCCGAGTCGACCTTCGTCGTGTCGGACAGCGCGGACCTCGACTCGACGACCATGAGGTGGCTGCCGGAGCATTTCGACACGGTGCGCGCCTTCGCCATCGATCACGACGCGAACGGCGTACCGACGCGCAGCTGGATAGACGCTCAGGGACGTCTGGTGTCGGCCACCACAGAGCCCGGCTTCGGCACCGAGCGCGGGGCGTTCGAAATCGTCTACGAGAACTTCAGGAATCGCGACACGGCGCGGGTCGCGCGGGCCAACGCCGTTCCCAAATTGGGCGACATCGTCCCGCTCACGGCCTTGGCCGCCGGCGTGACGACCAACACTCGCCCGCGCGCGCGACTGCGGGTGAGAATGAACGGCCACGACACGCTCGAAATCCACCAACCGGCCGCCCTGCAAGCCCATGCGGCGCCCTACCGGTTGCCTGCGAGCGACACTGCGCTGGTGCGCTGGCTCACCCCGGAGCCGCTGATCGAGAGCAATGACCCGCGGATCGCGGCACAGGCGCGGCAGATCATCCGGCGCGAGCGTGGGCCGGCGCGCGCGGCCGCGCTGCTCATGCACTGGGTGCACAGCTCAGTGCAGCGGACGACGCCTGCCGGCGGCCGTGCACCGAGCGCAGTGAAGGTGCTCGAGCAAAGGAGCGGCGACTGCAATGAATTCACGACGCTGTTCGTGGCGCTGGCGCGCGCGGCAGGACTGCCGGCCCGCACCGTCTCCGGACTGCTCTACCACAGGGGCCGGTTCTACTATCACGCCTGGGCCGAGATCTATCTGAACGATTGGATCCCAGTGGACCCGACATTCGACCAATTCCCAGCCGATGCTGCGCACCTGCGTATCGCGGTCGGCGGACTCGCTCGGCAGGTTGAGCTCATTCCGCGGATCGGGCGGCTCAAGCTCGAGGTCCTATGATTCGCTTGGAAAACCTCACGAAGCTGTACGGCAGCTTTGTCGCGGTGGACGACATCAGCCTGCACGTGCCGCGCGGCGTGCTCTACGGCTGTCTCGGCCCAAACGGAGCCGGCAAGACAACTACGCTGCGCATGATCGCCGGCATTCTGCGTCCCAGCCAGGGACGCGTGCTGCTGGGCGGCGATGACGTGCACGTAAACCCGCTGTCGGCCAAGATGCGGCTGGGATTCATTCCCGACCGGCCGTTCGTCTACGACAAGCTCACCGGGGCGGAGTTTCTGCGGTTCGTCGCGGGACTGTACGGCCAGGAAGGCGACGTTGTCGAGCGGCGGATCGCGGAGCTGCTGGAAGTATTCGAGCTGACGAGCTGGAAGGACGAGCTGGTCGAAGCGTACAGCCACGGCATGCGCCAGAAGCTCATCATCTCGAGCGCGCTGATTCACCGGCCCGAATGCATCGTGGTCGACGAGCCGATGGTGGGGCTTGATCCCAAAGCCGCGCGGCTGCTCAAGGACATCTTCCGGCAGTTCGTCGATAAGGGCGGCACAGTGTTGATGAGCACTCACACCCTCGAGATCGCCGAAGCGATGTGCGACCAAATCGCGATCATCCAACACGGCAGGATCATCGCGGCCGGGACGGTCAATGACGTGCGGCGCCAGCACAAGGCGGGCGACGCGAGTCTCGAAGAGCTGTTCCTGAAGCTGACGGGCGGCGCCCAGATGCGTGAGCTCGCGGAGGTGCTGGGAGGGCTCCGGTGAAGCAACCGTCGCTCACCCACGTGCTGCAGCCCAAGTGGCGTACAGCGCTGCAGCGGCTGCGCGAAGAGCGCGCGAGCGGCGGCAGCGGCAAGCTCGTCCTGTTGATCATCGTGGGCGGGGCGTTCTGGGCGGGTGTGTTCGGCGTGTTGTTCATGATCCTGCGGTTTCTCCGCAAGGTGGAAGAGCTGGGACCGCTCATCCCAGGCAAGATCCTCGGGTTGATCCTGCTGTCGTTCATCTTCATCCTCGTCCTCTCGAATGTCATCACGGCCCTGTCGAGTTTTTTCCTCGCCAAGGATCTCGATCTGCTCGTCTCGGCGCCGGTGGACTGGCTGCGGCTGTACATCGCGAAATTGGGCGAGACGCTGCTGCACTCCTCGTGGATGGTGGCGTTGATGATCGTGCCGATTCTCGCGGCCTACGGCGTCGTGTACAAAGGCGGCCTGCTGTTCGCCCCGTTTGCGCTCCTCGCCGTCCTTCCGATGCTGATTCTCCCCGCAGTCGTCGGAAGCGCCGTAACGCTGGTGTTGGTCAACGTCTTTCCGGCGCGCCGCACGCGCGATCTGCTGTCGATCATCGCGCTGGGCGCGGCGGGCGGCGTGATTCTGCTGTTCCGCATGATTCGGCCGGAGCAGCTCGCCCGGCCCGAGGGATTTCGCAACCTGCTCGACTTCGTGATTCTGCTCGGCGGCCCGACGTCTCCCTTCTTGCCGAGCGAATGGGCGTCACAGGCCATCATGGGTTATCTGCGAAATCAGATCGACCTGTTGCCGCTCGTCCTGTTGTGGACCACTGCCGCCGCTTTCGTGGCGCTCGGCGCGGCGCTGCACGGCGCGCTCTACGCCCAGGGATTCACCAAGGCGCAGGAAGGCGCGGAGCGGTTCATCCGGGGCACACTCTGGCGTTGGACCATCGGCTGGGCGCTCCGGTGGCTGCCGGTCGCCAGGCGCGAGTTCGTGATCAAGGACGTCAAGCTGTTCTTCCGTGACACCACGCAGTGGAGCCAGCTGATCCTGCTCGCGGTCCTCGTCGTCGTCTATCTATTCAACATTCAGGTCTTGCCGCTGCGACGCGGCACGCCGGTGGGATTCTTCTACGTCAATCTGGTGTCGTTCCTGAACCTCGGCCTTGCGGGATTCGTCCTCGCCTCCATCGCAGCCCGCTTCATTTTCCCAGCCGTCTCGCTCGAGGGGCGCCAGATGTGGCTGCTCCGCTCGTCGCCACTCGATCTGAAGGCGTTGTTGTGGTCCAAGTATTGGGTTGGCACCCTACCGCTGCTCGTCCTGGGATTGCTGCTGACTGGACTGACCAACGCGCTGCTCGAGGTCACGCCGTTCATGATGATCATGGGCCTGACGACGATGGCCGCATTGACACTCGCGATTGCCGCGCAGGCGCTCGCGTTCGGCACCGTATACCCGCAATTCGAGACCCAAAACGCGGCACAGATACCGACGTCGTTCGGAGGACTCGCGTTCATGATGACGACGATCGCGCTCCTGGCCGGCGTGATCGTCTCGCTCTGGCAGGCGGTCTATCAGTACGTCCGGGCGGCCTACGAAGGCCGGCCGGTCGTCATCGACTCGTGGATGTTTTTCTGGTTCGCCGTTGCCGCCGCGCTGTGCGCAACGGCCACGATCGTGCCGCTGCGCATTGCCCGCAAGAAGCTGGAGACGTACGAGTTCTAGCTCAGCGCCAGCTGATTCCCCCCACCAGCTGGAACAACGTGTTGTCGCCGAGAATGAATTTCGCCTCGATGTACGGACGCATCGTCCCGCGCCGGTCTTCGAGTCCCGTCAACAGATTCAGATGCGAATCGGTCCCGCCCGCTCCGTGCAGCAGATTGAGTCCACCGCCGAGATACCAGATGCGATAGCGCGTCTGCGGCCGGAACTTGAGGTCGAAGTTGACGGCCCAGATCGAGCTGGAGCCGTCCACGAAGTAGTAGTCGAAGCTGGTGTAGAAATCGAGCTGCGTCGCGATCGGCAAGGAGAGCTGCGCGCCCAGCAACATGTCGTCGGTGTCGAAGCTGTAGCCGATGTGCCCGCCGTATCGTGGTCCGGGCGACGTCGCGACGGCGCGTCGCCGCGATCGCCGCTGCGCATCCGCAGTCGACGCCATCAATGCAAGCAACAGCAGTACGACCAGCAGTCGCGGGGCCAGCCCCCATCGGTTCACACCGGCTCCTCAGATTTTGGGATGGAGACTGATAGGAAACGACTACTCGAAATGCAAGAGGCTAGGCGGCCACACGCGCACCGCAGCGGTTGCAGTAGCGTGCATCGACCTCGAGTTCTGTGCCGCACCGCACACAGTAGCCGGGAGCCTGTCCGAGCCGCCGGCCGCATTCGGAGCAGAACTGAGCGCCGGCCTCGGGGCGAGCACCATGGTCGGGACAGCGTGCGCCGTGCGCCGTGCGCGGTGCGCCGGCAAGCGCTTCCGGCGCACGGCGCACGGCGTACGGCGCACGTTCTTCACCTCGCAAGGCCGCCAGCGCTTCGGCGGTATACTTGGCTTTCAAGGCCTCGTAGTCCGAGTCGGACAGTTTGCCGGTGGCGCGATCGAACTCGATCTCCTTGAGCGCGCGCAGCCCAACGGCCTGCGGACTCAGATCATCGTCGGGATCGTCGCCTTCATCGACGCTGGGCTCGGCCGCGGTCTCGACCGGCGGACGCAAGATCGGAAGCAACACGAAATAGACCGCTCCCGCCGCCAGCAGGATTCCGAGGATCAGCTCGAGGATTTGAAGAATTGGCCTAGCGGGGAAGGCGGTCGAGCTCGTCGCGTAACCGCTGGAGCTCGGCAGGTGACGCATCCGGGACCTGAGCCAGGGAGGTCTCCCCTGCCGTCGACTGCGCAACCTGCGCTTCCCTCGTCCAGCGGCGTAACACGCGGACCAGGAACACGGCCGCCACGACGATCGCAATCGACGGCACGAAGTAGCCGGCGAGATTGAAGCCCCGCCGGGGTGGCGCCATCAGGACCGCTTCGCCGTACTGCGCCACGAACTCATCGATGATCTGTTGATCGCTTTTCCCCCGCTCGACGAGCCCCACCACTTCCTTGTGCAGCGCAGGGCTATAGGTGCAGGTGAAGTCGGTGGTCCGGCAGGTGTAGATGTCCAGCCCGCAACCACAGCTGCACTTGAGCCGTTTCTCGATCGCTTGAATCGCGGCGTCGTTGTCGGCGGCCGTGGTCGCCTCGCGCGGGCGGCCCGCTCGGCCCGGATCGTAAACTCGCCCGACACTGTCGGGCTGTTGGACAGCCTGCCCTGAGCGCAGCGAAGGGGTCTGAGTCACGGACAAAAAACCAGCGCCGACGGCACCGAGAAACTCGCGACGGCTAGGCACGGTCGCTCCGTCCCACCGTCAGACCGTCCGACTGTCCGACGCGCTCGGGTTCCAGTTTCACCGCATAGCCGGCCTGGCGAGGTCCCTTTACTGCGAGCGGCGCGCCGCCCGGCCAGAGGACGATGAGTCCGCCGAGCACCAGCACGAACCCGCCGAACCACACCCACCAGACCAGGGGGTTGATCGTGAACCGGAACACCGCCTGTTCCGTCCCGTCCACGAGGCCGGCGAGCACTCCATAGAGATCAAGGCGCGGGCCACTGATGATCCCGACTTCGGTGGAAGGCTCGAACGTCGGCTGGCCCAGCCCGTCGACGTGCTGTCGCTTCTCGGTGCGCATGCGGCCGATCGGCAAGCCGTCGCGCCGGACGTCGACAAGTGCGGCGGTGACCTGGCGATTCAGCGCGTTGTACTGCGAGATACCGAGATGAGTAAACGCGTACACATGTCCGTCGGGGCCCGCAAGCGTCGCGGTTTCGCCCGGACGCAGCGTGGCCTGCGTCTCGGTCTTGAATGCCATGCCCGCGAACGCGCCGAACAGCAGGACGATCGCGACATGCACGATGTAGCCGCCGTAGCGACGCCGGTTCCGAGACAGCAGGTTAACGAGCGCGACCGGCAGAGACTCGTTGTACTGGCGATGGCGCGCCCGCGTCCCGCGCGCGAATTCCTGCACCACCGTGGCCAGCACAAAGCCACCGACGCCGAACGTCAACAGCGCGCCGACGTCCCCCATTCCCGCCACGAGCAGGATCAACAGCACGAAGATCCCTGTGGTTGCCGGCACCGCGAACTGACGCTGCAGATTCGGCACCGACGCGCGCCGCCACGCAATCAGCGGACCGATGCCCGTCAGGAGGAGCAGCGCGAGTCCGAGCGGAATGTTCACCTGATTGAAGAAGGGTGGACCCACCGTGATCTTGGTGCCCCGAATCGCCTCGGAGAGGATGGGAAACAGCGTCCCCCACAGCACAGAAAAGGCGAGCCCGATAAACAGCAGATTATTGAAAAGGAAGCTCGCCTCGCGACTCACCATCGACTCGAGCCTCGCGTCCGCCTCGAGCAGCGGCAGGCGCGTCACGTACAGGATGGCGCTCGCCACCGTGATCAACACGAGAAACACGAGGAAGAAGTAGCCCACGCTCGACTGGGTAAACGAGTGCACGCTCGCGATAACGCCCGAGCGTGTGATGAACGTCCCGAAGATCGAAAGGACGAACGCGCCGAGGATGAGCGCGAGGTTCCACTTCTTCAGCATCCCGCGCTTCTCCTGCACCATGACCGAATGCAGGAACGCCGTCAGCACGAGCCACGGGAGCAGCGCGGCGTTCTCGACGGGATCCCAGGCCCAGTAACCGCCCCAGCCCAGCTCGACATAGGCCCACCACATGCCGATCAACAGCCCGACGCTCAAAAAAAGCCACGACACGATCGTCCATTTGCGAACTGCCACCAGCCATTCGGTATCGAGCTTCTTCGACAACAGCGCGGCGATCGCGAATGCGAATGGGATGGTGATCGAGATGTACCCGAGGTACAGCATCGGGGGATGGAAGACCATGCCCGGGTTCTGCAGCTGTGGGTTCATCCCCTGGCCGTCGAGCGGCGTGAACGGCAGGCGCTGGAACGGGTTGGCCGAGAACAGAATCACGCTCACGAAGAACGTGACGACCAGGCTGGTGACCGCGGCGACGTACGGGAGATACACCCGATGGCGCCGCCCCGCGAGAACCTGCGCCAGCGCGCCGAAGATGCTGAGGACCGTCGCCCAGAACAGCAGGCTTCCCTCCTGCCCCGAATACAGCGCCGACCAGAGATAGAACGTCGGCAGATTGCGACTGGTGCGGCCGGCGACGTATGCCACACTGAAATCGTGGCGGAAAATGGCGACTTCGAGGGCGATCACTGCGAGTATCAGCGCGACACAGAGCGCGAAGGTCGCGTGGCGGGCGCTCTGCTGGAGATCCGCGCGCCGCTGCGCGCCGCCCGCGAATCCGGTAATGGCTCCCCACAGGCCCACGAGGAACGCGAGCCAGAGCGCGAGATGTCCGAGCAGCGTCATTTAGGCCTTGGGAACTGCTTCGTATCGCGACCCGCACTTGGCGAGCACATCGGTCGCGTGGATGATGCCGTCCTTTTGGAGCCGACCTTCGACCACGACTTCAACGGAGTCGGTGAACGTATCGGGAGCGAGGCCGCGAAATACGACGGGATAGCTGACGGTGCCGTCGGTGATGTGAAAGCGCAGCGTCTGTGTCGCGGTTTCATTGACGACCGTGCCGGGAACAACGCGCGCGCCGACCTTCATACCCAGGTCGTAAAACGACGGGTCAGTGGACACGCGCTGCGCGAGCTCGCTGGGTGTCAGGAAGTATTGTCCGGTCTCGCGGATACCTGAGGCCATCAGGTAGCCAACGGAACCGACGATCAGAATCGCGCCGATAGCGAACTTCGTTCCCGCTCTCATGACGTAATTATACCACCAGCTTCTTGCGCGCGCTCCAGCGCCCACGCGACGGCTTCTTCAGCGCTCGATGCGCGCGGCATATCGATCGCGTTCCTGAAAGAATCATGAAGACCGATTACCGGTCTCTCCGTACGCTGCGCCATCGCGATCTCCGATAACGTCCCGATCCCTCCGCCGATCGCGATGAGCGCTTGCGCGACGCGCACGATCAGCAGGTTCCGCATTTCGCCGAGTCCCGTCGCCAGCGGCACATCGATGTACTCATTCGCGGCGGCCGCGTCGATACCCGGTAAGATGCCGACGGTCACACCGCCGTTGGACTTCGCGCCTTTGGCCGCTGCCTCCATCACGCCGCCGAGCCCGCCGCACACGACGATGGCACCGCGTGCTGCGAGAAGTCGACCCGTTTCTTGCGCGAGTGTCAATTCGTCTTTGGTGGCTGTCCCGCCGCCGATCACGGCAATGATGGGCTTCATGTTCCCACCCTCTTCATGTTCCCACTCTAAAGAGTGGGCCCGGTAACCCACTGCGCCTAGGCGCAGTGCTTGGTGGGGCCCACCCTTCCAGGGTGGGAACGAGAACGAGCAACGACCGATCGTCACTCATTCGAGCGAAACGGCGGCTGCACGATCCCGCGGTCGGTAATGAACCCGGTCACGTAGCGCGCCGGCGTGACGTCGAACGCGGGATTCAGCGCGTCCGTGCCGGCGGGGGCAATGGACCGACCGGCGAGCATGGTGACTTCACCCGGCGCGCGCTGCTCGATCGGAATGAGATCTCCCTCCGCCAGCGTCGCGTCGACCGTGGACCACGGTGCGGCGCAATAGAACGGCACTCCGTGGTGGCGTGCGAGGACCGCGAGCCCGTACGTCCCGATCTTGTTCGCGAAGTCACCATTGGCGCAAATCCGGTCCGCGCCAATGAGTACCGCGTCGACCTTGGCCTGGCGCATGAGCGAGGCCGCGGTCGCGTCCGTGATCAGGGTGTGCGAAATGCCCGCGTGCAGCAGCTCCCAGGCCGTGAGGCGCGATCCCTGCAGCAACGGACGCGTCTCGTCGACGTACACGTGGACGTGGCGGCCCTGCTCATGCGCCAGATAGATGGGCGCGAGCGCCGTGCCGACTCCACCCGTCGCGAGCGCTCCCGTATTACAGTGCGTCAGGACATTCGCGCCATCAGTGAGAATGGACAGCCCGTGCTCGCCAATCCGCCGGCACATGGCGCGGTCTTCTTCCCAGATCGCCGTCGCTTCAGCGCGCAGACGCTCCCAGAGCTCCGTTCCATCCCCCGCCGTCGCGTCCGCAGTCTTGAGCATGCGGTCGAGCGCCCACCGCAGGTTCACGGCCGTCGGCCGGGCCGCACCGACCAGCGTCGCGCGCTGCTGCAAGCGACCGAGGAACGCCGGCCGCGGCAGGGGGCGGTGCTCACGCATGGCGGCTACGAGGCCCATCGCGGCCGCGATCCCGATCAGTGGCGCACCACGCACCTGGAGCGTCCGGATCGCCTCGGCGACAGCCTCCGCGCTCTCCAAGTCTCGCGTGATCTCCGCTTCGGGGAGGGCGCGCTGGTCGATGATGCGAACGGCGCCGGTGGGCGACCACGAGATGGCTTGGATGGGCATGGTCTAGGATAATGCGACGCTAGGATGAGGCGACGCTAGGATACTGCGACGCTAGGGAACTGCGACCCTTCATTCTAGCGTCGTCTTGTCCTAACGTCGCTTCATCCTAGCGTCGCCTTATCCTAGCGTCGCCTCACCAAGTGCCGTTACCATTCTCACCATGACCTACGAAACCCTCCTGTTCGAGATCAGAAACGGCATCGCGTTCGTCACCATCAACCGTCCCGACAAGCTGAACGCGCTGAACGACCAGGTGATGCTGGAGCTCTCCCACGCGGTCGACCGCATCGCCACGGATTCCGAGATCAAGGGGGCGATTCTCACGGGCGCGGGACCGAAATCGTTCGTCGCGGGCGCGGACATCGGTGACTTGTCTCGCCAAGGTCCCTTCGACGGGAAGGCGCGCGCGCAGCGCGGGCAAGCGGTCCTGCGGCGTCTCGAGACCTGCGGCAAGCCCGTCATCGCCGCGATCAACGGCTTTGCACTCGGGGGCGGCTGCGAGCTCGCCATGGCGTGCCACATTCGGATCGCGGGCGAAAACGCGAAATTCGGGCAGCCGGAAGTGAAGCTGGGGATTGCGCCGGGATACGGTGGGACGCAGCGGCTGCCGCGAATCGTGGGAAAAGGGATCGCCCTGCAGCTCATTCTCACCGCCGAGATGATCGACGCGCAGGAAGCGTATCGCATCGGCCTGGTCAATAAGGTGGTCCCGGCCGGGGACTTGCTCGCCGAATCTGAGAAAATGATGCGGGGTATCCTCGCGATGGGACCGCTCGCCGTGCGCCTGGCGATCGAAGCCATCGATCAGGGCCTAGAGATGAGTCTCGACGAAGGACTGTTGCTCGAGGCAAACCACTTTGGACTCCTGGCCGCGACCCAGGACATGAAAGAAGGGACGACCGCATTTCTCGAAAAGCGCGCCGCCAAATTCCAGGGACGTTGATTCCGCTGCTGCTCGCCGCGTGTCTCGCCGAGCGGGACCGTCCCGCGCCGCCGCTCGTCACCTTTACCATCGACGACATCTCGGCGCTCAGCGCCACGCGCACCGACACCCTCGCGGGCACGGTGCGCGTGAGTGACCCCGATGGACTCGACTCGATCTGGGTGACGTTGGACAGCGTGGAGAAGGGCGATGATGGCGGCTTCGACCGGGCGTTCAGCTCCCGCTGGCTGTTCATCGTCACCGCCGGCCGTAACGAGGGTGAGATTCTCCCGCTGACCTTCCGTGCCCGCGATGTCGCGGGGTTCGTGGCCGCGCGGGACACGTACGTCGTGGTCGGACCGTAACTTCCGCACTGTACTTAACTGTTGACAGGACAATGACTTCCGTGTAAATTGGGGGCCTGTGTCCGACCGTTCTGACCGCCCCAAACAGACCCGTCCTGTCCCCGTCGGGGAAGCGCTGCACGGCTATCTGAAGCGGACCGGCCTAGCTCGACGGGTGGGCCAGGCGCAAATGATTCCCGATTGGCCGCGTCTAGTCGGCTCGCAAATCGCCGCGGTTACGACTCCCGAAAGCATCACGCCGGACGGCGTTTTGTTCGTGCGCGTGGCGACGAGCTCGTGGATGAACGAGCTGCAGTTGATGACGCCCGATATCATGGCCCGGATCAACGCGGGACGCGGCGCCGGCCGCATCTCCACCATACGTTGGCTTCTTTCACGTTAGGACTTTGATGCCGAAGAAGAAACCTGCTGCGCCCCCGACGGAAAAGAGCAACGGCGACTACCAGGCCGACTCGATTCAGGTCCTCAAGGGGCTCGAGGCGGTGCGGCGCCGTCCCGCGATGTACATCGGCGCCGTCTCGGCGCGCGGCTTGCACCACCTCGTCTACGAAGTCGTCGACAACTCGGTGGACGAGGCGTTGGCGGGCTACTGCACCGAGATCGCCGTCACGATTCACGCCGACAATTCCGTCACTGTCGTCGACAACGGCCGCGGGATTCCGGTCGACATCCACAAGACCGAGAAGAAGCCGGGCGTCGAAGTCGCGCTCACCGTGCTGCACGCGGGCGGCAAGTTCGACAAGAACACCTACAAGGTCTCCGGTGGACTGCATGGCGTCGGCGTGTCCGTCGTCAACGCCTTGTCGGAAAAACTGGAAGTCTGGGTGGATCGCGATGGCAAGCGCTACCACATGGCGTTCGAGCGCGGCGAGACGACCAAGAAGCTCGAGGCCGAGGGCAAGGCCAAAGGTACCGGGACGATGGTCCGGTTCAAGCCCGACGACAAGATCTTCACCGAGACGCGCTTCGATTTCGCCACGATCGCCAACCGGCTGCGCGAGCTCGCCTTCCTGAACAAGGCGCTCACGATCACGCTCAAGGACGAGCGGAAGGGCTCGGTCAAGGAAGAGAAGTTCTACTACAAGGGCGGGCTGGCTGAATTCGTCAAATGGATTATCGGCAACCGTAAGACGCTGCATCCCAAGCCAATCACCTTCGAGGCCAGCCGCGAGGACGTCGAGGTCGAGGGCGCGGTACAGTACGACGATCAGTACAGCGAGAACACGTTCACCTTCGTGAACAACATCAACACCCACGAAGGCGGCACGCATCTCACCGGCTTCAAGTCGGCGCTGACCCGCACCATCAACGAATGGGCGAAGCAGGACGGCGCCCTGAAGAAGGAAGAGTTCACGCTCTCGGGTGACGACGTGCGCGAGGGGTTGAACTGCGTGCTGAGCGTCAAGGTCAAACAGCCGCAGTTCGAGGGGCAGACGAAGACCAAGCTGGGCAACTCCGAAGTCGAAGGCGTCGTGAAAACGGTCGTCAACGAGGCGCTGGGCGAGTTCTTCGACAAGAATCCCAGCGTGGCACGCTCCATCATCGCGAAGGCCGTCAGCGCCGCGCGCGCGCGCGAAGCCGCGCGTAAAGCGCGCGAGCTGGTGCGCAAGAAGAGCGGGCTCGACGCGGGGCTCCTGCCGGGCAAGCTCGCCGACTGCTCGCTCACCGACCCCAAGCTGTGCGAGATCTACCTGGTCGAGGGCGACTCGGCCGGCGGCTCGGCAAAAATGGGACGGGACCGCAGCTATCAGGCGATCCTGCCGCTGCGCGGCAAGATCCTGAACGTCCAGAAAGCGCGCATCGACAAGATCCTCTCGAACGAAGAAATCCGCACGATGATCACGGCCATCGGCACCGGCGTCGGCGAGGACTTCAAGGTCGACGAGGCGCGCTATCACAAGATCATCATCATGACGGACGCCGACGTGGACGGCGCGCACATCCGCACGTTGCTGCTCACGTTCTTCTATAAAGAGATGAAGCAGCTCATCGACGTAGGCTACATCTACATCGCGCAGCCGCCGCTGTTTCGCGTCTCCAAGGGCAAGGAAGAGTTCTACGCCTACGACGAAAAAGAGCGCGACAGCTACGTCAAGCGGCTGACCAACGGCAGCGAGAGCAAGGCCGCGATCAACGTCAGCCGCTACAAGGGGCTCGGCGAAATGAACCCCGACCAGTTGCGCGATACCACGATGGATCCGACCAAGCGCACGCTGCTCAAGGTGACCATGGAAGACGCGCTGGAAGCGTCACAGCTGTTCGAGACGCTGATGGGCGACGAGGTGGAGCCGCGTCGCAAGTTCATCGAGGAAAACGCGAAGTTCGTCAAGAACCTCGACGTCTGATGGGCGCGGTCGCGGTCGGGGTCGTTCTGCTGCTCCTCTTGGCCTGGTTCGTCTGGCCCAGCCGAGGCTCGCCGCGTCCTCATGCCGACAATCCCGAGCTGGACGCAGCGGAGCGGCACGTGCAGGAGGCGGCGGACGAGCAGACCGTGCGTGACTGGGGACCGGGTACCGGCCAAAAACCGCTGCCTTAGCCCAGCTGCTCCACCCCCGCCCGCGTCACGCGGTGTGACACCAGCTTCAGTGGTTTCTGCGTCAGCTTGTCCCCAATGACGATCGCCTGACCGAGCGCATCAAAGCCCGTTCGGATGCCGTCCGCATCCTTCGCGAACACGGACGCGATCGGCTCACCTTCCAGGACCTTGTCGCCCGGCTTGGCCGTGATCACGAAACCTACGGTCGGGTCGATCGTGTCGTCGACGGTGCGGCGACCCCCGCCGAGCGCGACGATCGCGCGGCCGATCGGCCGTGGCTCCACGCGCTGGACGACGCCGGTGCGGGTCGCGGCGAACACCTCGACCGCCTGCGCCTGCGGCAGCACGGACGGGTCTTCGACGCACTTGGGGTTCCCGCCCTGCGCCTCGATGATCTGCTCGAACTTCTCGGCCGCGAGGCCGGACTCGATGGCGGTTTCCAGTTTCTTGCGCGCTTTCTTCGTGTTCTTCTCGATGCCACCCTGGAGCAGCATCTCCACTCCGAGCGCGTAGGTCACCTCGAGCAGATCAGGCGGCCCTTCGCCGCGCAGCGCGAGAATCGCCTCTTCGGTCTCGAGCACGTTGCCGCACGCGCGCCCCAGCGGGCGGTCCATCGCCGTGATGAGCGCGATCGTGGGACAGCCCCGGTCCTCACCGAGCGCGATCATCGTCTTGGCCAGCTCGAGACCACGCTCGACCTCGGGGAGAAACGCCCCGCTGCCGTTCTTCACGTCGAGGACGAGCCCGTTCAAGCCCTCCGCAAGCTTCTTGGACATGATGCTGGCGGAAATCAGCGGAATCGATTCGACCGTCGCCGTGACGTCGCGCAACGCGTACAGCTTCCGATCGGCGGGCGCGATCTCGGCGGTCTGGCCGATCAGCGCGCAGCCCAACCGCTCGACCTGCGCCCTGGCTTCCGCGAGCGACAGATTGGTGCGGAATCCGGGAATCGCCTCGAGCTTGTCGAGCGTGCCGCCGGTGTGGCCCAGCCCCCGGCCCGACATCATGGGCACCGCGACGCCGCACGCCGCAACGAGCGGCGCCAGGACGAGCGACACCTTGTCGCCGACGCCGCCGGTCGAGTGCTTGTCGATGACCGGCGTCTTGAGGCCGTCGAACGACAGGCGGTCGCCCGACGCCAGCATCGCGTCCGTCAGCGCGGCGAGCTCGTGCCGCTCGAGGCCGCGCAGGAACACCGCCATGAGCAGCGCGGCGATCTGGTAGTCGGGAATGTGGCCCGTGGTGTATTCGGCGACGATCGCCGACCATTCCTCCGGACTCAGCGCCGCTCCATCGCGCTTGCGTTCGATCAGGGGCCCGACGATCATTGGCTCATGCGCCTCTCCATTGCGCTCCTCGTTGCGCTGTGCGGCGCGACGAATCTCGCCGCGCAACACGCGACCGAATCCGCCGGGAGTGCGGCCGCGGCTCACATCGCGGCGGGTGACAGCGCCGGTCCGCTGCACCCCGACGTCGCGCTGCGACACTTTGAGGCGGCCCTCGCGGCCGACTCGCTGAGCTACGAAGCGAATTGGAAGGCCGCGCAGGCGACCGCCGACGTTGCCAAACAAATACAGGCCAACGTCGATTCTCTCAAGAAGCGCCGGGACAGCCTGTATTTGGTGGGGCGAACCTATGCCGAGCGGGCGATACGCGCCGATTCAATGCAGGCCGACGGGCACTACGTGCTGGCCATGGTCCTGGGCCGCTTGTCGCGCACCAAGAGCAGCAAGGAACGCGTGCGGTACGCCAAGGTCATCTACGACGAAGCCGAGCGCGCCGTAGCCATGAACCCCGAACACGACAACGCGCATCATGTCCTGGGCGCCTGGAACGCCGAAGTGAAGCGGTTGTCCGGCATACAGCGGTTCTTTGCGAAAACGTTGTTCGGTGGCGGGTTTATGTCGAAGGCCAACTGGCCCGACGCCGTGAGCCATTTAGAGCGCGCGGTGGCGATCAATCCGCAACACATCTATCACCGGCTCGAGCTGGCGGAGGTGTTTGTCGACCTCGGCCAGTACTCCAAGGCCCGCGAGCAGCTACAGGTAATTCCGACGCTGCCGAACTACGACGTTCTCGACGCGCAGAACAAGGAAGACGCCGCGGCGCTGCTCGAAGACATCAAGAACGAAAAAGACGAGAAGCCGTAGCGAAACGTTACCGGTTCCGTCCCGCCATCAGCCGTTCGATCGCGTCCGTCGTGCGCGGCGCGCCCGCCGACAGCCACTCTCCTCCCGTCGCGGTCACGAGCACGTCGTCCTCGATGCGCACGCCGAGGCGCTCGGCCTCCAGATAGATGCCCGGCTCCAGGGTCAGGACCATTCCGGGCTCGAGCGGCCGCCCGAAACCGACATCGTGCACATCCATGCCGATCGGGTGGCCCAGTCCGTGGTTGAAGTACTCGCGATCATCGCAGGTCTTCTCACCGCACAACTTGCCGGAGTGCTCGCGCATGTAGCGGCGCGCGATCGCGTCGAGCTGCCACAACGTGACGCCGGGACGAACGGAATCGAACGCCGCCTGCTGCGCGCCCAGCACGAGATCATAGATCGCCTTCTGTCGGGGCGTGAACTTGCCGTTCACGGGGAACGTGCGGGTCACGTCGGCCGTGTACTGTCCCCATTCGGCGCCGGCGTCGATGACCACGAGATCACCGCTCTCGGTGCGGCGCCGATTCACGTCGTAGTGCAGCGTGGTCGAGTTCGGACCACTGCCGACGATCGACGGGTAGCCGAGACGATCGGCGCCATTGCTGCGAAATCCGGCCTCGAGCGCCGCCTCCAATTCGTATTCGTACATTCCGGGCCGCGCCGACCGCATCGCGGCAATATGTCCGGCCACGCTGATATCGATGGCGCGGCGCAGCCGCCCGATCTCGTCCGCGTCCTTCACCACGCGCATCGAGTCGACCAGCGGCAGCACGTTGCGCACGTCCGCCCCGGAGAACACGATGTCGGTGATGCGTCGCTCGTCGCGGGTGGACGGCCAAAGCGGGAGATAGACGGGCGCGTTCGTGACCCTGAGCCGCGTCAACCGGCTGTCGAGGGAATCGGTCGGCAACACTTTCGCGATGCCCGAAAGCCGCACTGCCGAGCTGTCGGGGCCGAGCCGCAGGCCGGTCCAGCGCTCCTGCCCCGCCCTGCGTGGCGGCAGGAACAGGACGGTCTCGAGCGAGTCGGGCCCGCGTGCCGTCATGACGAGCCAGGCCCCCTCGGTTTCAAGCTGCGTGAAGTAGAAGAATGTGTTGTCCTGGCGAAAATCGTTGTCCTGGACGTAGTCGCGCTCGATGTTGCGTTCGCGCGCCGCCGGCACGACCACGGCCCCGCGGCCGATGCGGCGCAGCAGCGCGCGGCGGCGGGTCGCCGTCGACGCGGTATCGACCGGGCGTCCCATGCCCGGAAGCTCGGGAACGAGGCGATACGCGCCAACCGGACTGGCGGGAGTCGCCGGAGTTGCCGGCGACTGCGCGTCGAGAGCGACCAGTGGAGCGCCGCACGCGATGAGCACTGACACAATGCGCGAGGTCATGCGCGCTAATCTACACGCTTGACGGCGTCGGAGTGCCCGCGCCAAACTATCCCCCCATGACAATTAACTCGGCACTGACACACGCGGAAGCGGAACGTCTCGCCGCGCGCATTGCCGAGCTGGAGCACGAGCGCAAGCACCTGCTCGCCGTCATCGAGATTCTCAAGGAAGGATCGAGCTCCTTACATTTCATTGACATTCTGCAGTCCATCGCACGCAAGCTCGGCGAATCGTTCGGGCTCGATCGCTGCTCGATTTTCCTGGCAGAAAAAGGCGGACGGCAGGTGCGGCTCGTGGCGTCGTACGAAGATCCCACCATTCGCAACTATCTCGTCGATCTCGATCGCTATCCCGAGCTGCGGCGCGCCATGCAGAGCGGCGAGACGGTGTTCATTCCGGACGCCGCCAACGATCCGTCGTTAAAGCATGTGAAGGGCGAGCTGATCAACCGCCGCGTGAAGTCGATCACCGTCGTGCCGATCACGTGGCGCTCGGTGGCAATCGGGGCGATTTTCCTGCGCACGTACCGCGACGGCCCCACCTTCTCCGATGCCGACGTCCGCTTCGTGCAGGTCGTCGCCTCGCTCACCGCCCAGAGCCTGCGCAATGCCCACCGCTATGAGCGTCTCGCCCAGCGCCAGCACGAAACCGGGGAGCAGCTGCGGCGCATGGAGCTCGAGCGTGTGGCCCTGCTGGCGTTCATGCGCCGCCTGCTCGACACCTTCGGCCAGCGCGAAGGCGCCTGGGGCGAGGGCCTCCTCCCCAAAGCGAGCGCCGAAGAGCTCGAACGGCTCGTCGGCGTCGCGATGGCCGTCATTCAGGAAGAAGCCAAGGGTCGGTGAAGGCGGCCTCCCGCGCCGCCGCATTGAGGCGGATTCTGGAGCGGGCAAACTACGCGTACTACATCCTCGACAAGCCGGGGATGTCGGACGCGGAATACGATCGGCTATTCCGCGAGCTCCAGGATCTCGAAACCAAGAACCCCGGACTCCAGACGCCGGACTCCCCCACCCTGCGCGTGGGCGGCGAACCAGCAAGCGCGTTTCACAAGCATCGCCATCTCGTCCCCATGTTGTCTCTCGCCAACGCCTTCAATGAGGCCGAGCTGCAGGAGTGGGAAGAGCGTAACGCCCGGCTGGTCCCGGAGGTGAAAGAGGCGGGCTACGCGCTCGAGGTAAAGATCGACGGCGCCGCCGTGAGCCTCACCTACGAGGACGGTGTTCTGGTCACCGGAGTCACGCGTGGCAATGGTATCGAGGGTGAGGATGTCACGGCGAACCTGCGCACCGTCCTCGATCTGCCTTTGCGCCTGCAGGGCAAGGGCTGGCCGAAAAAGATGGAAGTCCGGGGCGAGGTCTATCTACCGAAAAGCCAATTCGCGGAAACCAACAAACAGCGCGAAGAAGCGGGCGAGCCACCGTATGCGAATCCGCGCAATGCAGCGGCCGGCGCGCTGCGACAGCTCGATCCGAAAAAGACCCGCGCTCGCGGCCTCCGAATCTTCACCTTCCAAATCGAGGCGCCGGCTTCGAAGCTCGGCATCGATTCCCAACACGAGCTGCTTGAGACACTGCACAAATGGGGCTTCCCTGTCGAGCCGCATCACACGCGAGTGGACGACCTCGCGATGGCGCACGCTGAAATCAAGAACCTCGAAGCGTTACTGCCGGGGCTCGACTACGGCGCGGACGGCGTCGCCGTCAAAGTCGACCAGCGCGCGCTCTACGCAGAGCTGGGGACGATCGGGAACCGCGAGCCGCGCTGGGCGATCGCGCGAAAGTTCGCACCGGAGGTGCAGGTCACGAAGCTGCTCGAAATCCGCATCAACGTGGGTCGCACCGGTGCGCTCAATCCGTATGCGGTGCTCGAACCGGTAGAAATCGGCGGAGTCACGGTTTCGAACGCGACCTTGCACAACGCAGAGCTGATCGCCGCGAAAGACATCCGGGTGGGCGATGAAGTGGAGGTCACGCGCGCGGGGGAGGTGATCCCACAGGTCTTGGGACCGGCTCCGGGCCGTCCACGTGGCGCCAAACCGTTCCGCATGCCGGAGCGCTGTCCGAGCTGTGGGGCGCAGGTCGAACACCCGCAAGACGAAGTGATGACCTACTGTCCCAACATTTCCTGCCCGTCGCGGATTCTCGAAAGCATCGTCCATTTCGCGAGTCGCAGCGCCATGGACGTTCGTGGTCTTGGCTACGAACGCGTCCGCGCGCTGCTCGACGCCAAGTTGATCGCCAATGTCGCCGACCTGTACACGCTCACCCCCCTGCAGCTCCTCACGCTGGAAGGCTTCGCGGAAAAATCAGCACAGCAGTTGGTGGACGGCATTGCCGACTCGAAACGCCAACCCCTCTCCGCGCTGCTCTTCGGCCTCGGGATCCGCCACGTCGGCGCGCAGGGGGCCAAGCTGCTGGCGCGCCACTTCGGCACCATGGCGGCACTCTCCAACGCGTCGGCGCAAGAAGTCGGCGAGGTGCGCGGGATCGGCCCGGCGATCGCCGACGCCGTCGCGGGATTCTTCGCCGATCCGAAGAACAAGGAGCTGCTGAAACGCCTCGGGAAGTCCGGCCTGACGCTGCGCGAGACGGAGACGCCTACCGGGCCACGCCCGCTCGCGGACCAGACATTCGTACTCACCGGCACGCTGCCGACGCTCTCCCGGCAACAGGCGCGCGATCTGATCGAGGCCGCGGGGGGGCACGTGTCCGACAGTCTTTCCCAGAAGACGACCGCGTTAGTAGTCGGAACCGACCCCGGCTCGAAGCTCGACAAGGCGGAGGCCCTCGGCGTCGAGCAAATCGACGAAGCGGAACTCTTGCGCCGCGTGAGCCGCAAACCCTAAGTTGGCGTCCGATATGACGCTTCCCGGCACTTTGCGGCAGTTGCACGCGAGCCTGGCGGTCCATGCTCCCGACCAGCTCGTGACGATTCTCCAGGAAGTCGGCTACAGAGCCGGCGAAGGTCTCTATCGCCGATTTGCGGCGGCGCACAATCCCGCGGACCTCGATGCGGACATGCTGGGGGCGGCGTTGGCGGATTTCTTTACCAGCGGCGGGTGGGGGAGCGTCAGCGTGACGCCGGTTGGCACGGGAGCCTTCGCTCTCGACTCGACGGACTGGGCGGAAGCGGAGCCCGGCACCGCCCAGTCACCCATGTGCTTTTTCTCGGCGGGAATGCTCGCGGATTTTCTGGGACGCTTGTCGGAGGAAACGGTCGCGGTGCTCGAGGTCGAATGTCGCAGCCGGGGCGACGCGCGCTGCCGATTCCTCTCGGCGACGCCGGAGGTTCTGGAGCGAGTCTACAATGAGATGACGGCGGGGCGGAGCTATGAGGAGGCTTTGAGATAGGTATCCGGTATCCGCTATTACCGGCGCGCCACACTCACCCCTTCGAGAAGCAGTGACGGCGACCAGCGGGCTCCCAACCACCGCCCATCCGCTCCGAATCCGCCGATCTTCTTGAGCAAGTCGTAGACATTTCCGGCGACGGCCGCGTCTTTCACGCGTCCCGTGACCTCGCCCCGCTGCACACGATAGGCGAGTCCCACGGGGTGGCTGAAGGCGCCGCTGATCACGTTGCCCTGGCCCACCCCGATCAAGTCGTCGACGATCAGCCCATCGTCGATATCGCGAACCAGCCCGCCCCCCAAGTCGGTCATCGTTACCGCCGGGCCGCTGCGCCCCCCGTCCGACATTTTGAAGACAATGTTCGTGTACGCGATACGAGGTTTTCCAAAAACGCCGCGCCGGCCGTTCCCGGTGCTCTGAGTCTTGGCGCGCGCGGCGGTTTCGAGATCATAAACGAAGTTCCCCACCCTGCCGCCCTTCACCAGCTCAGTCGCGCGTGAAGGGACGCACTCATCATCGATGGGACGCGATGCGGGGCGTCCCGGCACCAATGGGTCATCGACGATCGACAGGCGCTGGTCGAAGATCGTCTCTCCGATCTTCCCCGCGAGCGGCGAGCTGCCTTGCAGCACGGTTTTACCGGAGAGTGCCTGTTCGAGCGGCATCACGACGGCGCCGAGCCCCGCCGGCGTAAAGACGACAGGCAACGCGCCCTCGGGGGGGGTGACCACCGTGAGTGCCGCGGTGAGCCGGGTCTCGATCGACCGCACCAGCTTCTCGAGATCGGCCTCCGCCGGCATGTCGGCGCCGACGTAGTGATCGAAGATCATGAGCACGTCGTCGCCGGCGATACGCGTGATATCGGCCGTCACCGCAATGCCCGTGGTGCGGTACTCCGCGCGCGCCCCCGCGCTGTTCCCGACGACGGTCTGGGCGACTTCGCGTTCCACTCCCACGTTCACCTGACAGTCAGGCCGCTCCAGGCGCTCCACGAGTCGCTTGCCCATCCGAATCAAATCGTCGAGTGCAGCATTCGCCGTGCGATCGAAAAACGTGGGAATCGTCGGGAGCGCGGCGGAGGCGCCGGTGGGAAAGGCGAGGTCGACGATTTCTCCGAGCTCCGCGGACGCGCGGGCACGGGCGACGAGCGCCTCGAGATCCGGTGTGGCCGACGTGGTGCCGACCACGCCCATGCGACCCTTGGCGACCAAGCGCAGGTTGATGCCGGACTCTTCCGTGATTCCCGCCGTCTTGAGCCGTCCTGACTCGAACGCGACGGCGGTACGTTCCTCGCGCCGCCACAGCGCGTCGGCGCTGTCGACGGCGCGACGCGCGGTGTCGAGCAGGCGATCGATCACACGTCGCCTCCGATCAGCGCCTCTTCGATCCGCACGTGCGGAGCTCCTTCAGTCACCGGCAGCGGGAACTGCCCGCCCTTGCCGCAGCCGCCGCCCATCTGGTTCCAGGTGAAGTCGCCTGCGATGTGGTCGATGCGGTCGAGCGTCGTAAACAGGTTGCCGGCCAGCACGACGTCCTTCACGAGCTCGGCGACGTGGCCGTCGCGAATCATGTAGCCCCAACCCGCCGTGAACGAGAAGTTCTCGAGCATCGTCTGCCCGCCGAACGCGCCGCACGCGTAAACGCCGAGTTTGATGTCGCTGATCAGGTCCTGCAGCCCGACGCGGGCTTTCCCGGGGGGAGCCGAGATGTAGGTGTTGGTCATCCGCACGATCGGCGGAAACCGAAACGACACGGCCCGCGCATTGCCCGTCGGGCGCTCGCCGAGCTTGGCGGCGGTTTCGCGCGAATGCAGCCGGCCGACGAGAATGCCTTCCTTGATCAGCGGCGTGTCTTGCGTCGGCGTGCCTTCGTCGTCGTACGGCAGGGTTCCCCGCAGGGCGTTCGCCGCGCCGTTGTCGCCCGCATGCAGCACCGGTTTCCCGAAGCGGCGCCCCAAGGTCATCATTTCGCGCGCCTGGGGGTTCTCGTAGACGAAATCGGCTTCCGACAAATGCCCAAATGCTTCGTGGATGAATACGCCGGCGAGCTCGTTGTCGAGGATGACGGGGTACGAGCCGCCGCGGACGCGCGGCGCGTCGAGCAGGTTCACCGCGCGCTGCGCGACGTCGCGAAACTGGTTCTCCAATCCCTGGACGCTCCGCCATCCTTTGCGCAGCCCGATCGACTCGAGCCCTTTCTCGATCGTGCCGTCCCGCCGGCCGATCGCGGTACCCGAAATGACTACCTCGGGACGCAATTGATAGAGCGCGGCGCCATCGGAGTTGACGTACCAGACCTCCGAGACCTCGTCGTGATAACTCGCCTGCGTATCGACGATCGCGTTCGAGACGGCGAGCATTGCCCCGTTGTACGCCTCGAGTAGCGCCTTCTTGTCCGCCAGGGAGATTCCGCGAACGTCCCCGTCGAGATCGAGCGCGACGTCGGCCACCTGCGGCTCGGACTCGGCCAGCCGGATCGGCTCGTCGAGTCGCACGGCGCGCGACAGCTCGTTCGCCCGGCGCACCATGTCGGGCACCGCATCCAGTGACGTGAACGAGGCGATGCCCCACCCGCACCCCTTGTTGAGCACCCGGACGAATCCGCCCTGATCCTCGCTGACCGTGGCGGTCTCGAGGCGCCGCCCGCGGAACGCGACAGAGGAGCCCCAGGTACGTTCGACGCGGATTTCAGTGTAGTCGGCGCGGGACTGCTTGACGGCAGCGGCGAGACGATCTTTCAACTGGTTTCCTTCAGCTTGTCGCGATAATCCGGACGCACGACGATCTCGCCGTTGACGATGACTTCCAGGTCCCAGGGGAGAATGATGAAGTTCTCGTTCTCGAGCGCGAAGTAATCGGGCTTGTACGCACCCGTCTTGAACGAGACCGCGGTCTTCACTTCCGCCGGTTTGAGCTCCCGCACGGCCGCGAGGGCAAGCTTCATCGTGCTGCCCGATTCGCACGTCTCATCAACCAGCAGCACGCGCTTCCCCGTCACGAGGCGCGGCGGCCCGGCGATGACCGATCCTTCCCGTGTGATCGCGATCGACGCGAAATCGCGCTGCAGGATGCTCGCGACCACGGCGCCGGGTATGACCCCCGCTTTCGCGATGCCGATCACCACGTCCGGGTCGTACTCGCGAAACACCTTCAGCGCGAGCGCCCGACACAGCTCGCCGAACAGCGGCCAATCCACCTGCAGAACGCCGCGGGGACGGGCCGGTTTGCTCTTGGGCCGGGGACCAGCACTGGGACGTGGCGTGGGGCGAGGCGGGAGGGCCATTCGGGATTCTACATTGCGAACGTCTTCAGCCGCAAGCTATTTTCGGCGCATGGGTTTCTGGCGCCGCTTGTTCGGCTCGTCGGAGGGGGGCGACGATCTCAAGCCCCAACGTCTCGATTATCTCAATGAAGCGTTAGCCCTCGAGCGTCAGGGGGATTACGAAGCGGCACTCACGTCGTATCGGCTCGCCCTGCGCGATCATCCCAACGACGCGCGGATCCTGCAGAACATGGCGATCGCGTTCACCAAGACGCGGCGCTTCGATGAAGCGATTCGGCACTACCGCCGCGCGCTCGAGCTGGACGGCTCGCTCGCGGGCGCGCACTACGGGCTCGCGTTCTTGCTGATGCAGCGCGGCGACCCGGACGGCGCCGCCCAGCACTTGAAGACCTTCTTGGAGCACCCGCCGCGGGGACCGGACGCGCAGAAGTGGATCGAGCACGCCACGCAGGCACTGCACGATCTCCGCGCAGGCGCACCGGCGAGCGCGCCCGAAGAGAGGACAGGCAGCAGCTGATCCGGACGGTCCTGCTTGCAGTTCTCGTAGTGGTCGCGTGCAAAGTGAGTACCAATCTCGACCAGGTGATCGCGCTGGACATCGGTCTCCCCTACGGGGGGCAGGTCGAGGTCGGCGATACGCTGGTGCCCACCGCCCGCGCGTTGAACGGCCACGGCGACTCGGTCGGGACCGAGATCCTCTGGGTAGCGCTCGACACGAGCGCAATTCGGCTGATCGACAGCACCACGGGCGCAACAGAGGGGAAGGCGGTAGGGTCGGACAGCTTGCAGGCGCTCGTGGGCCTGCTGCGCTCGAATCCGATCCGGATAACCGTGGTCGCGCATCTCGATTCGGTGCTGCCGCTTGATAGCCTGACGGTGGACACCGTCATGATCGCGGCGGACACGTCGCTGTCGGATTCGCTCAGCGTGAAACTCTACGCATCTCCGTCGGCCGCGATCGGCCGCCGCGTGACCTTCACGGCGACGACCTTTCCGGCGAGTGGTCCGCTCTTCACATTTGTGCCAAACGATACGGTTCTGAGCAACGGTGTCGGCGTTGCCGCAGCGCGATTGCGGCTCGACCCGGGCAGTGCTTTTCCCGACTCGATCATCGTGTTCGCGACCGTGAGCCGACCCGACGGAACGCCCATTCCCGGCAGTCCGGTGAAATTCCTCGTGGAGTTTCTCCCATGAAAAAGGGAACCCTCACCCAGCTCTTTTTCACTACCGTGGATCGACATGCCGGCCTCCCAGCGGCCTTCCGGTCGAAAGTGGGAGGGGCCTGGGTCGGGGTCACGCATCGTGAAACGCTGAGTCGCGTTCAGGCGATTTCGCTGGGCCTGCGCGAGCTTGGCGTCGCAGCCGGCGACAAGGTCGCGATCATTTCCGAGAACCGCCCGGAATGGGCCCTCGCCGATTACGCCTGCCTGGCCACGCGTGCCGCTGATGTCCCGATCTATCCGACGCTCACCGCGAAACAGACCGAATACATCCTGAAGGACTCGGAATCCGTCGCGGTGTTCTGCTCGACCGCTGCGCAGGTCGATAAGGTGCTGGAGGTCCAAGGCTCGCTCCCGAAGCTGCGGCACGTCATCGCCTTCGACTCGGGAGCCGTAGCGTTGCGCTCCCCCCTCGCGGCGATGTCCCTGGCGGATCTCGAGGGCCGCGGCCGGGCGGCCGCCGGCCGCTATCCCAACTGGAGGAACGACGCGCTGAGCGCGCAACCGGATGACCTCGCGACGCTCATCTATACATCGGGCACCACCGGCGATCCCAAGGGCGTGATGCTGTCGCATTACAACATCTGGTCAAACGTGCAAGCCTGCCTGCAGATCATCCCTATCGGGGGTGGAGACGAGTGTCTTTCGATGCTGCCGCTGTCGCACAGCTACGAGCGGATGGTGGACTACACCCTGTTCCAGGCGGGTGTGATCATCAACTACGCCGAATCGTTCGATACGGTCGCGGCCAACCTGCAGGAGGTAAAACCGACGGTCGTGCTGTCGGTCCCGCGGTTGTACGAGAAGGTCTACGCGCGAGTGCTGGAGAACGCACTGTCCGGCAGCGCCATCAAGCGCTCGATCTTTTTCTGGGCCAAGCGTGCCGGAGAGCAATGGGCGACGTTGTCGCTCGCCGGCGTCTCCATTCCCGGCGCCCTGACGATCAAGAAGAAGGTCGCGGACCGGCTCGTGTTTTCAAAGCTCCGGGCCAGAACCGGGGGACGGATCCGCTTCTTCGTCTCCGGCGCGGCCCCCCTCTCCGCCGACATCGCGAAGTTTTTTTACAGCGCCGGACTCCCCGTCCTCGAAGGCTACGGCCTGACCGAGTCGTCACCGGTGCTCACCTTCAATCCGCTCGACGGGATCAAACTCGGCACGGTCGGCCGCGCGATCCCCGGCGTCGAGCTGAAGATCGCAAGCGACGGCGAAATCCTGGCGCGCGGGCCGAATATCATGCAGGGCTACTACAAGCTGCCCGAGGCCACCCGCGAGACGATCAACCCGGAGGGCTGGCTGCTCACCGGGGACATCGGCGTGCTCGATTCGGACGGCTATCTCAAGATCACGGACCGCAAGAAGGAATTGTTGAAGACCGCAGGCGGGAAGTACATCGCACCGCAGCCCATCGAAGGTATGGCCAAGCGCAACAAGTTCGTCGCCAATGCCGTGCTCTATGGCGACCGCCGCAAGTTCCCGATCATGCTCGTCGTGCCGAACTTCGAGAACCTGGAGCGTTGGGCGCGCGAGCGGGGCTTGACCTACGGCACGCGCGCGCAGCTGCTCGAGCTGGCGGACGTGAAGGCAAAGGTGGAGCGCGAGGTGATGGGGTCGCTCCACGACCTCGCCAAGTTCGAAACGCCGAAAAAAGTGGTCCTGCTGGAAAACGACTTCACGATCGAATCCGGTGAGCTCACGCCCACGCTGAAAGTGAAGCGGCGGGTGGTCGAACGGAACTACAGGGGCCAGATCGATGCCGCGTATGCCGCCGAGGACGCGCTGGCGGCGGTGATCGAGCGAGACTAGCGCTTCTCGCCCACCCAGAGTCCGTGTTCCGCCGCCAGCTTCACGAGCCCGATCGGCAGTTCGGGCTCTTCGTTTTCGACCACGAATCGGCGGCCGCGCAGCAGCACCCGATGCGCCTCGACGAGCCACGGCGAGGTGGCAAGATCGGCCCCCACGACGACGCCGCGGGCTACGGCGCTGCGCAGCGGCACGCGCTCGTTCGCGTAAAGCAGCGACAGCGTCGGCTGCTCCTCCATTTCGAGGGGCGCGTTGACGCCCACGAAATGGATGCCCTCCATGAGGCCGCTGAGCCGGGGCGCCTGGCGCACGGCAGAGCCGATCAGCACGACATACCCGCCGGGACCCGACAGCTCGAGCAGTGCCTGCAGCTCGGCGGCATCGGCGGACGGCAGCGGGGACGGGGGGTTGTATGCGGGCCGTGAGCCGGACGGCTTGTCGCCCGCGACGCGATCCTGGCTGCTCCGGAAGTTCACGACCCCACGCGAGATCGGGTACTCCTTGTGACAGACCGGGCAGCCGATCAACCCGGAGCGCACCATGCGATCCCGGATCTCGCCGGTCGAGAGCACGAGCATCTCCTCGCGGTGCGACTCGGGACAGCGCAGCATCTCGGTGAGTTCGATGTGCATTACGAACCGTGCGTGGTGCGTGGTGCGTGGTGCAGCTTTCCCGGTGCGTGGTACGTGGTGCG
>JBIOXD010000018.1:0-95805 GCA_044869265.1 Gemmatimonadales bacterium
GATGAGCACACAAGCACGCATTGGCCCTCCGGAATCGAAGACGTCGAAAAAATCAAAGACGTCGAAAAAGTACGTCGAATTGACGGCGTCAAATTGGATGCGTCAAAGGAGAGTCGTCGAATGAACCGTTCAAGGAACTACGTATTAACGTCGTCTTTCGACGCTTCATGCGACGTAGTCTATTCCACGTTGCTGACTCGACGCTTCATTTCAACGGCATCAATTCGACGTCGTTATATAGGTCAGCCATCGCAACAGACTCGGAATGTAATCAGCCGCCGTCACCGGCCAGCCGCCGGGGCCTGGCGGCAGGCGAAACGTATGATCGGCGCCGGGAAGGATCCGGACCGTCACATCAACGCTGGATGGATTACGCGCGAGCGTGCTTGCAATCCGCGCCGCGCTTTCGCGTGCAGGGACGCGTTGGTCATTCTCCCCGTAGACGAGCAACACGGGAACTCGGACTTGGGCCCACCAGGTGAGCGGTTCGTACTGCGCATAGACCTTCGAGAACGTCCAGTACGAGTTGTCTGCGGCGGGGGGAGGCACGAACCAGGCACGATCGCGCAACGTGCTCGCGAGCGAGTCGAGGCGCGCCCGCGGTCGACCGCGATAGGCCACCGCGACGAGCTCGCCGACATAATCGCGGAGATCGGCCGAGTCCTTGGCCGAGGACGCGCCGGGAGACCAGGCGTTCATCACGCTGAAGATTTCGACGGAGTCCATCGGAAGCCCCGCCCCCGCCGAGGCGATCACGAAGGCGACGTCGCGTGACTGCGCGGCGACCATCGGCGCGAGCGTCCCGCCCTGACTATGTCCGTGCACGCCGATGCGCCGGCTATCGATTCGTGATTCCTGGCGGAGTCGAGCGACCGCCGCCGCGGCGTCGCGCGCGAGGTCATCGGGAGTGGCCTGTCGCCAGTCGCCCGTCGACTCCCCGACACCGCGCTTGTCGTAGATCAAGGCCGCAATCCCGTGACTTGCGAGCTGCGTGGCGAGGAAGCGCGACGCCCACCGCCCTTCCGGGCCCGAGCCGTGGACGAACACGACAGCGGGCACGGCCGCCGTGCCCCGCGGCACCAGCAGCGTCCCCGCGAGTCGGACATCGCCGTTCGTAAGGGTGATGGCGCGCTCGTCGAATGCCGGACGCGACTCCGCTTGCCGCGTGCGAGAGAAGGCGAAGCGGCCCGAAGACTCGGAGCTTTCTTCGAAGCGTCCCGTGAG
The DNA here is from genome assembly GCA_044869265.1 of Gemmatimonadales bacterium. GTDB lineage: Bacteria > Gemmatimonadota > Gemmatimonadetes > Gemmatimonadales > GWC2-71-9 > 20CM-2-65-7. Next base: position 1,225 of record JBIOXD010000018.1, read on the forward strand.
GGAATCGCCACGCAGCGTGCCCTGAAACGTCGCGGTCGTGCGATCGCCACGCAGCACGAGCGTCGCGTCGCAACATCCTTGCAGTTGAGCGCTGGTGAACGGAATCCCGCTGACACGGAGCCGATCCGAATCGAACGTCGCGGTGTAGCGGCCGGCGGAGGCGCGCACCTGCATCCGAATGGCCATCGTGTCGCCCGCGCGCGCCCAGTAGCCTGTCCAGTTACCGACAAGTGTTTGGCCCGCAGCAGTCGTACTGCCGATGGTCAGTGCCAGAACAAGTGGCGTCGCACACCTCGCTTGTTTTCGACGTCTCATGCGACGCCGTCCATTGGACGGGGTCAATTTGACTATTCGACGTCTCAATTCGACGCCTTACTCGCTGGCGGCGCCGATTGCCACATTACGTTCACAATCATCCAGCGGCCATCGTACTTCGCGAGCTGCAGGTAGTCGATGCCCCACCAAGCGACGACCTTCGCGGTGGCGGTCTGGTCGTTGACTTCGCCAACGGTGACTTCGCGCGGGGCAGTGGCCGGCGTCGTGCGGCCACGTTTGCGGAAGTTGTTGGTGTACTCGATCATCGCGGCGAAGCTCATCTCGTCCGGCTTGTACGTAGGCGAGCCCTGGTCGGTGTAGTAGCCGACCTTGCGCACGTCAGGCCGTACGCTGCGGACGATTTTCGTCGAATCGCCTTCGTAGAAGCCCTCCAGGTAGTCGAGCGCGGCACGGCGGACGGCGTCGCGATCGGAGGGGGGGCTCGCTTGCTGCGCGCGAGCGGGGAGGGTTATCGAGGCGAGCGTGAGGACAGTAAGAAGGGTGCCGCGCATGTCGAAGCTCCCAATCCAAAGGTTCACGAGCGATTCACCACGGTTGCAACCGTCAGGTGTGACGTGACGTTGAGCGTTGTCTTGAACATGTCCGGCAGCACATCCACCGCGATCAGAATGCCGGCGCCCTGGGCGGGCAAACCCAGTTCTACGAGAACCGGGGCGAGCAGGAACAAACTCGAGCTCGGAATGCCGGGCACGCTGAAACTGATGAGCGTCGCGGTAACTACGAGACCGAGGAGCGCCGGAGTTTCCAGCTCGACGCCATAGAGCTTGGAGAGGAAGAGCGCTCCGACGACCCACGCAATCGGTACGTTGATACGAAACACCGACACCGCGAAGGGCAGGACGAAGCCGGTGACGGGAGGTGGCGCCTGGAGGCGCTCGCGCGCGCCGGTGATCAACGCGGGGAGCGCGGCCAGCGAGGAGCGCGAGCTGAGGGCAACGGCCTGGGCCGGCGCGAGTGCGGCCGCGAAGCGCGGGAGCGGCGTTCGCCCGATCGTCGCGGCGACGGCATAGAGGACGAGCATGAACAGGAGCAACACCGCCGAGAGCGTGATCATGTAGACCCCGAGCGCTTCGGCAGCCGCGACGCCGAGGCGAGACGCCAGGCCGAACGCCAGCGCGAAGATCCCGAGCGGCGCAAACCACAGGACCCAGCGAACGACCACGAGCATGGCATCGGCAACGCTCTCGAACAGGTGCACCACGGGCTCGCGTCGCGTCCGATCGAGCCGCGCGAGCGCCACGGCAAACATGAGTGTGAAGACGATCAGGGGCAGCATGGCCCCATCCACGGCGGCGCGGAACGGGTTGGCGGGCACGATCGCGACGATCCGCTCGACGACGCTCGGCATGGGTGGCGCCGATGCGATATCCGCCGCACCGCGCAGTGACGTCGCGACGGCTTCGGGAATCGTCAGCCGGTCCAGTGCGAGCGGCGCGAGCAGCAGCGCGAAGAGCCCGCTCGTGACCAGCAGGATAACGAACGCGGGAACCGCCCGCAGGCCGAGCCGGCCGATGTAGCGGAGATCGGCCGCGCCCGTCACCCCGGTGATCACCAACGCGATCACCAGCGGGATCACGGTCATGCGGATCGCGTTGGTCCACAGCGTGCCGATCGGCTCGAACCCGACGGCGATGGCCCGCAGCGCCGGATCATCGATCGCGGCGGCGACCGTACCGAGTATGAGCCCGAGGACGAGCCCCGCGAGGACCTTAAGAAGGATTGTTCAGAACCCTCAGAAGTTCATGCAGATGCTAAGGGACAGGCTCGAGCCTCATAATCCGACCGTCGCCTTCATCAGTTAGCAAGTAGATGAAACCGTCAGGTCCCTGCACCACCGCGCGGATGCGCCGGTTCATATCCTCGATCAGTTGCTCCTCGGCGCGGACCCGCTCGCCGTCCAGCTCGAGCCGCATCACCAACTGATGTCCCAGCGCGCCGACGAACAGGTGGCCTTTCCAGTTGGGAAAGCGATTGCCCGTGTAGAACATTAGGCCGCTCGGCGCAATGGATGGATCCCAGTAGTGGACCGGCTGCTCCATCCCCTCTTTGCGCTGGCCTTCGCCGATCGGTGCGCCCGAATAGTCGCGCCCGTACGTGATCACGGGCCAGCCGTAGTTCTTGCCCGCTTTGGGCACGTTGAGCTCATCCCCTCCGCGCGCGCCGTGCTCCACGGTCCAGAGCTGTCCCGTCTCGGGATGGAGCGCGGCGCCCTGGATGTTGCGATGGCCGTAGGACCAGATCTCCGGCCGCGCACCCTCGCGATTGACGAATGGATTGCCCGGCGGGATGGTGCCGTCGGGCCGGATGCGGACGACCTTCCCCTGGAGCTTGGTGAGATCCTGCACGAACGGGCGGTTCTGCCGGTCGCCCGTCGTGACGAACAGGTTGCCGTCCCGTGCAAAGACGAGCCGCGAGCCGAAGTGGGCGCCGCCCGAGACCTTGGGCTCCTGCCGAAACACGACCTGGACGTCGTCGAGCCCATTGTTTCCAAGCCGCGCGCGGGCGACGCTGGTGCCCGCCCTGCCGCCGTCTCCGGGCTCGGAGTAGCTGAGATAGATCGTGCGACTCTGCGCGAAGTCGGGCGCGAGCGCGACGTCGAGCAGCCCGCCCTGTCCGTCCGCCGCGACTGTAGGCACGCCGGCGAGCGGCGCCGACAGCGTGCCGTCTTTCCCGACGATGCGCAGCCGGCCCGGCCGTTCGGTGACGAGCATGCGGCCGTCCGGGAGGAACGCGAGACCCCACGGATGCTCGAGGGCGCTGGTCAGCGTGACGACGCGGAAGCGGTGGAGTCGAGATTCGAAGGTTTGGGGTTCGCTCTGGGCGCAGGCCGCGTTGGGCAGAAGATAGGCGAGCGACAGAAGCGCGGTGGGTTTTATGCGTTGCGAGATCATGCGACGAGACTAACAGCGCTCATCAAATTGCGCGAGCGCGTGCTCGGTCACCGCCGGACGCGAAAGTCAAACGGCAGGCGCACAATGACGGGAACAGGACATCCGGCAACCTTGGCGGGACGAAAGCGCGCCTGCTTCACGCGCGTGAGCGCCTCGACGGCGAACTCGCGGTACCCTGCTTGCAAGATGCCGATCGACGCCGTATCCGGTCGTCCGTCCGCACGGATTACGAGCTCCAGAATCACTCGATCGCCGATCCGACCGAGTCGCGCCATTGGCGGATACTCGAGCGGGGGCATCCAGAGGAGCGACGGCGCGGAATCGACGACGAGCGCGGGAATCTGCATCCGCAACAGCGAGACGCCGGGCGGCCGGGTGTGCGGGGCGTCCACGAGACGGAGCTGGATAGCTCCCTTGGCTCGACGTACATCACGCCCTGGCGGCTGGAATTCGCGCGCGCTATCCGCGCGGATGATGGCGTCGATGATGCTCGCGACGATTTCCTGCGACGCCCCGTTCAGCTCGACACGCCCGCTGGCCAGTCGACCGTTGTCGCTCAGCCAGAATTGAATGTCGGTGTCCAACCCGTAGCCGATGTACTCGGATTGATCAGCGAGGGTATCGCTGCGGCCTTTCGTGCGGGCCCAGAGGGGTAGTCGCACGCGCTCTGGCGGGCGGAAGTGGGACTGGATCACCAGGGCAGCGACGAGATAATCGTCCGGCGCCTTCTTGCGGGCGGTGCGATCCCACCCCGCGGCGAGCCCAATTGTTACGGTATCGATCCGGATGTGCGCCGTCGTGTCGAACGTACAGATCGTGTCAGACTGGCCCGCAGCAGCGCACGGAAGCGCGACGAAGAGCGAGACGTAGAATGGACTGCGTCGAAGCAACAGCGTCAAATCGACGGCGTCTAATTGAGATCGTCGCAGGAGACGTAGAATGAAAACCGTAGCGCGATTGCGAGAGCTCATACGTACTGCTTGTACCCCAAGAGCTCTAAGGCCTCATCACCATGGTGCGCTAGCAGAGCGCACTGATGCAGAAATGGCGCACCGTGCTGTCGAGCGGCGAGAGATAGCCAGTGTGGCGCAGGATCAGTGATCTGCGCGGGCCAAGGTGCAACGTGTCCGGAGCGGCGCCACCGCCAATGGTCGGTCGATATGACAGCACGATCCGTCCCGGCAGTAGCTCATACTCGGCCGTTAGTATCCAGTCCTGGACGAGAAGGCTGGAGTCGCCATTCACGCCGAGCACCCAACGTTCCCAGCGCTCGTGACGTTGGGCGATCGACCCATCGAGGAATTTAATCCATCCCTCTGTGACCCTGACCGGCAGGTAGGCGCTGTCTGAGGGCGGCGGGTCCCAGGGTAGCGGCTGTCCGTTGATGTTGCGCAATTGATAGACTGCACCCACGCTCACGGGAGCGAGAGCGTCGCCGCAGGCGAAAAGCGCGAGCAGGGCGGCGAAGAGGGCTGGGGCCCGCATAGATGTACGCTACATCCGAGGTAGATGGACGCACCAGGGTTTTGGCCTGGGGTGAGGCTGTCATTGGATCTTGTAATCGATCGGTACTCGCACGCGAACGCGCACGGCGCGTCCCTTCACCCGCCCGGGTCGAAACACCGTATGAAGCACGTGGTCACGCGCGGATTGCTCGAACCCTGTACTCGGTCGCGCAAGGATCTTGAGCGACATGGGCTCCGGACGCCCGAGTGTGTCGACGATCGCCTGGATCATCACGCGACCTTGCACTCCGCCCTGCCGCAGTAACGGCGGGTACTCGAGCGGCGGCGCGGACACGATCGTCGGAGGTTCATCGACGCTGTCCTCGGCGTAGACGTGGCTCAGTGCCGCATCGCCCCGCCCTCCGGGCGGACAGGCGGCATCGAGCTGCGCCATGTGCCGCTCGAGGCCTCGCGCGTTGAACCGAATCAACTGTGGCGATGGCGCGGAGGGACGGATTTCGAGCTGCAGGTCCGGGTTGGACATCAACAGTGGCAGGAACGCGCGCGGATCAGGCACGAACGCGGATGTCGAATCGGTCGAGCGGTTCCACCGCGTCTCCCGAGGCGCCTGCGTGCCCCACTGGATGCGTACCGGCGTCGTGACGTTGTCGTCGGCAGCAAGCACAGATCCTGTCGATACCAACACCTCGAGCTCGTGGTCTTGGCACCGCACGAGGAGGATCGGGCGCACTTTGAAGATCGGGCCGGCCAGCGTGTTGAGCGCTTGGAGCTGCAGGGTCACGGATGGCTTATCAGTCAGCGCCGTAACTTCCCACGGGTCGATAGACGGTCGCGCACTCGTCGCTTGCCCTTGGGCGGCGGACACCACGAGCGCCAGCATGGCGGGGGAGAGCGAAAGCGTAGGCATGACGGTAACCCTCCTGTCACTAGGGCGACCGGTGCTTCTAGAGTAGGAAATGTTGCTCGCGCGCGCGAGGGGGTTCGGGAGTAGTTCGGTGTAGCGCTAGGTCAATTCAATCGAGTAGGGACGCAGGTAACGATCGGATTGCCGATAGCGCTCGGTCGTCCAGACTTCGTCGGACCAGAACTCATCCACCTCGAGCGGTCCCGTGAACCCGTTTACGATGCGAATTCCCCAGTGATAGTAGCGGGGCGGCCCGCTCTGGTCGTTGCCGATGCGCACGCAGCGACCGGCGATCCTGCTGGCGTGGTTGGCGACCCAGAACTGCTCGGCATTGCTCGCCGTGGGCTCCGGTAGCGCGGGCCCGCGAGGGAACAGCTCATTGAACGTGGCGACGAAGCGCCCTGCCCGCTCGGCGAGCTCAGGGTCGACCTGCCAGTCGTATCGCGGCGGCTGTCCTGTGGATAACGTCGCCCCCATCATCACGTAGAGCACCACGGATTCGCGCAGCGCCGCGAGCACCACTGGATCGCCGGGGAACGCCGCGAGTGTGACAAGGCCGCAATCGTTGCCCATGACGGCGATGCGCTGAGCGGCGGCAGTCAGGACCGGCACGGTCCAGGGCTGCGTCGTTTGCAGCGCTGTCGTCAGCGCGTCGCTGCCCGCGGGGAATAACCCGCCCAGATCCATCGCCTCGCCAAACAGCGCCGACGAGGTCACCGCGAACAGGCGCTTGTAGGCGTCCATGCGGTTCACCACGTTTGTGCGGTCGCCGTGCACGGCTGGCAGCCCCGCGCATCAGGCGGAAGTACTCTGTGAGCTGGGCGTCCTCGGAGTAGTAGCCTTCTATCGGGACATTGGCGGGGGCGACCTCGAGACGTTTCGCGAGGTCGCGCGCGTGACGCAGCAGCTCGCCGCGCTCCTGCACTTTCATGGCTTCGCGATAGAGCTTATCGAGGCCGAGCAGGAAGACGCGATTATCGACGACGAGAGAACCCATTGGAATCAGTGGACGCTCGCGTGGAAGGCGCAAATGCGCTAGGGCTCATCTGCCCCGCAGAATCGCTTCCAGCACCGGATCCCGATTCGCGAAATAGTCCGCCGAGCCGAGGATGATCTTCGGCTTCGGCTCGATCCAGGGGCGCGTGTCGCCCGGAATCGACTCGTGGTATTCGTCCGAGACGCTCGCCAGGGCGCCGCTGTAGGCCAGCATGACCGGATTCTCCTCGCCCACGAAATTCGGCTTCGAGGCGCTCGGCTCGCCCACGATCTCGGCGTGCGCCTCATGCTCGGCGCGGCCCAAGAACACTTGCGCCGCCGAAAAGGTGTGGCGGCCGGAGATGACGACGAGTCTCCCGCCCTGCTCTTTGTAGGTCCGAAGGACGTCGATGAGCGGATCGAGCAGCATCAGATTGCCGCCGTTGTTGTGCCTGGCGTCGACGATGAGCAGCCGAGGGTGCTGGGCGCCGATCGCGCGATCGAGCCGGCCTGCGGCCTGGCGCAGCGTCTCCTCGGGCGTGTTCATCACTTGATTGAATTGCAGGTAGAGGACCGTGTCGCCGATCGGCTCGAACCAGAAGGTGGTGGGCACGTTGCGGAGCCACCGTGGCGCAGGAGCGTTGGAGATCCGCGAGGGAATGAGCTTCGGCATGCCGCGCAGCGCCGGTGCGGGGATGAGCGGAAACTGATGGACGGTCGGACGGCCCGACGCCCGGGTGGCCAGCGTCACCGGCACCGAGTCGCGGAGCGACTGGTTTGTGATTGCCTCGATGAAACCTTGAAAGCGAATCAGCGTGGCGACTGCGAAGAGGATGCCACCGGCATCGTTGTCTCGGGGAATGTAGGGCTTCATGAGACCGCTGATCCGCTCAGTAGGCACTCCCGCAATGGCGTCCACGCGTGCACCGATCCAGCGCTCGTAAGCCGGGTCGGCATCGATCACGAACATCCCGTCGCTGAACTGATAGAGGCGGAGCGGCAGATAATGCGAGGTGACTCGCGCGGCGCTGAACGGGAGCACGTAGGTATGCCCATCGCCCGCCATCTGCGCGATGCGCATCAGCTCGGCCAACGCGCGGTCGTCGCTCCAGCTTGCGACGTTCGCGCGAAAGCGCGCGCCGGCGGAGCGAATCGAATCGGGAAGCGGGGCGCGGCGCAAAACGTAGTGCTGCGAGGCGAGCGCATCGAGGTAGACCTGGAGGTCGCGACTCCAGCCGGCGACGCGGTCGGTGCTCGAGGATTGGGTCGATAGCGGTTGGGCGATGCACAGCGGCAGGAGACCAAGGGCGGCAAAGCGCATGGACGCTCCGGCAAAGTAGTCGGGTTCGGGAATCCTTCTGTTGGGACGGACTCGGGGAGGTGAAGGTTGCAGACCCAGGCGCCCGCGTTTGGGTTTTTCCCGTGCGCTGAAGCGCACGGATCACACCAAAACCGGTCGGCTACCTAACCAATTCCTCAAACGTCCGATTCAGAATCGGATACCGCTGCCAGTCGCGATAATCGAAGTGCCACCACTCCTCTGGGTTGGCGATGAACCCTTCGGCCTCGAGCACGCGGCGCAGCAGGGCGCGGTGCCAGCGCTGGCGCGATGTACCGCCCGGGAAGTCGGCGATAGCGCGCGGCGTGGCCTCGTCGTAGGTCGACGGCATCTCGACCGGCTTCCCCGTCGCGAGCTCGTACAGCGTGATGTCCACGGCAGACCCACGATTGTGTTTGGAGCCCCTCGAGGGATCAGCGACGAGCCAGCGTGACTCGGGCGGCGTCGCGTCCCAGAAGACTTTCGTCACGTACCACGGCCGGTAGGCGTCGTGGATCAGGAGTCCGTAGCCGAGGGGCCGGAGTCGGCGCGACGCGCGCAGCAGCGCCTCGGCCGCCGGGCGTTGGAGGAAGGCGTGGGCGGAGGAGTAGAACACGCTGCCGAGGAAGTTGTTGGTCGTGGCGTAGCGTATGTCGAGGTGAATCGTACGATCGATGCGTGACGGCTCCATGAGATCGGGCGAGAGAAACGCACCGCTCTCGGCTGGCGGCGTGAGGGTTCGATCGATCCGGATGAGCTCGGCGACCGGTCGTACCGGCGTCAGCCTGAGCTGGCCGCCACCGGCTGGCCCCATCGCGAGCCGTCGCAGCGTCATCGGTCCGATCCGGATTTCGCTCTTTCGGAGGACGACGCGCTCGGCGTCGTACAGTCGCGGGCCGGTGAATGTGAACACCGACTCGGACGCTTGCACGAGCCGGGCTGGCGCCGAGGGCTTCACGAGCAGCGTGAGCGCGCCGTGGTCCTCATAGACGTACAGTGTTTCGCTTGCGGACGCGTATGCACCAATCAGGGCGCGCCAGGCCGCAGGCGGCGCGGCGGGCTTTGGTGGCGGCGAGTCGGGGAGCTGGAGGACAAGTACGAGAAAAAGCATGTAAGCACTAGACTACGCGAGTTGGGTATCATTCGGGAGGCGCTCGACTGCATCGATTCGGAGGGACTATGAACGCTCGCCTGCTCACCTCCTTCGCCACCACCCTGCTCTTCAACGCTTGTGCGCTCGCGCGCATGTACCCGATGGTCGAGTCGTGGCGTGGACGGCCATCATCCGAACTCATCGCGCAATGGGGTCCGCCAGGGGCCGTGCTCGCCGATGGTAAGGACGGCACGACGCTGGTGTACTTCAAGGAAGAGACCTCCACGACGCCGGGCCAGTGGGTGACGACCACACTTCCAGACCCTCGTATCGACACTGGTTCGGTGAGCTATCCAATCACGATGGAGTGGTTCGAACCCGGGAAGACGATCGAGCACCAAGTGATGTATTCGTTTCGGGTCGATCGCGACGGGCGCATTTACCAGTGGAAGAGGCTGGAGTGGTAGGCTGACGGGCTACCAGTCGGGCGCCGACGGCCTGCCCTGAGCGCAGCGGTACCGGACTAGCACAAGCGCGATGCTCCGTGTGTTGCGGATGTCTGCAAGCGGATCGCCATTCAGCAGCACGAGGTCCGCGACCTTTCCCGGCGCTACGGTACCGAGCGAGTCAGTGAGGCCAAGAAACTCTGCCGGGCCGAGTGTCGCAGCGCGGAGCGCCTCGGCCGGCGTGAAGCCGGCCTGGACGAGCAGCGCGAGCTCGTCGTGCAGGCTCGCGCCCGGGATAATGCCCCGGCTGCCGAGGTCGGTACCGGCGAGCAGGGCAATGTGACGTGCGCGGATGCGCGGAACCAATGCGGTGAATCCCGCCTGAATCGCCGGGAACTGCTGCCGGGCGAAGACTCGGAAACTGCCGATTGTTGGGCAGAGCCACGTGTCATTGCGCGCCAGCGCATCGAGCATTGAATCCAGGCTCGCCGCACAGTCCGGGGGACGGTGGGCTGAGAAGATCGTGACGCAGCGATCGGGGACAAACTCGAGATGCTCGATGCTGCGCTGGCCGGCGTTCGCGACTTCGATCGGGGTCAGCTGCGCGGGCACGTGTCCCACCAACGTGAGGTGTCGACCCAGCGCCGCGCTGTCGATGGCGTAGTAGACGGCGCGGGGCAGTCCTTCGTGGACCTTGATGAAGTCCACGCCGCGCGCGGCGAGCGAGTCCACAATCTGGACGGCCCACTCCGGCGTCATCTCGCCGCTGAGAGCCGGGCCCGCAAAGACTAGCCGCGGGCCGACCAGGGAGTCCGCGCTGATGCGGCGTCGCCAGGCAAGGAGCTGCTCGAGATCGCCACCCATGTCCCGCGCGCCGGTGATGCCGTGGTTGACGAGCGCGGGCAGATCGGTCGAGTCGAGGTGGACGTGCATGTCCCACAGGCCGGGGATCAGGTACTTGCCGGTGCCATCGATGAGCTGATCGCTGCGGAGCCGACCGGGAATTGACGTGTTGTCGCTGAGACCGACGGTGGTAATGCGGCCGCCGCGGATGATGACGGTGCGATGCAGTACGGTGGTTGCGGCGCGAACGTCCACGATGCTGACGTCACGGATGACGAGCGTGGGCGTGGGGCCCCGACACGCCGTTGCGAAGATGAGACCTGCGATGAACAGTCGGATAGTCTAGCTCTCCGCTTCAAGCGCAGTGGTTCACGGGCCCACCCTTTAGTGTGTCGTCACACCGACGATGGCACCCGCGCCGTCGTCCTCGAACCCACCAGATACGCCGCGAACACCACCACCCAGATCGCATCGATCACGACCGCGAGCCGGATCGGTTGGCCGAGGTACTCCTTGCCCACCGTCAGCACGAGCACGATGAAGGCGAGCTTGCTGAGGCCGGCAATCGTGAGAATGAAGGGCCGGCCCGGCGGATCGAATGCGCCATAGATCAGCATGACGCCGACGAGGCCGATGAGCACGCCCCAGTTGCGCACGATCAGCTCGGCGAGCGGGCCGCCGGCCTCGAGGCTGTGGCCGAAGTTCGAGATTAGCGCAGCGTGCGGTGCGATCGCGACGTAGAGCATTGTGGTCGTGAGGATGCCGGAGATCAGCATGATCCACTTGATGCGCGCGACGAGCCATTTCATGAGATGCTCCCGGTGTGAGCGGCGACCTGTGTCGTTAGAACGTGTTCCTTTCTCCAGCGGATCAACGCAATGCCGAGCACGATCATGAACAGAGGCAGGAGATAGTTGTTGACCTCGGCAACCGGTGCGACGAGGCTGGTGACGTTGCGGAACATGCCGACGAGGCCCGCAACTCCGGTGACGACACCGATCCATCCGACCCAGCGCGCCCGCTGCGGAGATCGCAGCCAGACGAGGGATGTCAGCAGGAAGAACAAGCTGACCGCCATCTCCCCCAGAAACTCGCCGATGAAATTGCCCAGGTACGTGTTCAGTCCGTCGAACGTCGCGGCGAGCACCGCCTGCTCCGCCGGACCTGCTTGCCCGTAGGCGAGCGCGAGGTGCCAATGGATGCTCGGCCAGCGCATCAGCCCCAGCATCATGGCAATCGCGGCGAGAAAAGCGAAGAACATGGCGAGCCGCATCGGGCCGCGCCGCACCGTCGACAGCGCCTCGAAGGCAGCGACGCCCGCTGGAATCCAGATCAACGGCAGAAACGCGTAGATCGTCCAGACTAGGCGACCGCGAGTGCCGGTGCCGAGCAGGCTGGGCAGGACGGTCGCCGCGGGCCCGTCGAGCACATCGGGATAGTTGAAGTTGGCGGCGAGGTAACTAAAGACCACGAGGAATGTGAGGGCACCACCGGTCAAGCACAGACCGCCGGCGCGAACAACGCCGCCGTCACGAAACCACTTCACGCACAGCTCGGGGAGCGAGGATGCTCAGAGTTAGCGCGGGATGGGCAGACACGCGAGCCCTGAAGGGTCGGTCCGGGTCTTTCGAGAGTCAGTAAAGAATTTCAGCGAAACAGTTCACGGGAAGTGGGGATCGGTCCAAATGATAAGCGGATCTGTCGACACAAACACTGCGGCGGTCAACATGATCAGGGGACCGGTCCAACGAACAGTGAGCTGGTCGGCACGTTGGGGCGATCGATCCACATCTTCGGAGGACTGGTCCGTCGAATGTGCGTCCTGGTCAGGAGCGCGAGCGTGCCACTCTGCCGCTACGGCGCCGAGGTACATGGCACGAGTAATGGACCCGTGATCTTGGGCGTCATCTGGGTCCCGTGACGACAAGCTTCGCGGTTCCCACGACGTTGTTCGTATTGGCGGCGATGAGGACGGACCCCGGGGCATGTGCCGTCACGAGTCCGGCGTTGCTCACTGACGCGATCGCATCGTTTGACGACGACCAGGTGAACATCCGGCCGGGGACGGTCGCGCCGCTCGAGTTATGGGCGCTAGCGACGAGCTGGCGTTGGGAGCCGACGGCCAGCGTGTCCGCGGCCGGTGTGATCACGACCGCGACGGCTGCGCTGTCGCCGACGGAGACAGGTATCATGCCCCGCGCGGCCTGACGTTGGGCCAACGCTTGTCGCGCGCGCTTGCACGCGGACGTCTTCTTGAATCCGCTCGCGGCTGAGAAGCTGGAGACAACACCCCACGCCAACCCCGACGTTATGGCGAGGTCCGGGTTTTCATAATCACTTGGCGAGGACGCGATCGTAAGGGCGCCCACGACATTCAATCCCCCCCAGACGAGATCGAGAATCGGACCGGCGTCACTTTCCGTGCATGAGATGTATTCCAGGCGTTCGTGATCGGCTGGGGGACCGTGGACGAAAATGAATCCGCATCCTGATGCGGCGGCGAGTAGCGGAAGACACAAGAAGAGTCGCCGTGCGGACATGGGGCCTCCGATTCGGCTGTGACGATGCGTCTCTCATTGTACATACACGACGGGGGAACGTGAGGCTGGGCGCGCGAAAAGTCATAATCCTTCGCACCAGTCGGCGTTCGAGCGCGCGGATGATGGCTGCGAAGATGGCATATGAGGCCGTGCGCCGAAGCGCAGGCTCCACGAAGATCCTCTCTCTAGCTACAAAGCCCATTTCTCCTATGGCCGACGAACATCGTGCCGACGAACATCGTATGGATTGAGCGGTTCACGGATCTTGTAGTCGATCGGCACATTGACGATCACGCGCACGGGGCGACCGTGGATTCGCGCGGGCCGAAACCGTGCGTGAAGCATGTAATCGCGCGCCGACTGATTGAATGCCACATTGGGAGTCTCCACGATTTGCACCGATCCAGGCTCGGCGCGCCCCATCGTATCGATGATCGCCCGCACTATGACCCGCCCTTGCACACCTGCGTGGCGCATCATGTCCGGATACGTGAGGGGGGGGCCGGACAAGATATAGGGGCGCTCCTCGACGACCGAGTCGACAACGACGCGGTCGCGTGACGTGTCGAGATGGATCATGACGGTGTCTCTCCGGATGCCGTTCTTGTCCGGTGGCGGTTTCTCGGCAGGAGGAGGCGACGGTTGCTGCGCGAGTGTTACGCCAATGCACATCAGTGATAGAAGGAGGGTCGCGAAACCAGTCTTGCGCATAGGGGAAGCCTCGTACAGGGCGCTCGGTTCGTGGAAATCTTACACCGATGGGGCGGTTTGGTTGGAGCGCCCGCGTCCTTCAGGACTCGCGTAGTGGCCGAGCCAGCCCTTAGGGCGCGGCGAACACTGATGGCTTGGATCGGTACACGTCAAGGAGAGATTGAAATCGTAGAGTTGGGATGGTCCGTGCGCTGAAGCGCCGGCTCGGCGAGGACGCGAGCCCTGAAGGGCTCATCGCGTCCTTCAGGACGGGCGTAGTGGCCGAGCCGGCCCTTTAGGGCACGGATAGCATCGACGGTTCAGACACCACTCTCAAATCGGGAAGGATGGAAACTGGTTGGATCGATCCGCGCGCTGAAAGCCCGCCCTATAAACTTCCGACACGAAGTCCAACGACTCGGCAAGATTCGTTTTGCCTGCAGCATTCGACCCGACGACGGTTAGGTCCGATGGCTGTAGTCGAATTCGCCGAAGTGATTTGTAGTTCTGAACTGAGAAACTGAGTAGCTGCATTGTAGCAGGACAATCGCCTAATCCTCAAGCGCTTGTCAAATCGTTGCCGGGGCCAGACAGTACGTCCGATGTACTAACCTGAGTTCATACGCGTGACCTAACCTTGTCCTCGGGTGCCAGCGCAACCGATAGGTTCTCGGCGCAGGTGTGTCCCAATGGACGGACGAGTGCGCGTTACCCCACCCCCACCCCCTTCGCATACAGCGGAAACTCCTCCACCAACCCTCTCACCTCCTCCTTCACCTTTCGCACCGTCGCTTCGTCTCGCTTCGTCAACACCTGATCGATCAGCTCCGCGACTCGCTCCATCTCCTCGACGCCAAACCCGCGAGTGGTCACCGCCGGCGTCCCAAGCCGAATTCCGCTGGTAACAAACGGCGACTGCGGATCGCCCGGAATCGTGTTCTTGTTCACCGTGATCGCCGCCCGGTCGAGCAGCTGCTCGGCATCCTTCCCCGTGATGTTCTTCTTGCGCAGATCGACCAGCATGAGGTGGCTGTCGGTCCCGCCCGACACGATGGCGTAGCCGCGCGCGATCAATGCATTCGCCAGCGCCTGCGCGTTCTGCACGACATCCTTCGCGTACTGCTTGAAGTCGGGCTGCGACGCTTCAAGTAGTGCTACAGCCTTGGCGGCGATGACGTGCTCAAGCGGCCCGCCCTGCGTCCCCGGAAAGACCTGTTTGTCCACAGCCTTCGCGTGCTCGGCCTTGCACAGAATCATCCCGCCGCGCGGGCCGCGCAGCGTCTTGTGGGTCGTGGTCGTGACGATCTGTGCGTGCGGCACCGGCGAGGGATACGCCCCGCCCGCCACGAGTCCCGCGAAGTGCGCCATATCCACGACCAGCACCGCGCCGACCTCGTCCGCGATCGACCGCAGCGTCGGGAAATCGACGATCCGCGCGTACGCGCTGCCGCCGCCGATGATGATCCGCGGCTTCTCCTTCTTCGCGACCTCGCGCACCTGGTCGTAATCGATCCGCCCCGTGTCTTCGCGAACGTGATAAGCCGTCGCCTTGAAGAGCGTGCCGGAGAAATTGACCGGCGAGCCATGGGTCAAATGCCCACCGTGCGGCAACGCCAGGCCGAGCAGCGTGTCGCCGAACTTCGCCACCGCGAGGTACGCCGCCATGTTCGCCTGCGCGCCCGAGTGTGGCTGCACGTTCGCGTGCTCCGCCCCGAACAGTTGCTTGGCGCGATCGATCGCGAGCTGCTCGACCTGATCCACGATCTCGCACCCACCGTAATACCGCTTTCCCGGCAATCCCTCCGCGTACTTGTTGGTCAGCGCCGTCCCCATCGCCTCGAGTACAGCGACCGATACAAAGTTTTCGGACGCAATGAGCTCGAGCCCGTGCTCTTGCCGCGCGACTTCGCGTCGAATGAGCTCGGCAATCTTGGAATCGACTTCGGAAAGCGTCGCCTGACGATCGGTCATCGGGCCTCAGGGTTTTCTGACCCCGGGCGCAAGCCCGGGGTTTAGGAAAACAGGGACAGCTTTTACTGACCCCGGACAGCTTTTACTGACCCCGGCCGCAAGCCCGGGGTTTAGGAGAACAGGGACAGCTTTTACTGACTCCGGGCGCAAGCCCGGGGTTTAGGAGAACAGGGACAGCTCTACCGTTCATTAACCCCGGGCTGCCGCCCGAGGTTAGAACACCTAACTACTTTGCCCTATCACTTCTCGATCTTCTCAATTCTTCGCTGATGCCGCCCGCCTTCGAAGTTTGTCTCCAGCCACTTATGCAGGATGCTCACCCCCTGCTCCTCACTGACAAACTGCGCCGGCAAGACCAGCAAGTTGGAATCCCCATGCTGTCGCGACAACTCCGCAATCTGTTCATTCCATGCCAGCGCCGCCCGTACTTGGGGAAAACGGTTCGCCGTATACGACATGCCCAATCCTGTACCACATGTAAGGATACCACGCTGCACTTCACCGCTGCTCACAGCCTCCGCCACGGGCTTGGCATAGTCCGGATAATCGTCGGCCGGATCGAGCGTCCGGGGCCCGACATCAATCGGTTCATATCCAAGCTTCCGTAGCTCGTCGACGAGCCGATTCTTCAGTTTGTAGCCGACGTGATCGGCACCAACGTAGATCCTTTCCGACATCCCTCGCCCCTACCCCCTATCCCCCGCCCTCAAAAAAACCGAGCGCCATGTCATCCCGAGCGCGGGCGCGCGTTTCGCGCGCCCGCGTGAGGGACCTGCTTTTTCCGACATTCACCGCCGATCCTTCGCACGCGCCCGCGCGAGGGACCTGCTTTCCTGACGGTTACCACGAATACTTCGGCGCGCTGTGCAAGCGTAGAGCCTCCAAAGCCCGCTCGACGAATCTCCTCCCTCTGTGACGGCGACGTTCCAATCCCCACGGCAAGCAGATCCCTCGCGCCTTCGGCGCTCGGGATGACATGCTCCGCCTTTTGACCGAGAGAGGAAGGGAGGTCAAACAAAGTTCTGTCTCACCTTCGCTATCGCAGCGATCCGTCTCTCAGCCAAGCGATCCGCTGCTCGGTAAGAAGGAATCCCCTCTTCTTTTGCAATCTCGAACACCATCAAGATCGTATCGTAAATTTCGCCGGCCTTATTGCGCGCGCGGTCCAGCGTCCATCCCTCGAGCTCGGCATTCACATTCACTAACCCGCCCGCATTGATGACATAGTCGGGCGCGTACGTGATGCCGCGCTGCTCCAGCATGTCGCCGTGCCGCTCCTCGGCGAGCTGGTTATTCGCCCCGCCGGCCACGATATCGACCTTGATCTGCGGAATCGTCTCGTCATTGATGATGCCGCCCAGCGCGCAGGGCGCGAAGATGTTCGCCTCCACACCATAAATCTCCTCGGGCTTCACCGGCTGCGCGCGGAAGTCGTCGACCACCGCCTTAAGCTTGACGGCATCGATGTCAGTCGCGATCAGCTGCGCCCCTTCCTTATGAAGGAGATCGGCCAGGAAATAGCCGACATGCCCGCATCCCTGAATGGCGACGGTCCTGCCCTTTATCGAGTCGTCACCGTAGTGATGCTTGGCGCACGCCTTGATCCCGCGATACACGCCGAAGGCGGTCACCGGGGACGGATCGCCTGACTTGCCGATCACCCCTGTGACATGATCGGTCTCCGCCTTGATGAACTCCATGTCGTTCACCGATGTGCCGACGTCCTCGGCGGTGATGTAGCGACCGCCGAGCGCCTTCACGTGGCGGCCGTGCGCGCGGAAGATCGGCTCGCGGTTGCGAATCTTGTTGTCTCCGATGATCACCGACTTGCCGCCGCCGAGGTTCAGCCCCGCGACCGCGGCCTTGTAGGTCATGCCGCGCGCGAGGCGGAGGCAGTCGATCAGCGCTTCGCGGTCGGTCGCGTAATTCCAGAACCGTGTGCCGCCGAGCGCGGGGCCGAGCGTCGTATCGTGAATCGCGATGATGCCGCGATAGCCGGAGGAAGGCTCGTACACGAGCGATACCTGCTCGTGCTCGTGCTCCTCGAGCAGCGCAAACAGCGCGGTCGCCTCTTCCTTCTCAGCGACCGCGCGTGAGGCCGCGGGCGATGACGATGCGCTGGATTTCACTCGTCCCTTCATAAATCTCGGTGACCTTTGCATCCCGGAAGAGTTTTTCGACGGGGAAGTCACGCATGTATCCATACCCCCCGAAGAGTTGAATCGCCTGTGTCGTGACCCACATCGCCGTCTCCGACGCGAACAGCTTGACCATGCTGGCGTACTGCGAGATGTCCTCGCCGGCGTCCTTGCGGGCCGCCGCGCGGTGCGCCAGCGCGCGCGCCGCCTCCGTGCGCGTCGCCATGTCGGCCAGCTTGAATTGCACCGCCTGGAACTCCTGGATCGGCTTGCCGAACTGCTGGCGCTCGGCGACGAAGCGTAAACAGTGCTCGATCGCCCGCCGCGCGATGCCGACCGCCTGCGCGCCGATGCCGAGCCGCCCGGCGTCGAGCCCCTCCATCGCATAAATGAATCCCATGCCTTCGTCGCCCAGCATGTGATCCGCCGGGAGACGCACCTCGTTCAGCTCGATTGCAGCGGTATTGGACGCCCGCAGCCCCATCTTGTCCTCGGGCCTAGCGGCGGTGTAGCCTTTGGTGTCGGTCGGCACGACGAACGTCGAAATCCCTTTCGCGCCGCGCCGCGCGTTTGGCTGATCGGTCCGCACCATGATCATCATCAGATCGGCGGTGCCGGCGTTCGTCGCCCAGGCCTTCGTGCCGGTCAGCACCCAGTCCTTCCCGTCCTTCGTCGCCTGCGCGCGCAGCGAGGCCGCATCCGATCCCGCCTCCGCCTCCGAGAGCGCGAAGCCCGCGAGCGCCTCGCCGCGCGCCATGGGCTTGAGCCACCGCTCCTTCTGCGCCGGCGTGCCGTGCTTCACGAGCATCGTCGTCGGAATGGCGTTGTGAATGCCCATCGAGACGGCTAGGGCAGCATCGGCGGCAGAAATTTCCTCGAGTGCCATCAAATAGGTGACCGTATCGAGCCCCATGCCGTCGTATTCCTCGGGCGTGCACATCCCGAGAAACCCGAGCTTGCCGAGCTCGTCGATGACCTCGCGGGGAAAATGCGTCGTGCGGTCCCACTCGGCCGCGAAGGGCTCGATCTTTTCCTTCGCGAAATCACGCGCCAGCTCCACGACCTCGCGCTGCTCAGTCGCGGTAAGCATAGAACCCCTGCCCCGATTTCCGGCCCAGCCGCCCCGCCGCCACCATCTTCTTCAAAAGCGGCGCGGGACGATACTTGTCGTCACCCAGTCCTTCATGCAGCACTTCCATGATCGCGAGACAGACGTCGAGCCCAATCAGATCGGCCAGCGCGAGCGGCCCCAGCGGATGGTTCATGCCGAGCTTCATGACCTGATCCACCGCGTCGGCCGTGGCGACGCCCTCCTGCACGCAAAAGATGGCTTCGTTGATCATCGGCATGAGCACGCGGTTCGAGACGAACCCAGGGGCGTCGTTCACCTCGACGGGCGTCTTGCCGAGCTGCTTCGCGACTTCAAGTACTTTCGAGGTCGTTTCATCCGATGTCTGAAGTCCCCGCACCACCTCGACGAGCTGCATGACGGGCACCGGGTTCATGAAATGCATCCCGATCACTCTGTCGGGGCGATCGGTGTGCGCCGCGATCTCGGTGATGGAGATGGAGGAGGTGTTGCTCGCAAGGACGGTCGAGGGCGGGCAAAGGCGGGCGAGGGCGGTGAAGATCTCGAACTTGATCTTGGTGTTCTCGGTTGCGGCCTCAACGACAAGCTCCGCATCCTTCGCCCCCTCGAGCGACGTGCTTGTCCGTATCCGGCCGAGGGCTTCTGCTCCCTGCTCCCTGCTCCGTGCTCCCTTTTTCACCAGGCGCTCGATGTTCCTCTCGATGGTTTTGAGAGCCCGGGTCAGTGGGTCGGCCGCGACGTCGATCAACGTCGTTTGCCAACCAGCATCGGCAAACACATGGGCAATGCCACTGCCCATCGTGCCCGCGCCCACGACGGCGGCGGTCCTCATCCGGCGAGCCAGGTGCGCGGTTGCTTCACGCGCTTGCCGATGACCGCGAGCGTGCCGGCAACGAGCACGATCGTCGTCACGATGCCGCCTTCGGGGCCGAACGGGCCGCCGTCCACCCAGACGTGGCGCCCGGGCGTGTACTCGACCATCGGCACCTGGAACTTGTAGCCGCTCACCGGGGCGTCGAAGCCGATTGCCAGCGCCGCGTTCCAGCCAAAGTGCGCGCCCCAGGCGAACAGCATCCCGCCCGATGAAAAGAACGCGAACGACAGCCACACCCCCGCGAGGAAGATGTTCAGCAGCGCGAGCTTCGAGACGTTCGGATTGGCCGCATGCGCGAGTGCGAAGCCGAGCGTGACGAGCAGCATCGCGGGAAGCGCGCCGATCCCATCCGACAGGCGGCGCAGCGGGTAGCCCCGGAACATCAGCTCTTCGCTGAGCGCCGCGGCCAGCAGGCCGGCGGCGAGCGGTAGCGAGACGCTGAGCCAGAATCCCCAGTCGAACAAAACCCGCACCTGGGCACCGTCGAAGGCGAACGCAAGCGCGACGGCGATCGCGGACATCAGCGCACCGAGGCCGGTTCCGCGCAGCAGGCGCAGAAAGATCCCGCCTTCGGTCGGATCGGTGCGCCACCCCATCCGTTCCCAGGAGTACCTGTTGAGCACTCGGCCCACCACGATCGTGGCGAGGCCAAAACCGATGAGCTGATACATCCCGTTGCGCGCGACGAACCAGCGCTGGCCGCCCCACTCAGGCACGAATACGAAGAGTCCGTAGGCTGTGACACCCGCGATGAAGACGAATACAAGGACCCACCCGATGGTGATCAACACCCGCCTCAACCCCTTAAACGAAACGCGCGCCATCAAAGGCGCGCGCGAATCGTGGGAGCGAGCTTCGTGAGGACCGGCACCAGAACAGCGATCTTGATCAGATCTCCGAGCAGGAATGGCAGCGTCCCGAATCGCGCCGCGGCGGAGATGTCGCCCATGAGGATGGCCAGCTGGGCCAAGCCGCCGAGGTGGATGAGCACCAAACCAACAACGACACCGATGGTGACGCGAGGCCAGGGTGCTCTAACCCCGGGCGCCAGCCCGGGGTCAACAAAACCACCCACGGTGGGTGGGTTGGGCATGCCGCCCGGTTCGTTAACCCCGGGCTGGCGCCCGGGGTCAGTAAACCAACCCACCGCCCATGCCGCAACAGGGTACGCCAGCAAATACCCACCCGTCGGGCCGAGCAACCTCGCCACACCCACCAGCGGCACCGTCGGCGTAAACACCGGGAGACCCGCGGCGCCCAGCGCGAGATAGAGAATCATGCTCGACGCGCCGAGTCGCGCGCCCAGCAGTCCGCCGACCAGCAGCACCGCCATCGGCTGCAGCGTCATCGGGACCGGAGTGCCCGGAAGCGGAATCGATATCTGCGCCGCGAGCGCGACGAGCGCAGCACCCAGTACCACCGCGAGAACTCGCACACCCCACGCCGCACGTCGCACGTCCAACGCGATATCAGTCATAGCATCTCCACTGACAGGGCGACTGCATTGCCGCCACCGAGACACAATGTGGCGAGTCCAGTTCGCTTTCCGTACTGCCTGAGGGCATACAACAGGGTCGTCAGCACGCGCGCGCCGGACGCACCAATCGGATGCCCGAGCGCCACGGCGCCGCCGTGCACGTTCACCCGACTCCAATCCCAGCCCAGCGCCTTCCCGTCGGCGAGCGCCTGCACCGCAAACGCTTCGTTCGCTTCTATGAGATCGTAATCGTTGATCGTTGCACCGGTCTTCTTCATCAGATTCTGCACCGCCA
The DNA here is from genome assembly GCA_044869265.1 of Gemmatimonadales bacterium. Lineage (GTDB taxonomy): Bacteria > Gemmatimonadota > Gemmatimonadetes > Gemmatimonadales > GWC2-71-9 > 20CM-2-65-7. The sequence continues at coordinate 22,572 of JBIOXD010000018.1, forward strand.
CGATCGGGGCGAAGAACAGATCCTTGGGCTCGCCGCCACCGGTTGCATAACCCGTGACCTTCGCCATCGGCTTCAAGCCGTGCGTCTTCGCAAACTCGAGCGAGGTCACGACCAGCGCGCTCGCGCCGTCGTTCAGGCCGGGCGCGTTCCCCGGCGTCACGGTTCCGTCTTTCTCGAACGACGCCTTGAGCGCGGTCAGCGCCTCGAGCGTCGTTTCTTTGCGCGGGCTTTCATCTTTATCGATGACCGTGACGCCTTTCTTCCCCGGTATCTCGACCGGCACCGTCTCGGCCTTGAAGTGGCACGCCTCCATTGCTTTCACGGCTTTCTGATGGCTCTGCAGCGCGAACTCGTCTTGCTCCTTGCGCGTCACGCCGGCCTTCTTCGCCGTGTATTCCGCCAGGTTCCCCATGTGGGTGTTCGAGAATGAGTCCCACAACCCATCGTGGATCATGCCGTCCACCAGCTGTGTGTTCCCGGCCTTGATCCCGCCGCGCATGCCGTACACGTAATGCGGCGCGTTCGACATCGACTCGAACCCGCCGGCGACGATGCATTGCGCGTCGTCCGCCTTGATCGCCTGGGCCGCGAGCATCACCGCCTTGAGGCCTGAGCCGCAGACCTTGTTGATCGTCATCGCCGGAATCGAGCCGGGAAGACCGGCATGAATCGCCGCCTGGCGCGCGGGGGCCTGTCCCTCGCCGCCCTGCAGTACGTTGCCCATGATCACTTCGTCGATCTGATTGTCGGGGACACCGGCGCGCCGCACCGCTTCGCGAATGACGAGCGCGCCCAGGCGCGGGCCGGGCAAAGAAGACAGGCCGCCCAAATACCTGCCGATGGGCGTGCGGCAGGCGCTCAGAATGACTGGCGTGGTTTCAGCGCTGTTGGCCATGCGTCCTTTAGGTGCTCTGACCCCGGGCGCCAGCCCGGGGAAAACCTACCAGGGCCGATCCTCTCTGCGCCGATCCCCTGAGGTTCCGCTTTTGGTTACCCCGGGCTTGCGCCCGGGGTTAGAAAACCTCAATCAAACTAACGGTTTCAAGCTCCTCGTCTCAACCTCTTTCTTGAGCTTCTCCACAAACTCCCCAATCGGCATCACGACCTGCTTGTTTCCCGACCCCCGCACCCGCACCGCCACGGCCTTAGCCTCAGCCTCACGCTGCCCGACGACCGCCATGTACGGGACCTTATGCGTCTCGGCATCGCGGATCTTGTAGTTGAGCGTCTCCGAGCGCTCGTCGAGATGTGAGCGGATCCCGGCCTTCCGCAGCGTCTCGTGCACCGCCCGCGCGGCGTCGAGCTGCGCATCGGCGATCGGCAGCACGCGCACCTGTTCCGGTGACAGCCAGAGCGGGAACGCACCGGCGAAATGTTCGATGAGGAAGCCGGTGAACCGCTCGATCGTGCCGAAGATCGCGCGGTGCATCATCAGGGTCCGGTGCGGCTTGTTGTCCGCGCCCGTGTACTCGAGGTTGAAGCGCTCCGGCAGCTGGTAGTCGAGCTGGATGGTGGCGCCCTGCCACTCGCGCCCGATCGCGTCGTTGAACTTGACGTCGATCTTGGGGCCGTAGAACGCCCCGCCGCCGATGTCCATTCGGTACGTCAGCCCGCGGCGCTTTAACGCCGCTTCCAGCGCATTCTCAGCCGTCTCCCACATCGCGTCGGTGCCCAGCTTCTTGCCCGGGGGACGCGTGGCGAGATCGAGCCTATAGTCGAGTCCAAACGTCTTTCCCATCACGAGCTCGACGATGTCGAGCATGCCGAAGATCTCTTCCTCAATCTGGTCTTCGCGCAGAAAGATGTGCGCGTCGTCCATCGAGAGCCCGCGGACGCGCAGCATCCCGTGCAGCGTTCCCGAGCGCTCGTTGCGATACACGTTGGCGATCTCGGCGAGCCGAATCGGCAGATCGCGATAGCTGCGCTGCTGGCTCGCGTAGATCAGGATGTGCATGGGGCAGTTCATCGGCTTGACGCGATAGCGCACGTCCTCCGACTCGCCTTCCCCGGCCGCCATCGGCGGAAACTGGTTCTCGGCGTACAGCGGCAGGTGCCCCGAGCGCAGAAACAGCTGCTCGCGCGTGATGTTGGGCGTGTACACGAGCTTGTAGCCGCGCGCGAGAATGATGTCCTCGATGAACCGACGCAGCTCGAAATTGAGGATCGCGCCGTTGGGGTGCCAGCAAATCAGTCCCGGCCCGACATCTTCCTGAATGGAATAGAGATCGAGCTGTTTGCCGATGACACGGTGATCGCGCTTGCGCGCTTCCTCGAGACGGCGGATGTAGCCTTCGAGGTCGTCCTTGGTGAACCACGCCGTACCGTAAATGCGCTGCAGCATCTGGCGGCGCTCGTCGCCGCGCCAATACGCCCCCGCCGCGTGCAGCAGCTTGAAGTGCTGAATCTTCCCCGTGCTCGGCACGTGCGGGCCGCGGCAGAGATCGACGAACGGCCCGTCGGTATAGACCGAGATGACCTCTCCTTCGTTGAGATCGTCGATGCGCTCGAGCTTCAGCGGGTCATCCCGAAATCTCCGTTTGGCTTCCTCTCTGCTGACCTCTTCGCGCGTGAAGACGTAATCAGCCTTCGTGACCTCGGCCATCTTCTTCTCGATGGCCTCGAGGTCCTCCGGTGTGAATGGCCGCCCGATATCGAAGTCGTAGTAGAAACCGTCCTCGATCGGCGGACCAAACCCGATCTGCGCCTTCGGGAAGATCTGCCGCACCGCGGTCGCCAGGACGTGAGCGGACGAATGGCGCAGCACGTCGAGCGCTTGCGCGTCCTTGTTCGTGAGGATGGAGACCGTGACGCCGTTGTCGAGCGGCCGCTGCAAGTCGCGGACGTCACCGTTGACCCGAATCGCGAGCGCCGCCTTCGCGAGGCCCGGCCCGATGGCCTTGGCCAGGTCAGCGCCGGTCGCGCCCGCCGGTAGTGTCTTCTTGCTTCCATCCGGCAGGACAACCTGAATCTCGGACGGGGGCATGCTAGGGAGCGGCGGTCGTCGCGGGTGGAACGGTGCCGATTGGCGCGACTCGCACACCGAAGCGGAAATAGAGACCCACCGAAAACAGGATTACGCCCGCGAGCAACAGCCAGCGGACAGTGCGACTTGGCGGCAGTGCGTCATCGGTGGGCGGCATGGACGGTATTCTAGTTGCCGCTTCTATATTAAGGAATGGCATACGATCCTCGCCCCGTCGAACCCGCCATCTACAAGCGCTGGCTCGAAGCGGGAATCTTCCAGCCCAAGCCCGACGGCGAGCCGTATGTCATTGTGATTCCCCCGCCCAACGTCACGGCCGTCCTCCACATGGGGCACGGCCTCGACAACGTCACCCAGGACGTGCTGATCCGCTTCGAGCGGATGCGCGGCCGCGCGGCGCTGTGGCTGCCGGGCACCGACCACGCCGGCATCGCCACGCAGAACGTGATCGAGAAGCAGCTCGCCGCCGAGGGGAAGACGCGTTTCGATGTGGGGCGCGAGGCCTTCCTCCGCTGCACCTGGGAATTCGTGGAGAAAACCGGGAGCACGATCCTCGAGCAGCTCAAGGTGATCGGCAGCTCCTGCGACTGGAGCCGCACCCGCTTCACGCTCAGCCCGGAGTACTCCCGCGCGGTGCGCGAGGTGTTCGTGCGCCTGTGGGAGCAGCAGCTCATCTATCGCGGCCACCGCGTGATTCACTGGTGCCCGCGCTGCCTCACCGCGCTCTCAGATGAAGAGGCCGAACACCACGAGACCAACGGCAATCTCTACTACATCGAGTATCCGCTCGTGGACGGCTCTGGCGCCATCACGGTCGCCACCACGCGGCCCGAAACGATGCTGGGTGACACCGCGGTCGCCGTGAATCCCGACGATCCGCGCGGCCGGCCCTACATCGGCAAGATGGTCACGGTGCCGATCGCGAACGTGCAAATCCCGATCATCGCGGACGAGAGCGTCGATAAGGAGTTCGGCACGGGGTTCGTAAAGGTCACGCCGGCGCACGATGCGAGTGATTTCGAGATCGGGCTGCGCCACAAGCTCCAAATGCCGCTCGTGACGACGGAAGACGGCCGCATGGATCCTGAGTCGCCCCGCGTGCCAAAGCCGCTGAAGGGGCTGGACCGCTTCGAGGCGCGCAAGATGATCGTGCGGTTGCTCGATCGTTATCTCGTCAAAACGGAGCAGCACCGTCATTCCGTGCGCCGCTGCTACCGCTGCGAGTCCGTCGTCGAGCCGAGGCTCAGCGACCAGTGGTTCGCGAGGATGAAGCCGCTCGCCGAGCGGGTGATGCAGGGGTATGCGAAGAACGAATTCACGATCGTGCCCGATCGCTGGCGGGCGACGTTCGAGAACTGGATGAACAGCATCCGCGACTGGAACATCTCGCGGCAGCTGTGGTGGGGACACCGCATTCCGGTGTTCACGTGCACCAAGTGCAAGCACCAGTGGGCCGACCGCGTCGATCCCAAGGCGTGCCCCAAATGCGGAGGGCCGGTCGAGCAGGACCCCGATGTGCTCGACACCTGGTTCTCGTCCTGGCTATGGCCATTCGCGACGCTCGGCTGGCCCGACGACACGCCCGACTTGAAGCGGTTCTATCCGGGTCACACACTCGTGACGGGCCCGGACATTCTGTTCTTCTGGGTCGCGCGCATGCTGATGTCCGGTTACCACTTCATCGGGAAGAAGCCGTTCGGCACGGTTTTCCTGCACGGCATCGTGCGCGACACCAAGCATCGCAAGATGTCGAAGTCGCTGGGCAACGGGATCGATCCGCTCGTGGTCGTTGAGAAGTTCGGCGCCGACGCGCTGCGCTGGACCTGCATCGCGAACACGGCGCTGGGTCAGGATCTGATGCTCGATCCCGATGACCTCGAGACCACGTTCGCCCCAGGCCGCAACTTCGCGAACAAGCTGTGGAACATCGGCCAGTTCGTGCTCGGCCAGCTGCCCGCGAGCGTCCCGACGCTCGAGTCGGTGGATCGTCGCTCGCTCACCCTGGCCGACCAGTGGATCCTGTCGCGAGCCCAGGCCGTGATCCGCGAAGCGACTGGCTCTCTCGAGCAATTCCGGCTCGATGAAGCCGCGAAGCGCTGCTTCGAGTTCGCCTGGAACGAGCTGGCGGACTGGTACGTGGAGGCCGTGAAGCCGCGCATGAGCGGCGCGTCCGCAGCGACGCCCCAGGCCGTGCTCCTCTATTGCTTCGACCTCGTACTCCGGCTGCTCCACCCAGTCGTCCCCTTCATTACTGAGGAGCTATGGCAGCAGCTGCCGGGCCGTCAGGCGGATGAGCTGCTCGCCGTGGCGCGGTGGCCCACGCCCCATCCCGAGCTGGAAGACCCTCGCGCCGACCAGGGATTTGGACGCGTAAGAACTGCGATCGAGCACATTCGCTCGATTCGCGCCGAGTATCGCGTGACGCCGAAGACGAAGCTGCGCGCGACGATCGTAGCGCGGGGCGGCGACAAGGCCGCGACCTTCGAGGGCGAGCGCGACACCATCGTGCGTCTCGCGCAGCTCGAGAGCCTCGCGCTCGACGGCGTGCCGCAGGGTGTGGGCGCGCACGCCGTGTTCGGCGACGGGAGCGAAGTGGTCGTGGCGCTCGAAGGCCTGGTTGATGTCAAGCAGGAGTGTCGGCGATTGACCGAGGAGTACGAACGGCTCGACAAACAGCTCACCAGCCTGGCCGCACGACTCACCAATGAGAGTTTCGTCTCCCGCGCGCCACACGAAGTCGTGGCCAAGGAGCGCGAAAAGGAAAAGTCGTGGCGCGAGCAGCGCGACGTGCTCGCCGGAAAACTCAAATCACTCGGCTGCTCGTAGTCGCGCTTTCGCTGGCCGGGCTGGCGAGCGCGTGCGCAAGCGTCGGCGTCCCACCCGGGGGCCCCGCCGACGAACAGTCTCCTACCATCGTCCGCGTGCGTCCCGAGTCGGGCGCGGTCGTGCCCGGCTGGAAGGACGACATCTCCATTCAGTTCGACGAAGTCGTGGATGAAATGTCGACCGGCGGAGGCGCGGGGGGCGGCCTGGAGCGACAGGTCCTCCTGTCTCCCGTGCGCGGCACGGTGAAGGTGGGGTGGCATCGCGATCGCGTCAGCGTGAAGCCGCGCGAGGGTTGGAAGCGCCGGGTGTATCGTCTGGAAATCTTGCCGGGCTTTGTCGATCTACGCCGCAATCGCCTCGACTCCGGCCAGACCGTGCTGTTCTCCACCGGTCCCGCCATCGGCAAGGCGCGCATCGGCGGGATCGTCCTGCAATGGATCGAGCAGCGCTTTCTGCCGCGCGCGCTGATCGAAGCCGTTCCGCTGCCCGACAGCGTCGGGTACTTGACCATGGCCGATTCGGGCGGCCAGTTCAACCTCGAAAACCTGGCTCCGGGACGCTACATCGTGTATGCGACCGTAGACGACAACGGGGATCGGCGCCGCGGCTTCCGCGAGGCCTACGACTCCGTCATCGTGAGGCTCGATTCCAGCAGCAACGTCGCGCTCTACACGTTTCCGCACGACACCACCCCGCCCCGAGTTCGCTCGGCGACGTACGTCGACTCGATCACGGCCCGGGTGGAATTCACGCAGGCGCTCGATCCGACGGTGAAGCTGGACACCACCCACGTACGGGTACTCGCCCTGCCTGATTCGACGCCCGTTGCCGTAGCGCGGGTTTTCACCGCGCGCCAGTTCGACTCTCTCTCGACAGCAGAGCGCGCGCGGGCGGACAGCCTGCGAGAGCTCCAGGATACCGCCGGCCGCGATACAACCGGCGGTCGTCCGGGTCGCCCCCAACGTCCCCTGATTCAACCAACCGTACCGCCCCCTCCCCCGTCGGCGCGCGGCGCGCAACAGCCCACCGCGCCCACGGGGCCGCCAGTCGATACGGCGCTTGTGCGCCGCCTCCTCGCCATGCGCCCCGCCCCGTCCGACAAGTACGTCGTGCGGATGGTGCGCCCGTTCAAACCGGAGACCCGCTACGTCGTCCGTGTGATCAATGCCACGAACCTCGTCGGTGTAAAGGGATCGGGAGAGGTGGGTTTCAGCGCTCCCAAGCCCACGCCCGCCGACACGACGCGGCGCACGAACGTGCCGCCCCCCCGGCCACCGCCGCCACCGCCGCCACCGCCGCCACCGCCGCCACCGCCGCCGTGAGCGATCCGAGACGTCAGCTTCCGTCGATCGACGCGCTGCTCGCCAGCCCCGGCGTCGCCGCGCTGCTGGCTGAGCATCCACGGGCACTCGTGGTGCGCGCGGCGCGCGCCGCGGTCGACGCGGCCCGCGTGAACGGCGGCCCGGCTCCCGCAGAAGGATGGGATGCGGCCGTGCACGCGGCGGTCGTGCGACTCAGCGCGCCGTCGCTCGCCCCCGTGATCAACGCAACCGGCGTGGTGTTGCACACGAACCTTGGACGGGCACCACTTGCGCCGGCGGCAATCTCGGCGCTCACGCGAGTCGCGCAGGGGTATGCGGCGCTCGAGTACGATCTCGGCCAGGGCACGCGCGGCTCGCGCCACGCGCACTGCCGCGATCTACTGGTGGAGCTGACGGGAGCGGCGGATGCCCTCGTCGTGAACAACGCGGCCGGCGCGGTGCTGCTCGCACTCAGTGCTTTGGGGGGGGGAGCGCGCGGTGGCGAGGCGATCGTGTCGCGAGGCGAGCTGGTGGAAATCGGTGGGTCGTTCCGGATTCCGGATATCATGGCGCGTTCAGGGGCGAAGCTCGTCGAAGTCGGAACGACCAATCGCACCCACCCGCAGGATTATGAGCGCGCCGTAACTCCTAACTCCAGACTCCTGCTGAAAGTCCACCGATCCAATTTTCAAGTAACCGGCTTCACGACGGATGTGGCGATCGTCGAGCTGGCCGAGCTGGCCCATCAACGCAAGCTGACGTGCCTGTATGACCTTGGTAGTGGCTTGCTCATGGATCTTTCCAGCTGGGGACTCAGCGGCGAGCCGACGGTTCCTGACGCGGTCGCCAGCGGCGCCGATCTGATCGCGTTCAGCGGAGACAAACTGCTTGGCGGGCCGCAAGCCGGGATTCTCATCGGCAGCGAAGCGGCGATCGCGGCGTGCCGGGCCGATCCGCTCGCGCGCGCGGTGCGCGCCGATAAGCTGACGCTGGCGGCGCTCGAGGCCACGCTGGCGCTCTATCGCGATCCCGAAACCGCCCGCCGGGAGATTCCGGTGCTGCGGATGCTGACGGAGCGTCCCGACTCGATCAAAGCGCGGGCATTGGCGCTTGGGGGCCAGCTGATCGAGGGCGATTCCGAAGTGGGGGGCGGTTCATTCCCCGGGGCCAAGCTCAGAACCTGGCTTGCAGGATTTCCGGACGAGAATCTCGCCGAGCGGCTGCGCCGCAACGATCCGCCGATCATTGCACGAGTGGCGGGGAGTCGAGTGCTGCTCGACGCCCGCACCATCTTTCCCGACCAAATGGACACGGTCATCGCGGCGCTGAAAACCGTAACCCGATGACCGATACCCGATGACTGCCGACCGCCATCGCGCCGTCTTTCTCGATCGCGACGGCACGATCGTCGAAGACACCGGTTACCTGCATGAGCCCGGCCGAGTGAGATTGCTCCCCGGCGCCGCGGATGGCATCAAGCGTCTCAACGATCACGGGTACCTCGTCGTCATTGTGACGAACCAGTCGGGGATCGCCCGCGGTCTCTACACAATCGCCGATTACACGGCTGTCCAACGACGCGTCGGCGAACTGCTCACGGCGCACGGCGCACGCCTCGATGGCGCCTACTTCTGCCCCCATCATCCGGAATTCACCGGTCCCTGTGAGTGCCGCAAGCCGGCGCTCAAGCTGTTTCTCGACGCGCAGGAAGCGCTCGACATCGATTTTCGGCGGTCGTGGTGGGTGGGTGACCGGCTGGCGGACGTCCAGCCCGCCGGCAACCTCGGCGGCCACGGCATTCTGGTGGCTACTGGGGAAGGCAATTTGCACCAAGGGCAGGCGCGGGCCGCGGGTGTGATGGTTGTCGCAGACCTAGGACGGGCGGTGGACGAGATTCTGCGACTGAATCCGGCCATCTGATTGTATTTCCAGGTGCGGTTTTGAATATTGGCCCCCGCGCCCCCTTTGGTCCCGTCACGAGGAGGCCTTGTGCGTGTCGCTCTCAGTCTGACCGCAGTGGTAGCGGCCAGCTCGCTCTACGTATCGGAGGCCCTGGTCCAGCAGGTCTCCAACGTTTCGCGCCGCGTTCCTGCGGCACCGGTCGTTCGCGTCGGTGAAACCGTGAACGGCTCACTGACGAGCAGCGATTCGCTCTATCCCGATAAGACCTATTTCAAGTTCTACCAGTTCACGGCGACCGCGGGCGAGCATGTCACCGTCGACCTCGCGTCGGACGATTTCGATCCCGTCCTGATCGTGCGCGGCGACGATCTAGAAAAGTCGATCATCAACGATGATGGCGGCCCGGGCTGTTCGGCACGGGTCTCCCGCACGTTTCCCGGCAGCGGACCCTATCGCATCCTCGTAAACACCACGGCCACTCCCGAGCGGCAGACTGGTAAATTCACGCTGTCGATCACGCAAGGCAGCAAGCCGGTCCAGGAGCAGGGCAACCGCGATTGCCGCGTGAGCGCGGAAGCCGCGGCGGCCGGCGCCGCCGCTGCCGCACGCGCGGCGGAACACACGATCGGCATTGGCCAGTCGCGGCAGGGCAAGCTGACGAGTGACGACGTGCTGCTGCGCGCCGACAGCACCTACGCGCAGCCGTGGACGATTCAGGGCCGCGCCGGTCAGACGATCACGATCGATCTCGAGTCCGACGATTTCGATCCGTACGTGTTTCTGCGCGGGCCCGGGCTCTCGGGTGGCCGGGACTTCCAGGACGACGATTCGGGCGGCAGCTGCAACGCGCGCCTGACCGCGACGTTCCCGGAAACCGGCGAGTACGAGATCGACGTGAACACGGCCGATTCGTACGCGACGGGAGCGTTCACCATAAGTGTCACCAGCGGGTCGAAGCCCAAGTCGGTTACGCGCTGCGCTCGCAGATAAGGAGTGGCCAGGAAGGGTGAGCCGGTTCGTGTCGCCGTGCTGGTCTCGGGTGGCGGCACGAACCTCCAGGCCCTTCTGGATGCGCTGCACGATTCTCCGATTGCTCGCGTCGCGCGGGTAATCTCCAACCGGTCGGACGCGGGCGCGCTCGATCGGGCCCGCCGAGCCACCGTCCCAACCACCGTCCTGAAGAACCCCGCGGATTCGAACGAGCTGCTCGCGGCACTGCGCGACGCGCAGCTCGTCGTGCTCGCTGGCTACCTGAAGCTCGTCCCGCGCGCCGTTGTGGAACGGTTTCCCGGGCGGATGATCAACATTCACCCCGCCTTGCTGCCCGACTTCGGCGGCCCCGGCATGTACGGACACCGCGTGCACGAAGCCGTCCTCGCGAGCGGCGCGAAGGAATCAGGAGCGACCGTTCATCTCGTGGACGAAGTCTTCGACCGGGGCGAAATCATCGCCCAGGAGCGGGTGCCGATCCTGGATGGAGACACGCCCGAACGGCTTGCGGCGCGCGTTTTGGAGGCGGAGCATCGGCTGTTGCCGCGGGTGGTCCTGGAGCTGGCGCGGAACTTATGACGGTCAAGAAGCAACTGCGACGGTCAAACAACAAATGCGGCGGTCGAGTCGGTCGACCGCCGCCGTTGGTTCTTGACCGCCCGACCGCCGCCGTTGCAGTTTGACCGCCTCATGAGAGCTCTCATATCCGTATCGGACAAGCGCGGAATCGTCGATTTCGCGCGACAGTTGGTCGAGCTGGGATGGGACATCGTCTCCACCGGGGGAACGGCTGACGCGCTGAAGCGCGAAGCCATCCCTGTCATTCCCATCGAGCAGGTCACGGGCTTTCCCGAAATGATGGATGGGCGGGTCAAGACGCTGCACCCCAAGGTGCACGGCGGCCTGCTCGCGCGCCGCGACAATCAGCATGATCTCGCGGCGATGCAACTGCACGGCATCGCGCCGATCGACCTCGTGGCAGTGAATCTCTATCCCTTCCGAGAAACAGTCGCGCGACCTGAAACCACGTTCGCTCAGGCCATCGAGCAGATCGACATCGGGGGACCGTCCATGCTGCGCTCGGCGGCCAAGAACCATCAGTCGGTCATCGTCATCGTCGATCCCGACGACTACCCGTCAGTCCTCACGCGCCTCCGGAGCGGGGGTGTCGCGCCGAACGAGCGCCAGGCGCTCGCCACCAAGGTCTTCGCCCACACGGCCGCATACGACGCGTCGATCCTCGCCTACCTCTCGCGCTCGCAGGAGTCGCTCCCACCCACACTCAGCCTCGTCCTCGACCGCCAGCAGCCGTTGCGCTACGGCGAGAACCCGCATCAGCGCGCGGCGCTGTACGTGACCAGCGAGCCGGGAATCCGCAACATGCAGCAGCTGCACGGCAAGGAGCTGTCGTTCAACAATCTCCTCGACGTGGATGCCGCGGTCATGGCTGTCGCGCCCTGGCTGGCCGGCAAGGACGCGCGTGCCGCGTGTGTCATCATCAAACACACCACACCGTGCGGCATCGCGCTCGGCCACAACGCCGCCGACGCATACACGCGCGCGCTCGCGACCGATCGCACGTCCGCGTTCGGGTCGGTGATCGCATTCAACACCGTCGTGGATCGCGCCGCGGCCGAGGCGATGCGTGAGCTGTTCGTCGAAGTCGTGGTCGCCCCACGCGTCGATAGCGAGGCGTTGGCCGTATTCCAGGAAAAGAAGAACCTGCGCGTGGTCGAGCTGCCGCGCTTCCCCGACGAGCCGATACTCGACTACAAGCGCGTGCGCGGCGGGTTCCTGGTGCAAGACCGCTTCCGCTACAGCGCGGTCGCCGAGGAGTCGAAATGGCAAATCCCCACCACGCGGCGTCCCAGCGATGCGCAATGGAACGATCTACGGTTCGCCTGGGCCGCCGTCGGGTCCGTCAAATCCAACGCCATCCTGCTCGCCCGCGATGAGGCGGCGATCGGGATCGGGGCCGGCCAGATGAGCCGGGTGGACGCGTCGTTCCTGGCCGCCCACAAGGCGCGCCAACAGGGGCATGACCCGGCCGGCGCCGTCCTGTCCAGCGACGCCTTTTTTCCGTTCCGGGACGGCGTGGACGAGGCGGCGGCGGCGGGAATCGCCGCGATCATTCAGCCAGGTGGATCGGTCAAGGACGGTGAGGTCATCGCCGCCGCCGACGAGCATGGGATTGCCATGATCCTGACCGGCATGCGCCAGTTCCGTCATTAGATTTCGCGGCCACATGACTGTCTCACCGCCACCCTCGCCCGCCCTCGACCGCCCTCGCCCGCCCTACGCGATCGCGGCCGGCGTGTCTGTCGGGGCCCTCGCGCTGTACATCCTGACGCTCGCGCCCACCACGCAGTTCTGGGACGCATCGGAATACATCACGGCTGCGCACGCGCTGGGGATCCCCCATCCGCCCGGCAATCCGTTTTTCGTCATCGTCGCACACGTGTGGGGACTGTTACCGCTGGGCGCCGATTACGCGCAGCGCATCAATCTCCTTGCGGCGGTGACGAGCGCCCTCTCAGCCGGACTCTGGTTCCTGATCGGGGAACGGTGGCTGCGCGAGACCGGGATTCCAGAAACCTGGCGGCGGGTCGCGGCGCTCGCCGGCGCGCTCGTCGGCGCCACCGTGTTCACCGTGTGGAACCAGTCGGTTGCCAACGAGAAGGTGTACACGATCAGCGTGCTCTCGATCGCGCTCATTCTCTGGCTGACGATTCGGTGGGCCGATCAGCCACCCGAGACGCGCAGCGACAACCTGCTTGTCCTGATCGTGTATCTGCTCGCGCTGACCGCCACCAATCAGCTCATGGGACTGCTCGTGGCCCCAGCGGTGCTGGTCTATGTGCTGACGACCGACGCTCGGGTCCTGCTGCGGCCGCGCTTCTGGGCGGCCGCCCTCGTCGTCGCAGCGGTCGGCCTCAGCGTCAACCTGTTCATCCCGATCCGGGCGCAGCTCGATCCGTACATGAATCAGGGCGATGCCTGGACCTGGCCGAATCTGCGGGCGGTCATCGCGCGCGAGCAATTTGCGAAGCCCTCGGTCTTCGCCAATCCCATGTATCCACCGGGCGAGGACAATCCCGGGCGCACGTTGGTGCTGATCGTGCAGCAGATGCTCAACTACGCGCAGTACTTGACGTGGCAGTTCGGCCGGGACTGGTCGGAGCTGACCGAGCGACTTCTCACCGTGCTGTTCGGCGCGGTTGGCCTCCTCGGCGCGTTCCGACATTGGCGGGCGGACCGCCGTTCCGCTCTGGCGATGACGACGCTGATCGTGACCGTGTCGGTGGCGCTCGTCTTCTACCTGAATTTCAAATGGGGGTACTCGCAGCCCTACTCGTCCGCCGGCCTGGCACACGAAGTACGCGAGCGCGACTACTTCTTTATCGCTTCGTTCGCCGTGTGGGGCATCTGGGTGGGGATGGGACTCGCGGCGATTGCCGAAGCGCTCGCCGCGCGAATCGGGAGCGGCCCCCCCCCCCGCCGGGCGTGGCAGTTCGCGGCGCCCGTCTTCCTCGTTGCGATCATTCCACTCCTTGGGAATCGCCTCACGGCATCACGTAGAGGCGAGACTGTCGCGCGCGATTTCGCACGCGACCTGCTCGCCTCGGTCGATCCCTATGCGCTGGTGGTGACAACCGGCGACAACGACACATTCCCGCTCTGGCACGCGCAGGAAGTGGAGGGCTTCAGACGGGATGTGAGTGTGATGGTGTTGTCGCTCGCGAACACCAACTGGTATCTGTCACAGCTGCAGCGGCGCAAGCCCGTTCCCTATCCCGGGGTTCCCGCACCGACCGAACCGTGGATGAGTCAGTACTACCTGGGCGCGCCGCCCGCGACAGATACGCTGCCGCAGTATGCGGTCCTGCAGGGAGCGGTAACGGCCTCGCTGGGGCGGATCAAGATCCAGCTGGATCCCGCCGCGCTGGGACGTCCCTATATCGATCGGTCCGAACTGGCGCTCTTCCAGATCATCAAGGATCAGGCCGGCAAACGGCCGATATACTTGTCAACCTCCACCGGCAACACCGGCGAGCAGCTCGGCCTGTCCGCATATCTCGTCGGCGAGGGATTGGTGCGGCGGGTGATGCCCGCGCCGGTCGTGGCGAACGACAGCATCCAGCTCCTCGAGGGACGAGGCTTCGTGAACGTACCACGCACCAAGCGGCTCGCGTTTGAGGTCTACAGCGGCGGCAAGTCGGCCGCGCGCCGGCGCCCGCGTGGCTGGGTGGATACGCCGTCACAGAACAGCCTGATCGGGTATGTGTTCGTGTACGACACCATCGCGGCCGCGCTGCGCGAGCGCGAGCCGGCTCTCGCCACGCGCGCACTGGCCGTCCGCGACTCGATCCTCGCCAATACGACTTACGCGATTCAGTGACGAATTCTCCGATATGACAACGATGCAAGCCACCGCGCACCCGTCGCGCGCGAACATCCCCGCTAGTGTCCCCTCCCCAGTCGAGCAGCCGCCCTATCTCGCGGCAGCCGGGGTGACGCTGGGCGCGCTCATCATTTACATCCTGACGCTCGCGCCCACCACGCAGTTCTGGGACACGTCGGAGTACATCGCCGCGGCCTACACGCTCGGCATCCCGCACCCACCGGGCAACCCATTGTTCGTCTTGATGGCCCACGTCTGGGGGATGGTGCCGTGGGTCGAGAGTTACGCGCAGCGCATCAATCTCTTCGCCGCCGCGACGAGCGCGGTCTCCGCCGGTTGCTGGTTCCTTGTCGCCGAGCGGTGGCTGCGTACGGTCGTTTCCGCAATGTGGCCGCGCCGCCTCGCAGCCATCGCGGGCGCGTTGGTGGCCGCGACGTCGTTCACCGTCTGGAATCAGTCGGTCGTGAACGAAAAGGTCTATACGCTGTCGCTGCTGTCGATTGCCCTGATCCTGTGGCTCATTGTCCGCTGGGACGATCAGCCGGCCGGCGAAGCGCACGATCACCATCTGCTGTTGATCGTCTATCTGCTCGCGCTCACCGCCACGAACCACATGATGGGCGTGCTCGTGGGCTCGGTAGTCATCGTCCTCCTGTTTCCTCTGCTCAAGAACGTGCGGCCGGCCTCCGATGAGGAGCGGCGGATCGAATGGTCGCAGTTCTTCGTCGTCAGCGGCGTCTGGATGCTGCTGATCACGTTTGGAATGGAAAAGGTCGGACTCATCATCGTAGCCGGCATCGTGTGCCTTGCGGCGATCGCATACGCGGCGCTGGTCGCGAAGAACGCGTCGTTCGCCGTCGCCGCGTTGCTCCTCATGATCATCGGCATGTCCGTGTACGCCTATCTGCCGATCCGGGCGGGCTTCTACCCGCCGATCAACGAGGGCGAGCCGACGAACCGGCAGGCGCTGTGGGACGTGTTGTCGCGCCAGCAGTACGGCAAGCCGTCGATCCTCGATAATCCGACACAGGGCCCCGGTCCCGGCAACACGGGCCACACACTCCAGCTGTACGGGTCGCAGCTCGCCAACTACTGGCAGTACTTTGCGTGGCAGTATGGTCGTGACTTGTCCGAGCTGTGGCGGCAGCTGCTGGCGCTGCTGTTCCTGGTGCTCGGACTGTGGGGTGGCTTCCGCCACTGGCTCGCCGACAGACGCAGCGCGCTGGGCATGACGCTGCTGGTCTTCGCCTTCACGTTCGCCCTCGTCTTTTACCTGAACTTCAAATACGGTTTCTCACTGCACCCCGAGCAGCCCATCGGCGCGCACGAGGTACGCGAGCGCGACTACTTCTTCATCTGCTCGTTCGCCCTGTGGGGCATCTGGGTCGCGATGGGCCTCGGCGGCATCATCGAGTGGGTGGCCGAACGGTTCACCCCGATCGATCCGTACGACACGCGGCGCTGGCTCTACGGCACTCCGGTGCTCCTGGTGGCGCTGATTCCGCTGATCGCCAATCGCTTGACCGCGTCCCGCAAGGGCGAAATGCTGGCGCGCGATTTCGCCTACGATCTGCTCCAGTCGGTCGAGCCGTACGGCGTGCTGGTCACCGCGGGAGACAACGACACGTTCCCGCTCTGGTACGCGCAAGAGGTGGAAGGAATTCGCAAGGACGTGACAGTGGTGAACCTGTCGCTCGCGAATACCGACTGGTATGTGCGCCAGCTCCAGCGCCGACCGGTCTTCGACTTCGATTCCCTGAGCGCACCCGCGATCTATCGCGGCCGGCAGTGGACCAAGCCGACGGGACCCTTGATGAGCTTCACCGATCAGCAGCTCGAGGGACTCGAGCCGTACTACCTGCTCGAAGAAAAACGCGTCGCGCGCCTGGGCCCGATCGACGTCACGCTCGATCCCCAAGCGATCGGCCGTCCCTACATCGAGCGCGCGGACGTCATCGTGCTGCAGGTCATCAAGGATCAGCTCGGCAAGCGCCCGATCACGTTCTCACGGACGGCGGGGTTCTACCCCGATCAGTTCGGGCTCACATCGCGTCTCGAGAGTCACGGATTCACGCGCCTGTTGCGCACGCGTGAGCTGGTTCCGTCGGACACGATCAAGCCGGTCCAGGCCTTCGGGTACGTCAACGTGCCGCGGACGACCCGGCTGTTGCAGGAGGTTTATCATGCCGACGGGGCCGCGCGGCAGCGGCCGCGCGGCTGGGTGGACCCGCCGTCGGAGGGGATTCTGTCGCTCTACGGCCTGACCTATTACACGATGGCGCAGGTGCTGCAGGGGACAAACAGCGCGACGGCAGCACGGATGCAAGCGATCGCCCAGGGCGTTTTCCGCAACACCGACACGCCGATTCGGCCGCTGCCGGAACAGCCCGCTCCCTAGCTAGCGCTGCGGCGTCGAGTCCGCTCCCGGTCCTGCGCCCTGTTTGGTAGCGGTGGACTCCTGGCCGGTCGGCCGGCCGCGCGAGCGTTGCACCACCTGCGCCATCACGTTGGCGCCGGGGAACAGCCGCTCCAGTCCGCCGACGACGACCTGATCGCCCGCCTCCACACCGCCGCCGTGGATCTCCGCCCATCCCGCTGTGCGCACGCCGAGGGTGACCGCGCGGCGGTCCGCTTTGCCGTCCTTCACGACCCAGACGAACGTCGAGCCCTCGAGCGGCAGGATCGCGTCCTCGGGCACGACGACCGCGTTGGGACGAATGTCGGTCGCGAGCCGCGCCTCGATGAACATGCCGGCCTGGAGCTGGTGTTCGGGGTTCGGGACGCGCGCCTTGATGAGGATCGTGCGTCCCGGCAGCTCGACGACGGGATCGACGAACACGACTTCACCCGAGAAGTTCTTGCCGGGCAGCGCGCCGACCTGGAAGCTCACGAGCTGGCCGCGACGCAGCCGCTCGGCATACCGCTCCGGCACCTGGAATGCGGCATGCTGCGGGTTCACGGTTTGCAGCGAGATCATGGGCGTCTGCGGCGTCACGTAATCGCCGACGCTCACGAGGCGACGGCCGAGGATTCCTGCGAACGGCGCCCGCACGACGGTGCGCTCGAGGCGCACGCGGAGCAGTTCATACGAGGCCTCTTTCGAGCGTGCGTTGGCGTCTGCGTTCTCGAGGTCGGCCTGGGAAGCGGCGTTCTGCGTAATGAGCTGCTTGGTACGCTCCAGCGACTGCTTCGCCACGTCGCGCTCGGCCTCCGCCTGGGCGACCTGAGCCTTCAGCTCCGCGTCGTCCACCTTGAACAGCGGAGTTCCCGCAGCGACCGCCTGACCCTCGCGCGCGAGAATCCCGGTGATGCGTCCCTGGACCTCGGGACGCAGATCGGTCGACTGCACGGCTTCGATCTGGCCCGTCGCCTGAATCGCGTCGACGACGGTATCCCGAAGCGCGACGGCGACCTCGGCCGGCATCGGGGGCATCCCTCCCCCGGCGTCTCCCCCGCCGCCTGCGGATGCGGATTTGGCCTTGTTGCATGCGGCCGCGAGCAGCACGAGAACAACTATTGAGCGGTACGACATCACGGGGTTCCCTTGTCGGTAAAGAGTCTACGACCCAGAATGCTTTCAAGCCCGGCGAGTGCCAGCCGAGTGGAGTACTCGGCCTGGACGCGCGCAGCATCGGCTTCGGACAGTGCGACCTGTGACGTGATCAAATCGAGGATCGTCGTTGCGCCGGCGGAGTAGCGGGTCTGCTGCACGCGAAAGCCTTCGCGCGCCACGACCACCGCGTTGCGGGCCACGTCGGCGCTGGCGCGCGCCGTCTCGTACGCATCATACGCGGCCGTCACGTCGTGTTGCACCGCTCGATCCATATCCTCCCGCGTCGCACGGGCGACGTTCTTGTTCACGCGGGCGCGCGAGAGATTGAGCTCCCGTTCGCCGTTGTTCCAGATCGGGAAGGAGATTCCAAGGACAAAGCTCGTCTGCTGGAACAGATTCGGGTAGAACTCGGTGTCGATCGCGTTCGCGTTGAACGTCAGCGTCGCGCGCGGCAGGTAGTTGCCCAGCTCCGCGCGATATGCGGCGTTCGCCGCGCGTTCGTTCGCCGCTGCCAGCCGATACTCGGGGCCCTGGCGCGCGGCCTCGGAAATGGCATCAGCCAGTGTGACCGGCAATGCCGGGGCGGGTGCCGTATCGAGCGGCAGTGCATCGACCGGTCCGGGGATCCCGACGCGGCGCCCGAGCTCGAGTCGCGACACGCGTAGTGCCGAGGTCTGCTGGAGCGCGCCGACCTGCGCGCGTGCCAGCTCGAGCCGCAGGTTGAGGGAATCGGTCGAAACCGCCGCCCCGGACAGCACGCGCGCGCGCGCCACCGCGAGCTGCTCCTGGGCCCGCCGCAGGCGCTCCCGCGCGACTCGATCGAGCTCGGCGTTCGCCAGAACGGCGTAATAGTCCGACTCGGTCAACTGCGCGGTCGCAAACCGCTGGCGCAGCTCGTCGGCGCGCGCTCCCGCGAGCTCCGCGCCTGAGCGGGACAGCTCGGCGAATTTTTGGCCCCCGACGAACAGGTCGTAGCGCGCGACGAGCTGCGCCGACCACGTCGTCTGGACCCGGAGCAGGCTATCGGTGAAGAAGAAGCTCGGCGGGTTGGTGCGCTGCGCGATCGTGCCGACCGAGACCGAGGGCAACAGAAATACCGCGAACGCATTGCGCCGGGCCCACTGCGCGTTGTCGATCTGTCCTTGTGCCGCGACGTAATTCGGATCGAGCCGCGCGGCCCGCTGCAACGCCTGGGTCAGCGAAACGCGCGGAAGCGTATCGGCCTGGTCCGGTGCCTGCATCAGCGGACCCTGAAGGGCGAGCAACAAGCCGAGCATCAGTCGCCCTCCGCTACCGGTACCAGCCGGCCGCGCCGCTCGCGGATCCGCTCGATCAGCGAGTCGAACATCACGTACGCCGCCGGCACCACGAACAAGGTGAGCAAGGTCGAGAAGAAGACGCCGCCCACGATCGCGTAGCCCAGCGGCTTGCGGGATGCGGAGCCGGCCCCGACGCCCCACGCAATCGGGATCGCGCCCATGATGGTCGAGACCGAGGTCATGAGAATGGGCCGCAGCCGGATCCGGCCCGACTCGAGCACCGCCGCGATCGTGTCCAGTCCTTTCGCCTTCAACTGGTTGGCGTACTCCACGAGCAAGATCGAGTTCTTGGCCACGAGCCCGATCAGCAGGATCATGCCGATCTGGCTGTACAGGTTCATGGTTGCCCCTGATTTGCCGAGGATCGCCGCCAACTTCAGCGTTCCCAGCGCCCCCGCAATCGCGAGCGGCACGGCCAGCAGCACCGTCCAGGGGTGTACCAGCGACTCGAACTGCGACGCCAGCACCATGAACACCACGATCAGCGCGACGCCGAACGCGAAGTACACCGCGCCGCCGCTCTCGCGAAACTCCCGCGACTCCCCCGCCAGCTCGGTCGTGCTTCCGGGCGGCAACACTTCGCGCGCGACCGCGTCGAGCGAATCAAGCGCCTCGCCCTGTTTGAGATTCGGCAGCAGCGACGCCGACAGGGTGAAGGACGGCACGCGGTTGAAGTGGTTGATCTGGCGCGGGCCCACGCCCTCCACGACGTTGGCGAGCGCGGCGAGCTGCACCAGCTGTCCGCTCTTCCCGCGCAAATAGATCCCGCTCATGTCGCTCGGCGTCGCGCGATCCTTTGGATCCAGCTGCACCATCACGTAGTACAGCTTGTCGTTGCGCGTGAACGTGCTGACCCGCCGGCCGCCGAGCAGCGTCTGCAGCGCGCCCGCAACGTCGCGCACGGGGACACCCAGGTCCTCGGCCCGGTCGCGTTCGAACGTGACCCGCAGCTCCGGTTTGTTCACGAACAGATCGGGCTGGGCGTTCACGAGGCCGTTGATCTGCGAGGCGCGGCCCACGAACGGCCCCATGATCTGCGTGAGCTTGTCGAAATCGGGATGCTGCACCACGTATTGAATCGGCTGGGAAAAGCCGATCGCTCCAGGGGCGTAGGGGAACGCAAAGACCCCGGAGATCCCCATGAGCTGCGGGAACAGACCGCCGACCATTTGCTGAACGCTCGTGCTGCGCTCGCTCCAGTCCTTGAGGATCACGCCGATAAACGCGCTGTTGACCCCGCCCGCAAACCCGCCGATGATCGTGAAGTACCCGGTGATGTCGGGGGTCTTGCCGATGATCTGCTCGATCTGGCGCACGTAACCGTCGCTATAGTCGAGCGAGGCGCCTTCCGGACCCCGCACCACCACGAGAAAAAAGCCACGGTCGTCGTCCGGGATCAGCTCGTTTTGCAACTTGGTCGGCTTGAACCCGAGGAAGAAAAAGACCGAAACGGCCACGATCCCGACGGTCCCCCACAGCACCGCGGCGCGATGATGCAGCGCGCGGTCGAGCAGCCGGGCATAGCGCTCCGACAGCGCGTTGAAGCCGCGCTCGAACGTCTTGAACAACTCGCCGTGCGAGTGCGACACGCGCAGGATCTTGGCGCAGAGC
The DNA here is from genome assembly GCA_044869265.1 of Gemmatimonadales bacterium. Taxonomy (GTDB): domain Bacteria; phylum Gemmatimonadota; class Gemmatimonadetes; order Gemmatimonadales; family GWC2-71-9; genus 20CM-2-65-7. The sequence goes on from JBIOXD010000018.1 coordinate 43,459, forward strand.
ATTGGCGTCAGCGTCAGCGCCACGAATCCCGAGATCACGACTGCGCCCGCCACGGCGATGCCGAACTCGCTGAGCAGCCGTCCGGTCGATCCCCGCAGGAATCCCAGCGGGGTGAAGACCGCCACCAGCGCGATCGTCGTCGCGATCACGGCGAATCCGATCTCGTTCGTGCCGTTCACGGCCGCGGTTTCGGGATCTTCGTGCAACTCCTCCTGGTGCCGGAACGCGTTCTCGAGCACGATGATTGCGTCGTCCACGACGATGCCGATCGCGATGGTCAACGCGAGCAGCGTGAAGTTGTTGATCGAGAAGCCGAGGAAGTACATGATCGCGAACGTCGCGATGATCGACGCGGGGATCGCGAGGCCCGGAATGATCGTGGACCGGACGTTGCGCAGAAACACGAAGATGATCAGCACGACCAGGACGGCCGCGATCAGGAGGGTGAGGCGGGCGTCGTCGATCGAGTGGGTGACGAACACCGATCCGTCGTAGGCGAGGTCGAGTTTCACACCGGCCGGCAGCGACTGCTGGATGCCGGGCAGCGCTTCGCGGATCCTCCGCGCAACCTCGATGAGGTTCGCCTTTGACTGCCGGACCACGCCGATCGCTACCGATGGAGACCCGTTCCAGCGGAAGATCGAGCGATCTTCTTCCGGGCCGAGCGCGACGTTGGCCACGTCTTTCAGTTTGATGAGCTGGGTGCCCTGGCTGGCAACGACGAGCTCACCGAATTCCTGCGGTGTCTTGAGCTCGCCGAGCGAGCGAACCGAAAACTCGCGCCGGGTCGATTCGATCCGGCCTGCGGGAATCTCGACGTTGCGCGAAACGATCGCCGCCTCGACGTCCTGCACGGTGAGCGCGCGCGCGGACAGCGCCTCGGGATCGGGCCACACCCGCATCGCGTAGCGCCGCTCACCGAAGATGCCCGCGCTGCCGACGCCCGGCAGGCTCTGCAGCCGCGCCTTCACCAACCGGTCGGCGACGTCGGAGAGCTGCATCAGGTCGTAATTGTTGCTGCTCAGCGCCAGCCAGAAGAACGGCTGCGCATCGGCCGACTGCTTCTCGATCACCGGCTCGAGCACGTCTTCCGGCAACCGGCCGCGCACACGCGACACCTTGTCGCGCACGTCCTGCGCCGCGATGTCGATGGGCCGGTCCAGAGTGAACTCGAGCGTGATGTTGCTGGTCTGCTCCGCCGACGCGCTGCTCAGCGTGCGTAGCCCCTGGATCGTCGACAGCTCCTCTTCGAGTACGTCGGTGACCGCCGTTTCCACGACGCGCGCGTTCGCGCCGGGCAGCGTCGTCGTGACCGAGACGACGGGAGGATCGATGTCGGGCAGCTCGCGTACGGAGAGGCGCGTGTAGCCGATGAAGCCGAACAGCACCAGCGCGCCCGACAGCATACTCGCGAGCACGGGCCGTCTAATGGAGGTTTCGGACAGTTTCATGTGCGAGAGTCTTCCGGAGAATGTGAGTCGACCGAATAGCCCTGAACGTAACGGGACGTCCCGCGCGCTAGTTCCACATTGCGGTCACAGATACGTCGAAACAGACAGCGGGAAATCGACATCGTCGGTCCCGGTTGTGTGCGAAAGGGGGACCCGAACGTATACCGAAGTGCGGACAGTCGCAAGGAGGGGGCCCCGAAAGTCATACGGCGCGCTTCAACGCTCATCGGCGCCGCACTAGGTTAGGAGACGTTGGGGAGGGCTGGCCGAATGGCTAAGGCACCGGTCTTGAAAACCGGCGGGCGCAAGCCCTTACAGGTTCGAATCCTGTGCCCTCCGTTGACCCAAACCCTCTGGGATTGATGACGACGCCAACCGCCGCGTCCTCGAAGCGGGAGATGACGTTCCTGCTGGCCGGCCTCGAGCGGCCCGTGCTGCTGTGGCTTGCCGCGCGCGTTCCGCGCCAGATCCGCTCGAACCATCTCACCGCTCTGGGGACGCTCGCCGCCACAGCCGCGGGGGTCGCGTACGCGCTGACCCGCTACGATCCGCGCTGGCTGTGGGTCGCGAGTGCGATGCTCGTCGTGAACTGGCTGGGCGATAGTCTGGACGGCACGCTCGCGCGCGTGCGCAACACACAGCGGCCCAAATACGGATACTATCTCGATCACGTCGTGGACGCGTTTTCCACGACGGTCATCGGTTTGGGCATCGGGCTCTCGCCATATGTGGACCTGGCGATCGCCCTCGGGCTGGTGATCGTGTATCTCGCACTCTCGATCAACGTCTATCTCGAATCGAGCGTGTTTGGCGTCTTCAAGATTTCCTACGGCCGAATCGGTCCCACCGAAGTGCGCCTCCTGTTGATCCTGCTCAATACCTTGCTGCTCGTGTTCCCCCGTCCGCACACCCTTGTCCCCACCGTCGCCAACTGGACGCTCACGATCCTGCTGGCCGGCATGGTCGCTCTCTTCGTGGGACGCATCGTGCGGAATCTCTACAAGCTGGCAAAGCTCGAGCCGCAACGTTTTCGCTGGTGGGAACACCCGGGAGGGAGACCCTAGTCGCGTGCGACTGCTCTGGCTCGCCCTGATGACCGTGTGCACGCGCACACTGGCGGCGCAGACGGTCCGCGGTCAGCTGATAGACAGCATCAGTCGCACACCGCTGCACGGCGCCTTCCTCACGCTGCTGGACGCGGAAGGACTGGAGCGCGCCCGCGCGATCACCGACGCCGCGGGCCAGTTCGTCCTGCAGGCGCCGGCGGCCGGCACGTATCGGCTCCGATCCAAGCGCATCGGCTTCCGTCCATTCGTATCGGCTCCGCTGGCCCTGGGGATGGACGAGACAACGACCTACAACGCCGCCATCGATCCCATTCCGGTGCCCCTGAAGGAAGTCGTCGTGGCCGGGGAACAACAATGTGACGTGGCGGCGGGCGCCTCGATGGCCGTACTCTGGGAAGAAATCCGCGAAGCGCTGGCCGCTGTCGCGTGGACATCGCGGGGATCGGGTTATTGGTACGAGCTCAGCCTTTTCGAACGCGAGGTGACGACGGGCGGGCGTCGAGCCGGTCCCGATTCCGTCTGGCGACAAGTCGGCTATCACCAGGTCCCGTTTCGCAGCGCACCGGCAGTCGAGCTCATGGTGAACGGCTACGTCGTCGTAGAGGACGATATGTGGAACTACCGCGCCCCGGATGCCGAGGTGTTGCTGTCGGACATTTTCCTGCGCACGCATTGCTTCGAGACGAGGGCGGAGAAGGGCCTGGTGGGCCTAGCCTTCACTCCGGCGCGGGGACGGAACCTGCCCGATGTGAAAGGGACGTTGTGGGTCGACCGCGACAACGCCGAGCTGCGTTATCTCGAGTTCACGTACACGCGGATACCCGAGCGCCTGAACGCGCCGAGGGCGGGCGGTCGGGTGGAGTTCATGCGCGTGCCAAACGGCGCGTGGATCGTCCGCGACTGGGTGATTCGCATGCCGGTCGCGCGCGTCGTGTCGGGAGCCTACAACACCGCGGCGCCGCGAGTCGTTGGATACCGCGAAGCGGGGGGCAGCGCATTGCAAATCAAGACTCAGGGTGGAAGGGTGGTGTACAGCGCTGAACCGACCGCGACGGCCGAATCCGCTGCCGCTGTCGTTGCCGTTCCCGCTGTCGTCGCCGCCCCCGCCCCCACGCCTGCCCCTGCCCCTGCCCCTGTTTCCGCTGCCCCTGCAGCCGCCGTGCTCGCCGCCCCCGCTGAAGGGCGGAAACCGATGCGCGATTTCCAGCAGCTGCTGCGCGAGGAGTTCGCAGGATCGATGGCGACGGACGCGTATGGCTTGGTGCAGGAGTTTCGACCCAGTTGGTTGCACAGCCGCGGTCCCAGCGAGGTAGAACTCAGAGTTTACGTCGATGGATTCTTGCTGGGTGGCCTCCAGTCGCTTCACAGCATTCCCAAGCTCGAGGTGGAGCGTCTCCGGCGCCTCAGCGGTCCCGAAGCAGCACAGCGCTACGGTCAGGGTCACTCGTCAGGCGTAATAGAGGTGTGGACGCGGAGAAACGAATGATCAATGGCGTGGGCCGTGAGCCGTGCGCCGTGCGCCGTGAGCCGTGCGCAGAACTACGCCTTCCGGCGCACGGCTCACGGCTTACTGCGCTCGCCTTACTGCAGCCGCAATATCTGTCCGATCGATGGCACGCCATTGTTGTTCACGAGGAACAGCATGTACGGGCCGGGTGGAGCGGTGTTACCGCTCGACGGCAGGTTGACGGAGATCCCGCCGGGCGTCTGCGAGAAGGTCAGCGTCACCAGCTGCTGGGCCTCGTCGAACGCATGCGTCACCGAGCCGAACCGGATCAGGGTCACTTTGGTGATGCTGGCCCCGTCAGGCGTCTGCACCGTCAGCACCTGGCCGTATCCCGGCGATCCCGTCACGCCGGTGACGCTCGGGCGTGCCCCCCGGAAGAGATACGGGGGCGAGTAGATCTCATAGTTGAAGTTGTCGATGGTCCCGCCGCCGGCACCGCCGCCACCGTGAATCAGCCGCCCGTCCGGCAGCAGCAACGTGGTCGAGTGATAGCCGCGGAGCAGCGACGCGCTGCTCGCCAAAGTCGTCCACTGGCCCGTGGCGGGATTCCACATTTCCGTAGTGTTGACCTTCAGGTTGGCGTTGGAGCGGTCGCCACTCACGCCGCCGGTCACCAACACCTGGCCGTCCGGCAGCACGGTCGCGTTGAGGTTCCAACGGGCTTTGGTCATGGGGGCTGTATACGTCCACTGAGGACTCGACTGATTGAGGTCGATGATCTCCGCCGTGTTCGTCGGGCTGGAATTGCCGCCCACGAAGAGGATCTTGCCTGCCTCGTACATCACCGCGGACCCGTAGACGCGAGAGCCGAAGTTCATGGAGGGCCCGGACGTGAAGCTGCCGGTGCCGGAAACGTTGAACCAATAGCCCTGCCTCTGCGGGCCGGCGACGAACAGGCGGCCGTCCGGCGCCACGAAGTTGCGCGGGTAATTCGGCAGCGTGAGGCTCGCGCCCGTGAGCTTACGCCAGCTCGTCCCGTTTCCGATTTCGGAGATCGGCACGGCGTTCCCGTTCTGGTCGGCGCCCCCCATCGTCACGACCTCGCCGTTCGGCATGGTCGTCACCGTCGGGTACCACCGCGCGTAGGCCATGTCCGGACCCGTGATCCACGATGCGGTGGCGGGATCGAAGATGTCTGTGTTGAAGTGGCCGAGGCCGTTGCCGGATCCGCCGCCGCTCACGAGCAGCCGGCCGTCCGGCAGCCAGCTGTGGCCGCTGCAGAACATGATTTCGGAAATCGGCTTCGCCGTGAAGAGGCCAGTCGCGGGATCGAACAACTGTGGAATCTCACTGGTGCCACCGAAGATCAGTACCTTGCCGTCGAGCAGCAGGTGCTGGTGCACCAGGATGGTTGGAGCCGCGATCACCGCCGACCACTGACCTAGCACGGCCGCCCCGCCCGCCGTGACCGTCACGCTCGCGCTGCCGGTGATGCCCTCGCTCGTCGCGGTGATCGTCGCCGTTCCCGCCCCCACACCCGTGACGAGGCCCGTCGACGACACGGTCGCCGCCCCGGAGCCGCCGGCCGCCCAGGTGACGAGACGGCCGGTCAGCGTGTTTCCTTGCGCGTCCCTCGTGGTCGCAGTGAGCTGTGCCGTTCCACCCAGCGGGATAGTCGACGACGCCGGCGTCACGACGACCGTAGCCACCGGAACCGTGTTGGACGTCACCGTTACGCTCGCGCTACCACTGACACCCTCGCTTGTCGCGGTGATCGTGGCCGCCCCCACGGCGACGCCCGTCACGAGGCCCGTGGACGACACCGTCGCAAACTGGGGTGCGTTGCTCGACCAGGTGATCGGGCGACCATAAATAGGTTCATCGACGGCGTCCTTGAGGGTCGCAGTCAGCTGGGTCGTACTCCCCACGGAGACTTCCGTTGCCGCGGGGCTCACTTCGACCGACGCCACCGGCACGACCGGTTCCGAGTGGCCGCCGGCTTTGATCTCGACGCCCAATGCTCCCGCAGCCTTGCTTGCCCACGTCGCATCGATCGTATTGTCGTTGACGGCCCACTCGGCGAACAGGTCGCCGGTGGTGCTCTCACCTGAGGGCTGCTGGTCGATCGCGCTAAAGCCGCTGCCCGCCGTGGCGATCGGCGTCGCGCTGGCGATGCCGAATACCCCGTAGGCCACGTTGGCGGCAGCCCCGAAGCTCGCGAGCGATACCGTCAGACCGGTCACGGCGGCGCCGGTGCTCGAGCCCGTCTGTACGATGGCTCCGGCCCCATTCGCGCCACTCGTCTCCACTCCCCCCCACTGCGACACGATCCATTGGCAGTTGGAGACCGTTACGCTCGACGTGATGGTGATCGGCCCGCTCCCGGGTGTCGCGCTCATGGAGCGGAAAATCGAGACCCGATCGAGCGGGGTGGCTCCGTTGAAGGCGACCGTGGCCACGAGCTCCCAGGCAGCCATGCCACCGCCCGTGAGCGTTGGGGCCGGGGCGGCGGCGGCGGATTGGTGCGTCAGCACAGCGACGGTGACGAGGGCGTTGGGCGCCGGCGCGATCGAGGCCGTCGTGTAGATCCTCACGTTGTTTATGTCGTGGCCCGAGGTAAGCAGCGTGTGCGTGATCGGCCCTGTGGAGTGCGACGCGACTACGTTGACCGTCGCAGTCTGGGTGATCGCGATGGCGTTGATCGTGGCCGAGACTGTGAGTGGCCCTTCCGTCAGCGAACTCACCGACCCGCTCGCCATTCCGTTCGCGTCCGTGGGGGCCGCCGGTTGCGTGACGTTCGCCGCCCCGCTCCCCGCGAGCGTGACCGCGGCTTCGCTGATCGGGTTGCCGTAGGCGTCCTTCGCCGTCACCGTGATCGCGGAGTTCGCGCCGGGAGCGACCGACGTGGGTGAAGCCACGACCGTGGACTGGGCAGCGGAGACCGGCCCGGGCGTCACTGTAACCGTCGCGGTCTGCGTGATGGTCGTCCCGTTTATCTGGGCCGTGACGGTCTTTGTCCCCGCGGCGGTGGAGGTGATCGTTCCGGTGGCCACACCGTTCGCGTCGGTCGTGTCGGGCGGTTGCGTTAGCGTGTTGCCGGTGCCCGTGGCCGTGAGCACGACCGTCGCGCCGCTGACCGGATCACCGATCGAGTCCTTCGCCGTGACCGTGATGGTGGATGTCTCGCCCGCAGCGACCGACGTGGGTGACGCCGCGACACTGGACTGCGCAGCGGAAACCGGCCCGGACGTCACCGTCACCGTCGCGGTCTGCGTGATGGTGATCCCGGCAATCTGGGCCGTGACGGTCTTTGTCCCAGGGCTGGTCGAGCTGATCGATCCGGTCGCCACACCGTTCGCGCCGGTCGTGTCAGACGGTTGCGTCAGCGTGTTGCCCGTGCCGGTGGCCGAGAGGACGACGGTGGCGCCGCTGATCGGATTACCGCTCGTGTCCTTCGCAGTGACGGTGATGGTGGATGTCGCGCTGCCCGCCGCGATCGAGGTCGGATCTGCCGACACCGTGGACAGGGAAGGCGACGGTGGCGGTGGTGGCGGAGGCGGTGGCGGCGGTGGCGGTGGTGGCGGCGGCGGAGGTGGCGGCGGCGTGCCGCCCGCCTTGATCTCGACCCCCAACATCCCGGCCCTTACCGACGAGCCCCAGCTCGCCGTGACCGTCGGCTGATTGGTCGCCCATTCTGCCTGTAGCGCGGAGCCCTCGCCGGACGACACCTCCGCGATTTCCGCGAAGCCGGTACCCGGCGTGACGGTGGGACCGCTCCGCGCCACGCCGGTGACGCCGTAGGCGACGTCGTTGGCGGAGCCGAAGGCAGCAAGCGGGACCGTCAGGCTGGTGGCGCCGTCACTGCTCGCAATGCCGGTCTGCACGATCGCTGCCGAGCCGTTGGTGCCGCCCTGATCGATGCCCTCCCACTGCGACACGATCCACTGCACGTTGGAGGCGGTGGATGTGAAGGTGATCCTGATCGCACCCGTGCCCGGGGTGGCGGTCATCGCCCGGAAGATCATGAGCCGCCTGTCGGGCGAACTCTTCGAGTCGAAGCTCACGCTCGACACGAGATTCCACGCCGGTATGCCGCCACCAGAAATGGTGGGGGTTTGCGCGCCGGACGAGCGTCGCATCAGCACGGCCAGCGTGATGAGCGCGTTGGGCGCGGGCGAAATGGACGCGGTCGTGTAGCTGGTCCGGTTGCTGGCGCTGTTGCCGGAGGTAAGCCGCGTATGCGTGATGCTGCTGGAGGGCAGAACTTCGGAACTAACCTCCGGCTCGGAGAAGGTCGGCAGCTTTTGATCTACGCACGTGACCTGAGTCGTGATGAGCGCGACAGCAGCGATTTTGAGGCAACGGTAGACTTGGGCTGCGAGCGGACGGTCCAAGACAATCCTCCGTAGCGGTGCGATCCGGGGGGTTCAGGTTGCTGGCGGCAGAGGATTTCTTGGGTGCCCTGCAGGCCAACGGCCGCGATTTTTTCGCGGCACCACAACTGGGCAAGCGCATTATCCGGGCCGACCGTGTGGACCGAGGGAGAATCAGCTAAGAGGCTGTGGCGTCAGCGTATGGACCGGCCGAGCGGCCGCTAGCCGGCAGTGCTGCGATTCGCCTGTGTCGGTAGGCAGTCGATACTGTTGCGGTGAATTAACAGCAACTCCGGAAGGCACCGACTTCGCCCTCCGGAGTTGGGATCATCTCGCTAAAACTGTCAGCTCACGTCTAGGGCTGATGGGTCCACTCGCCCCAACCAATGTTCTTCCCTGGTGTTATGGATGACAGCGACGGGACCGGGAAGCTCGTGCCGTAGATCTTGTTGATGATCACCGGTTGCCAGCCGTCGTTCCCGGCGGCCGGGTAGTTCGCCTGCTGGTGTAGCCAGACGTACGCCCGAAGCATCGCCTGGTGCGACCAGTTCCACACGTCGTAGCCCCGGCGTGAGAGGAGAACGGCGCACCCGATGGCGCCCTCGAGCCCCGTGTACACGTAGTTCTCTTGCGGTGGCGGCCAGACGAAGGCGCCTGAGCGACGCATCTCCTCGGGCAACACGCCGTCGATGTTCTGGCCCTGCATCGTTGCACCCACCGGGTTGATCCCGACCGGCTGCGACAGATCGGCCTGCCACCAGAGGTCGCCATAGCTGAAGCCGGTGTACGCAGTGCGGTCACCGAGCCAGCCGCGGAAGACGAAAGCGGCGCGCGCGACCTCCGCGCTGTCACCCAGGTAGAGTGCAGCAGCCACGCGCGCGACGCAGGCGTGCGTGCCCCAGTTATTCGGCCGGCGCTCGTGATACTGCGCGGTGTTCTCTCCGTCCAGAGTGTGCTTGCGCGCCTGATCCAGCCAGCTGCGGAATTGCTGATCGAAAGCCGGATCGAAGGTTTTCAGGTCGATCAGGTCAGCGGCGATTGCGTAAGCCCCGAGCCGCCGGAGGTTGGCGAGCGGGTCGGCGGCGTACATCGGGTTGGCCATGAGACCACGGAGCGACTCACGCACTTTAGCGCGGTAGGTATCGCTGTTGAGCCTGAGCGCGACAAGGCCGGCAGCCATTGTGCGAGCATTGTGATCGTCGCGGATGCCGAGCTGGCCGCCCGACAGGTCGGTGTCGGCCGCTCGTTGGACGTTGTCCCACGGTGCTCCCGACGTCGGTAGCACCGCGAGCTCTGCGGCGGTGGCCCACAAACCGCTTATGGAGCCAGGCGGCGGTGGTGGCGGCGGCGGAGGTGGCGGCGGCGGCGGTGGTGGCGGCGGCGGCGGCGGCGGTGGGGGTGGCGGCGGCGAAGACTGGACCGTGAGACTCGCCGAGCCGCTCTTGCCCTCGCTCGATGCCGTGATGGTGCTCGTGCCGATTGCGAGCGCCGACACGTAGCCGTTCGCGTCCACGCTCGCGACGCTCGTGTTGGAACTCTCCCACGTAATCGCGCGCCCCTCGAGCACATGACCATTCGGGTCTTGAAGCGTGGCTGTGCTCTGGGTTCCTTGCCCGATACCGAGTACGGATGCACCCAGGGCGACGGTGACACTCGCGACGGGCTCGGTCCCCGAGCCGCGCTCAGTCGGCAACTCGCAGGCTGCCCCGGTGCAGAGGAGCGCTATCAGTAAGAGATTGAGCCTACGCATGGCCTGTCCCCTGAAAGAGTGTTTCGGCAGCTCGACTGGCATGGCGCACTCGGCGCTGTAGCCTCGTAGCTTTGCGTCGCCGGCTTTTCGCCGGGTTTGCCTTTGTCGCTCACCTCTAGGGCAGGCTGCTTTCCGCCGACAATCGTTCGCCTTCGACGCGAACACCCGCCGTGAGGACGGTCACGCCGGCAATGGCAGCGTACGGTCGGCGTTTAGCTGTCGTGGTTTGCGTGACTAGCGAGGACCTGTGAGTGCACGCGAACCCGGAAAGTGGCCTGTTTACCTCGCAAATCGGTCGGTCTGGCCGTGTCACACCCCAAACCTAGGTTGAATGCGGGTTACTCCGCCCAGCATCCAGCTGCCCGTGGAGTGGTTTGGACAAGGAGACTCTATGATCAGGCGTCTCGCATTCGCAGGGTTGGCGACGGCGGCGTTCGTGCTCGCCGCTTGTCGGGAGGCAGCCGCACCAGCAGGTGCAGGCTCACTAGCGACGCGCGGTCGACTGTCGTTGGATGTGGGTGGCGGGCAGTCCGGGATGAACCTGCATCCCCGCGGGTTCGGCGAGCATTCCTTGGCGGCGTGGCGGGCCAATGAGGGCCTGCCGGACGAGCGCGGCAAAGCAGACCACGCTCTCTATATGCAGAAGTTCACAACCACCGAGACCTTCGCCGCCGCCGTCGCCGTGATCGACGGCCTGGAGGGCCTGCCGGCGACAGACCTGACCATCCTGACCTGGGAGCATCGCAACGATGGTCATTGCGGTGGCGGGGCTCCGCGGTGGAACATCAGCCTCACCGATGCCAATGGCGATCCCCAGATCGTCTTCTTGGGTTGCAGCGCCGCGACTCACAGCGTCGGCAGTGTCTGGACGACTGACACATGGGATGTCCAGGCAGCGATCGCCGCGTACCCTGGGGCGACGATCCGTGGGTTGGCAATCGTGTTCGACGAAGGGACGGACGTGGGTCCAGGGTTCGTGTTCTTGGACAATATCACCGTGAACACGAAGGTCTGGACGTCGCCCTCGGACAACGGCGCGAACTGAACAGCGGGACCAAACAACAATGATCAATGACCAATGATCAATGTTCAATGACGGCCAGCGGAAACGCTGACCGTTACGGTTTCATTTCCACGCGTGCGAAGTCGATCGTGATCCCAGTGCGCCTTCCACAGGGTCGACGAATCCGCCGGCGTGATCGCGCCTCCGATCAACGCGTCGTAGGGGTAGCCCGCCGGGTCGAGCTGGGGCGCGTTGATGACGAGGTACGGATCGCTCAACAATCCCAGCGGCATCGCCCACGAGCAACCCGCAGCATCGCGATCGAGCCGGACGACGCCAGCTACCCGGCGGATCGGCTGGAAGGGAGGACGAAACGTCAGCTCGAGCGGACCGAGGACCACGGGCACGAGTCCCGGCGAGGGAGCATTCTGCATGCGCGCGATCACGGAATACGGCACGGCCCGAAACAGCTCGGGTGGCTCCGCAGGGTGGAACTCGGGAAACGGCAGAATCGTGTCGTACATCCCGTTGCTCACGCCGAGGCATGATCAGCAGCAAACCGGTCAGGGACCGCACGGGTCTGCCCGCGGCGCGTGCGTCCGTCCTCAAACACTCGGCTCAGCCCCTCCAGGGCCTGCCGCTGCCACAGGTAGAACAGGTTCGGCGGGATGTGGTACTCGTCGCACAGATCCGACACCGGCACCTTGTCGGCCAGATGGCGACCCAGGATGGTCGCCTTGTCCTCCGGCGTGAAGTGCCGGCGCTGGCGGCCGTTGCTCCGGGGTCTTGGCTCATCGACTCCTCCTCCCTCCATGGTGTGGAGGGGATGGGAGTCACATTTCAACTGAGGCAGGACACTAACTGCTTGTCCTACTTACAGGCCCGGCAGGAATCGAACCTGCAACCCCGCGTGATGAGGACCGTCGGGGATCACCGAAACCAGCTAAAGACAAGTCGCTAGACGTCCAGAGCACATGCGATAACCTGCCAAAATCTGTGAATTCTGAACACGAACAGTCAACCAGCCGTGAACAGGCAAGGTGAACTTACCCTCCTCAACCAATGACGCGTGTACAGGTCCTCGACACGAATGGTTCGAGCACGGGTCTCCAAACTCGGCCCCGCGTAGCGGGCCAATGTTTTCCCTGCAGCTTGAGCACCGAACTGGACGCGACGTTGTGTTCCGATGAGGTTTGAAAGATGCTCTGACTGATTAAGTCGAATTTCGATCCGTTGTTGTGGTACAAACTGGGCAATGACCTCATCGGTTTCTCTCGGTGAATAGGAACTCGGGATCGAACGGTAGCGGGCAACCATGGCCTTGCGCCCAGGAAGCGGCAAGCGAAAATGCCTATCCCAAGTCCGCGAGCGCCTGCATCCATACGTTCAATTGCTGCTGTACTGGTCATCGGCAGCGTAAATACAGCGTTCGAACGCCGCTCTTTGGAACAAGCGGCGAAGACCGCGTGGTAGCTTAAGGCGAGCGAGACCCCAGAAACCGGCGGGATGGTCTGGGTTGAGAACCAGACAGACTAGAACTGCGACGATTCGGCCTTGAAGAGCGTCACCGTCCTGGTTCTGGAGGACCGCGATTGCCCACCGCCACATTCTCGATTTGAGATCGGTTTTGGTCAGGAAGAGTGCACGCGCTTCGCGACGGGAGAAGAAACAGGCTGGTTGAAGCTCGACTGCGGCGGTCTGGAGCTCGTGCAACGAATGTAGGTCAATCACGATCTCGTTTCGCTCCTCTCGAACGGTTCCCACGCTTGGACGAGCGACTTTCAGTCTCCTCAGCACTTGAGCCCTATCGCTCCTCACGCGAATGAGCAGTTTCCAGCCACTGCGCTTAGAGGGTTTCTCTACTCGCAGAGTCGCCAGCACCGGTTTTGGTCGGTCCAATGCCTCAATTGTCGCCTCTCCGGCTGGCAGGCCAATCCGCGCATCGAGCGCATCACGGAGATGGTGTCGTTGTAGTAAGGTATGGTGAGAAGTGTCCCATAGATCTCGGAGCACGAGACGTACACGCTCGATACGGTGGCGCATTACACCTTGCAGCACTGCGGCTGCCCAGACACCGCTATCGGAACATCCCGTTCTTCGAAGATGGGCCTCGCTCCTCTCCAATGCACCCTCGAATTTGGCCCAGATCCCCCATTTTGCGGCTATTCTCGTCCGATTGGTCCCACCGACAGCGTGCGCCGTTATGAGTTCCAGAAGAGCTGCAATCATCTCGTCAGCGCCATTGCTGAACCGAAGGTCGTGCCACAGGGCGGAATAGGCCCACCAAGAGTGAGCAAATTCGTGCGCGAGCATTCCGCCGACATGGTAACGTCTCTCCTCAACCGTGGGATGTTGAAGCACGCGCCTTACATTGAGAAAAATGCTTGAGCCGAGACTCAATGATGGATGGTCCCCTGCTTGAGCGAGTACTATCGAATCGAGCGCCACTGCGGGCTCACCGTACTCGCGGCGCAGGAATGCGAGGATGCGAGTGGCTTCATCGAAAACGATCTCACAGAGCGCAGCCATCTCAGGGTCCCCGTCTGCACCTGCGCATAGTACTGCCACGGGAGGTCCATTCCGATGGGTTGTTAGAGTGCCAACAAGGATCGGGGCAGCTGGAGCATGGTCATAGAACCCAAACCGGTTGCCCGGCGAGTCAGGGGCATGACGGTAACGCGAACCGAGCAGCTGGACGTCAGACGCCGTGTCCGCGATGTCCACCACCAGGTCCGGTTGTGCACACCAAGGAGGGCGTGCTTTGGGTTCGCCGCCAAGGCTCGCGAGCCGCGGAAAGGCTGTTCGACTAAGGCTGAGGAGGTAAGCGTTGCCGCCTTCGAACGGCGTGAGTCGGAGGGCATATCTCAGTTGAAGAGATACCGGACCTTCTGCCTGGGGCCGCACTACGACGTTTGCGCGTCCACGCCATGCGAGGGCAGTCACCTCCAAGCCTGGGGATCCAGTCGCTGTCAGTTGTGACAGTCCAGGGGCGCGCATATTGATGTGCAGCGGCCCTGAGGGGGGCGTCTGCCACGTCGCCACATAGTCAACCGAGGCTGTCCAGTCCTGTCGCACCGTCACGGTGGCGACCGCCCAAGGGTTAGGAAGTAGCTGGTCCGGGTCAGACTGTCCTCGCATCGAGTTAAGATACAAACCTCCTGAGCCAAACAGGACCTGCGAGCGGTAACAACAAAACCGGGCGCGGCGTCCGCCAAAAGGCGGGCCGCCACTCGGTACACTCGTCGTGCTACGTCCCATAACAAGTGAACCCCCGTGCGCGACACCCCACGAGCAATGACCAGCTGTTTACCCAGATGAAGGGACGGGTAAAAATGATCCATCTCCCGGGAGGCTGACGGATCTGTGAGACCCGAGGACTCGGACCGGGCTTGAGCGGCGGTTCCCCTCCCGGCACTGGTACGCGTTTTGGCGGCTGACCGGGCGGCGCCTCTGGTAGGTCAGGAGAGACTCCTGGCACCCGGACGCCGGGTGCGTTCCTTACAGGCTGAACGCCACCATTCGGTGCCTCATTCACGAGATAGTTGCATAGTCCCCACATGCACAGAAGCAACCTGAAGTCATTCATCGCCCCCCCTGCTGTCACAGCTGTCGCAGGAGGCCGTCCGAATTGAAAGTCATAGGGGCCGCAGTACTGGCAAGCTGTGACGGTTACTGGCTCGAGCTCGACAGGATTGGGGAAAGTCCGATGACCAGCGTCATTCTCGCAGTATGTAATTACGCTCTCAGTCTCAAGATCAATTTCGATAATGAAGGTGTAACCTGCGGGGCAGTTTGGATCTAACCCTGTTGGGTCCCTACGGTTGATCGGATCATCATTTGCGAAAACGTACTGGTTAATCCCTGCCTCGAGACCGAGCGGGTCTTCACTCAAGAATCGTCCGCTCCTCGGTTCGTACCACCGCGCCCGCATATAGTACAGGTCGACCTGCGGACCGAGCCAGAGCGCCCCCTTGAACCGTGGGCGGTCCACGTTGTTGAACGGCTTTACGTCCGTTCCTCCGTTCAACGTGCCCCACACGTCGAATGCGTAACTTCGCTGGATGGTCTTTGTGGCCGAGTCCGTCAGCGCGATCACATTTCCGATGCCGTCGGCGTGAGCGAAGTATGGGGTCGTTCCCGTGATCACCGCGTGTAGGTTGTCGAGCCCCGGATAGTACGAGTACTCGGCGATCTTCGCCGTCGCGCCAGCGTTCAGCTCCGCGAGCAGGTTGTCCCCCTGCCACAGGAAATACGCCTGCACCACCGTGTTTACGTCCTTTCGCACGAGCCGGCCGGCCGCGTCGTAGTGGAAGTCGATGCTGTCACCACCCACTACCTTGAGCGCCTTGAGGCGTGACTCGGCCGTCCAGTGGAAGCGGACGGTCTCTGCTCCGCACGTCCGCGAGAGCACGTTGCCGTCGCCGAGGGAATCGGTGACGTACGTGCAGCCCGCGAACTGGCGAATGCGGTTCCCGGGACCGTAGGTACCGCTCTGATCCCGGCGGTTGCCCACCGAGTCATAACTGAAATACACGCTGCCCCCGGGCACCACGACCCAACTTCCCGCGTACGTGCACTCGTTGCCGTTTTCGTCGATTATGTTCGGCGGCGTACAGGGATTGCTTCCACCTTGATCCGTGATCTGCTCCACCGCCATCAGCCGACCGAGCGCATCGTAGCCGTAGTCCCAACCGCTCGTGCCGTCTCCCAAGATCTGCCGATCGATGCGCCGCGCGATATCGAAACTCACGTAGCGGTTGATGGTCTGGGCGTATTGCGCGCCTGTAGAGGTCTCTGCGTCGTCGTGTACGGACGTGTACGCATGGGCGACCTGATCGCCGCCAGGCAACGTAGCCGCCGTGACCTGAAGGTCCGCGTTCCGCGCTAGCGCCGTGCTCCCGCCGCCCCCGAGGCGGATCGAGTTCAGCTGGCCGGTCTGCGCATCCCAGACGTACTTCCGCGCGAGGAACGTGATGCCGCCGCCTACGGCCGTGACGCTATCTAGCTGGCCGCCGATTGTGTAGCGAAATCGTTGCGTGAACGCTTGGTTCGAGAGCTTCGTTCGGATTGAGTCGAGCCGGCCGGCCCGGCTGAAGAACTGCGTGTCCGTTGCCCACGGATTGGTTGCCGTCACCACCGTGTCGCTCGGGTAGGTCCAGGTGACCGAGTCGGTGTTCGTTCCGCCTTTGGCGACTGGACGATGCGCTGCGTCGAAGTGCGTCCCGATGACCTCGAAACGCCGGTTCTTCCAAATCCGGACGAGGCCATCGCGATTGTAGCGCACGCTGTCGGCGTGATTTGCTGGATCGGTCCGGGCGGTGGTCCACCCGAGGGCGTTGTAGGCGAACCGATAGACCTGTCCCTTAGGATCCGTCACCGTCTTGAGAAACAGGGAGTCGTACGCGTTGACGGTTGGCGGCATTCCGAAAATCGAGTCCTTGAGCACCCGATTGAGCACGTCAAAAGTCATAAACCGCTGGTTGACGCCGGGCGCGCTATCGCTGGTCTGGCGCCCGTACGCGTCGTACCCGTAAGTGCGCACGCGCCCGCCGGGCAAGGAATCCTTGCTGCGGTTGCCGTTCGTGCCCGCGTACCACGTCCGTTCGGCAAGATGGTTCAGTGCATCGGTGATCCGCTCGACGCGCCCTCGCGTCTCGTAGACGTAGCGGGTAATTGCAGCGCCACCGGGCCCCCATGTTCGCGTCGAGTCCACCCGCCCGTTCGCGCCTATGAAGTTTCGCACTGGGGGGACTTGGAACCCCCACACGCTGTCCGGCTGCGCCCAGGCGGCATAACGCGCGTAGATGGCCGAGTCGCGACCCGCCGGCCTGACGTACGTCGGGAGCCCAGTCGCACTGTACCCAATGGTGTCCTGCACGCCGGTGGGATACAGGACCCGAATCGGTAGCCCGTTTGGGTTGTATGTGACCGTGGTGGTGCGACCGAGCCCGTCAGTCGACTGCTGTGGTGCGCCCCAGCGATTGACGGTATAGCGGTATATGTGGCCGCCGGGATCCGTGATGCGGGCGTAGATCGTATCCGCCCGCGGCGGTGTCACCGGCGTGCCGGTGGGCCCATACGGCACGCCCTTCTTCTGCCACGACTCGAACGTCGTGATGGGCGACGCTGTCGTTAGCGATCCGTCCTCGTTAACCACCTCCACCGCAGGCGGGGTGATGCTGGCGAGCTTCCCGGACTGTGCGTCATACCCCAGAGTCGTGGTGAACCCGCGCCGGTCCGTAATCGTGGATAACCGTAGGCTGGCATCGTACCCGAATGCGGTGCCAACGTTGTCCGGATCCTTGATGAGCGTAAGGCGCTTGCTCGCGTCCACCGTCACCGTCGTTACGCGCGCCGGACTACCCGCGTCAGTGATTGTGCTCAACCCGTTGGCGCCGTACGCCAGCGTGATGATCTTGCTGTTGGGGTCGGTGATTTTCCAGATGCGGTCGCTGACGTCGTAGGTCACCGTCGTAATGTTGATGAAACGGTCCCGCACCTCGCTCATCTTGCCCGTGGTGTCGAACACGACCTTGGTCGAGTCGGGGAAGCGACGTGTCCATCCCGGCCCTCCTAATGGGGTACCAGTTACAAGCGTAGAAAACTCTCCAGCCGGAGCGACGAAGGCACTGCCGACCTTTTGGAAGTAAACCGCCGAGCCGCCACCCTCCGTGACAAGAGCAGATCCGTCCCCCTGGCTGTAAAGGCGCTGTATCCCAACGATTGTCCAGCCTCGTGCGACTGGATTGGTAGTCTCGTTGACCACGGCGAGCTTCGTGGTCACTGAGGCAGTCAGGGACGTACTCGGATACACCGCGGTCACGAGGATCTCCAACGGGTACACACCCGTAGCGTAGCTACTGGCGTCGAACTGGCCTCCGATGCGTGCGGGTGGTGTTCCAACGTAGGCGAAGTTGAGCGTCAGTTCTCCGTTGAGGAACGTGACGACCCCCCCATTTACTTTGACCTGCAGCTTGTACTGTATGGGCGTGGAGCCGTAGGCGACGTCTGGCTTGACGTTCACAGCGACAAACGGTTTCGGGCTCACACGATCACCGTTGTACGCGAGGGAGACGCTCCGCGCGGCGTCGAGAGAGTAGTAGGGCACCGTGCTCTGAGCGTGGACGGCGGCGAAACACGCCTGGGCGCAGCTGCCATAATTCTGGTTGTCGAAGTTGTAGGGGAGAGCATCCACAACGGGCGTTCCGGGGAAGTTCGACCAGGTCACAGGGTAGTAGGCGCCCGAGCTCGCGTAGATCTGGACCTTCACCGCTCCACCGGGGAGTGTGCCGCTCGCGGTACCCCGCAGGACAAGCCGGATCCACACGGGACCGCCGCCGGAAACGGTGACGGTGGGGGTGAATGTCTGGACGTTCGTGAAGAAACCTGGGCCTGTGCCGGTAACCGTCACCTGTGAGGTGCCGCCCACACTGAACCATGAGCCCCCGCCGTTTATCGAGTACTCTATCGTCAAGAAGGCAGTGATCGTCGAGTTGTTTCCGGGAGGGAGTGTTGGTGTGCTCGCGGTCAGCCTGAACGACAGAGTGTAGTTCCCGTTGTAAGCTGGGAGGCTGATGTCGGGTGCGGGATCGCCTACAGTGTTGTACAGGCGCCCCGAGGCTGCCATCGTCTTATCATCGGTCGTGTTGAGGCTGAAGGTGTTGGTACCGTCTACAAAACCGTCCGGATCCTGCCATCCGTATGCCGCCCCCTGATTGGCGGTGGTCCGCGCCGTCTGAGCAACCGTGTGCGTGGGTGCGAATGCGCAGATGACCCAACAAATCGACGCGCACATCATTTGGCGCCGGTATCGGTTGAAGGTAGGGACCTGTTGGGTTGACGGGCTTGGATCTAGCGTCGTAAAGGCGTCGACCATGGCGGCCGATGTCCCGTAAGAGAGGCGCGTGTCGAGAGTCACAGCGAGCTCCTATTGAGCACGTGTCAGAGGGTCACGGTGCGGATTTCATCGTCGGCCAGCTTCAACTCTTGCCAGGCATCCCACTTGCTCGCGTGGTCCCCGGGTGTTTGGTCACGGCGCCAACAAACCACCGGATCATCGAATCGCACCACCCACTCGTAACCCTGCTTTAGCATCTGTATGCCGAGCGACTCGAGCGAATCACAGGCGCTGAAGGGACCGATGCGCACCTCGACCCTGACTTCATCCCAGCTGCTGTTTCGCAGGTGTAGGGTGCGGGCCGAACCGCGGTTCGGCTTAAGGGTGGCGGGAGCGTGTGACGAAGCGAACCGCGCGGGCAGCCGATCCGACCCGATTCCAACGAGAACGATCCCAGCTGCTAGCAGCACGTGCACCGACAGAGGCATGAACACGGACAACTCCGGATGATGTCGACGCTGTTACGTAGGGCACGCGTCGTGCCGATCCGGATTGCGGGTCGGGTGATGCCGCAGAAGGAGTTACAAGAGAGGGGTCACGTCGGCGACCACTGCGTCCATTGGACGTACACTGCACGGTATGGATTTGCGCAGTTGACCCATTGACACACCGCTTCGTTTGAGGCGCGCATACATCCCGGATCGGCTGAGGCCTTCAGCGCGCGCCATCGCCGACACGTCACAATTGTGAGTCTCGCAGAGTTGCCGAAGACGTTCCACATCCACGCCTCTGTGCTGTCCAACAGAGTCGGGGGATCCAAGCGCGATGGCCTCGAGCAGTGCCCACCGCGGGAGCGTCCCATTGCTCACCATGGGGCCGGCGCGTTCGATCACTTTGCGTAACTCCCGGGCGTTTCCTGGCCACGTATGCTGCTCCAGAACTTGCTCCGCCTCTGGATCGAGGGCTTGTCGCTGCAGCGCGGCGAAGTGCCGGGCGAGCGGGCCGACGTCCTCGGGGCGCTGGGCGAGCGGGGGGAGGTGAATGACCACTCCCGAGACTCGTTCATATAGATCCCGCCGCAGCGCTCCCTGCACCAGCCGAACAGGCACGTCGTCCTGGGCTGCGGCCACGAGACGAAGATCGACACACCGCTTCCGTGTCTCACCTAGACGCCGAACCTCGGAGCACTCCAGAACGCGCAACAACTTCCGTTGGCCATCCTCAGGAAGGCTAGTGAGTTCGTCGAGGAACAGCGTACCAGCGTGAGCCGCCTCAACGAGACCAGCCCGTTCTTCGACAGCTCCCGTGAACGCGCCGCGCCGGTAGCCAAAAAGGAGGCCCTCGATCATGTCCCGTGGCAGCGCCCCGCAGTCCACGTCCACGAGCTCACCGCGCCTGCCGCTCCGATGGTGAATGTGGCGGGCGAAGAGCTCCTTGCCTGTTCCTGTTGCGCCGACCAGCAGAATGGCCAGCGTCGTCGGCGCGTACCGCTCGACCAACCCGACCGCTCGCCTGATCGCGACCGAAACCCCGATAATGGGCGGAAGCGCAACCGCAGTCACTGGACGCCCGTCCGCTGTAATCGTGGTACGGTCACGCTGTCGGCGTCGGCATCGGTGGTGAGGATTCGCGGTGTGAGAAACAGATACAACTCGGTCCGATTCGCCTTCCGATCGGTGCTTCCGAACAACCCGCCGAGGATCGGAATGCCTGAGAGTATCGGGACGCCCCGCTGTGTCACGTCCTTTTGCTGATCCCGCAGTCCACCGATCACGATCGTCTGCCCATTCTTCACCAACACGCGAGTTACGGCTTCGCGCGTCGAAATCACCGGCGCGTCGAACTGCACTTCGCTCGTCGCCTGATTAATCTCCTGTTGAATCAGCAGCGAGACGTAGCCGTCCTGATTAATCGTCGGCCGCACAGTGAGCTTGGTCCCGACGTCACGGTACTGAATGACCTGGTCGCGCTGGGGCGAATCGGTGGGCAGGCTGCGACTTACCTGCACGAAGGGGCGCTGCGATCCCACCAAGAAACGGGCTTCCTGATTGTTGGAGGCGAGCAGCACGGGACGAGAAATGATCTTGACATCGCCACGGCTGGCGGCAGCTCGGATCGTGGCGTCGATGTTCGCTCGCCCGAGATTCATCAGTGTGATGACAAGGTCACCAAGGCCACCTCCGAAGGTCTCGCCACTCGCGGTGCCATTCCCTTTGCCCACACTCTGCGGTGGTAGGAAGATATCGGCCCCCAACGAGAAACTGCGGTCCTGACGCGCCTCGACGATCAGCACCTCGATGAGCACCTGCAACGGCCGTATGTCGAGCTGCTCCACCGCTTCCTTGATCACGTCGAAGTCCCGCTGCGAAGAACGAACGAGCAACGAATTGGTCAGTTCGTCCGGCACAATCGTCACCGATCCCGAGAGCGTGGACTGACTCGCAGCGGGCTGACCTGGCGCCGGCTGCGCCCCCGCCGGCGGCACGACATTGCGCCGCAGCTCATCCGAAAGGGTGCCGGTGGAGAGACCAGCCTGCCCAGAAAACGCGCCGGTCCCGCCGAATAACTGGTTCACCGTGGCGGCGACGTCAGAAGCACGAGCATGACGCAGTCGTATCACAAACAATTGCACGGGACCGGAATCAGACGCCGCTGGGCGCACGGGCTGCCGTTCCTGCGGCGTTCGCGCCCCCACGCGATAGAACGCGGAGTCCTCGACAAACTCGAGATTCTGCGACTCGAGCAGCCCCCGCAGCAGCGCCCGCAGCGTCGCTCGATCGACGGGACCCGGCGTCTCCAGAGTGACCCGCGTGGGCTGGATCGGACCGACGAGCACCGGCTTCGGCAGATACTGCGCGATCGCCTGAATCACGGCCCGGATGTCGGTGTCTATGAAGCGAACCGAGACACTGTCACCCACGAACCGCACCGCCGATGTGTCCTGTGCCTCGGTCGCACCCGACCCCAAGAGCAGGCTTACCCATAGACAGACGCACGTCCTCATGGTTTCCAGGGCTCCCGCACTTTTAACACCCAAGTGGTGTCCATGCCGGTGATCACAACGCCCCCCCTGCTGACTGCCCTCACCTTGAGGGAACCGATAACATCACCAACGCGAATGACGCGCGAGCCTTCCACGCCAGGCATTCCCTCGATCACGGCTGACGGCGGCCGGCCGTCGAGGACACCGACAAGCACGAGCGTCGGCCTCGGCGCCTGAGGCGCGAGCTGTTCAGCAAGACGCAGCGGGTCGTAGGCCGGCACTGCCGGCCGACGTCCCAATCGGAATGGATCGCGTGACACAATCCCCATCCCCAGCTCCGTGGCGTTCCCGCGCGCAGAATCGACCCTGCGGGCTCCCGGCCGCTCGTCACCCAGAGGGGGTGGTGACGCATCCGCCACCGGCCACCCTACAACCCAAACGGCAACGAACACGCTCAGTAGTCCTACCACCACGAGTGGCAGCCTCAAATCAGTCGTCATGCGGTGCGCTTCTCGCTGGACCGTGGCTTGATGTACCAGCCGCTCACGATGACCTCGACCTTCAGGATCTCCGGTCCCCGCAGCGTCGCCGGCTCCGGCGCTTCGACACGCAGCACATCGAGTCTCAAGACCTCCGTACCGGCATCGATCGAGCGCAACAGCGCAACCAATCCGCGCACATCGGTCTCGAGCGTGACCTGGACGCGGACGCGACCGAGTCGTCCGTCGCTGGTCGAATCGGGCAGCGGGCTGAGTCTTTCGACCCGCGCCGGCGCCCGCGACGCCGCAAGATTGAGCCGACCCGAGAGATCTGCGCCCGCCTCGGCAGCCGTGGAGCCTGCCAATACCTGCGAGGCCAGGGCGACCAGCTCCTGCGACAACACCGCCGCGGAATCCCGGAGTACCGGCAGCAGAGCCATCTCGCCGCGAGTGCGACCGAGCAACACCGCGCGATCGCGCAATTCGCCCCTGGCAGCGAGGGTCCCGCGCACGCCCGCGGGGACGACGCGCAGCGCCAACACCGCCGTACCGATCACCAGGCCACCCACGATCAGTGCTCGCCGATCGCGCGGAGTCATGGAGTCGTTGCTCCGAACAGGATCGTGAATCGCTCCCACTCGCGGCCGGCGAGCGTCTCCCGGACGATCGCACCCTCTACTCTCGGGTTGGGGACCGCACGACTGCGCTCGACGGCCGCGAGGGCATCGGTGGCGCGACGCCCGGCGCCCGCCAGGACCCCCGAACCGTCGGCCCGCCAGGTGTACGAGGTCAGAACGGTCGAATCGGGGAGCGATCCGCTCACCCGTGCCAGCGTCGCCAGTGCCTGCCCGCGGGAGCGGCGCGCGTCGGCGAGTGCCTCGACCATTGCCTCCGCGGCACGCATTTCCCGCCGCACATCGCGCAGCGCCGCGAGCGGTGCCGCGGCGGCAGCCAATTCGGTGTCGACCGCTCGACGCTCGATCAGCAGCCGAGACCAGTAGGCACCGCCGGCGAGCAGCCAGACCGCGAGCGCAGCAATCGCCAGCCGAATGACCGCGCGACGGCGCGCGCGCTCGCGCACGGCGCGCTCGGCCGCCGGGAATAATTGCAGCTGCGGAGACGTGTCTGCCGGCGTGATCCGCTCCACCACCAGTCCCGCCTCGGTGGCTCCGGTGACAATGGCGGCGACGAGCGGCTCCTCGACCGCTGCCGCCTGCGTGACCCGGCCGGTGCCAGTAGTGACCCAGGTGGCGTCCGTCACCAGCGCTGCGCCGTTGCGCCGGAAGAAGCGGCCCGCCTGGTTCGCCACAAGGGACGCCAGATCGCGGTCGCGAACCGGCGGCAAGTCCCGGAGCGTGCGGGTCTGCGCCGGTGGCCGTTCGAGTGTGACCAACAATCGCTTACAGCGCTCCGTGGGCGCTGCGGCGAGCCGCGCCACGACTTCGGTCAAGTCCGCAACTGACTCGTAGCTTGCCTCGCCCGCCCACACTACGACGTCTGCTCGTCTCGCCTCGGCGCGCACACGAGCATCATCCACAGTCAGGTGCAAGACGGGAGCGCGGGCGAACTTCACTCGGTCTCCCGACGGATGACCGCCAGACGGCCGGGCACCGGGACCATCGTGAGCGTCGCGCGCGCGACGATAGGCGTACCGGTTACGCCCCCCTCGACGCTCGCGATGAGCTGCGGCGGCGCGAAGACGGCGGCCCGCACGAACTCCGCGTAGTTGTTGAGGAACACCGCGCGTGAAGAACGGGACAATGCACCGGCTAGCTCATCGGCACTCTGCAGGGCACGTACAGTGCGCCGGCTCATCACCATGAAAACCGTCTCTTCAATCGCTCCGGGGAGTGTTCGCAGCACTTCGGGCGGCGCGGCGTTGACGTTGATGACCCCGGTCCCGCGCGTCGTGACATACGGCGCGAGGCGCGCCGCGATGAGCGAATCGATCCCGGGCACCTGCCGCGCGTCGTAGATCGTGCCGTGGCTCCGCAGCGCAACGACGGAGTCCGAAACCGAAGGCTCAACTCGAACAGCGGAGAACACCTGTGCCAGAACATCGCGACCTACGGTGTTGAGATTGACCTTTGCAGATGGGTCGTCGATCGACGCGCGACACCAGGTTCCTCGACCGAGATCAATGGAGTTCAAGGAGCGGACTGTCCTATCCTTCGCGTACCGCGCCGAGAGAATCTCCCCGCATGCTTCCCGCGCCCATTCCGCGCGGGCAAGGAGCACGCGGTTGCGGGTTGTGGTGTTCCCCAGGCGGGCGACGATGAGTCCCGCCCCGGTGAGCGCGGTCAGCGCGGTGATCACCCACAACACCGCGATCAGCGCGAATCCTTGACGGCTCATCCTCGCTCCTTCACCAAGAAGAAGAGCGTGTCGACGCATCCCGCATCCCGCTTCCCGCATCCCGCAATGCGAAGACGGACCGCGAGCGGCGCACTCACCGGCGATATCCACTCCCGAACCCATTTCGTGTCGGCACCTGGCTCGAGGAGGTAATCGAACGTGACGAGGGTGACGCTGTCGGCGAGCTGGAGTGTTTGGTGCGCGCTCCTCGCCGCAAAGCGGTTGCCTTCCTGTGATAGCGTCACGACGTGTGGCTCGAACCAACCGCCCGCAGCCAGCTGCCACGACGTGAACGTCGCGCGATGCATGCGACCCTCGAACGGCGGCTCGAGCGACAGGAAGGTCGCTTTGAGCCACCGGCGTGCGTTCACGCTGGCGTCAAGAGCTTCCCGCGCGATGGCGACCGCTTTCGCGCCATCGGCCACGCCGGTAAAGACGCGGTAAGCAGCGAGAATAACGAGTGAGGCGATGGCGACGGCGACCATCACCTCGACCAGCGTGAAACCGCGGCGACGATTCACGGAACGGCCTCCGCGCGGTACACGACGGTCACCAGGTCCTCTACGTGTGGCGATTGCACCTGAATCACGGCGATCCGGTACAGCGCGGGCTCGGGCCGTTGGACATCAACGATGAATTCTCCGATCTGCCGGCGACCGATGCGCTGATCGAGCTCGCGCCGATTCAGCAGCGTGTGAGCGTTCAGCAAGCGCTCTTCTTCGCCGAGTATCATTTCCCGCTCGCGGGCGTCGCGCTCGGCGCGCAGACCCGCACCCACCGTTTCCACCAATGCAATTCCCGCGGTGGCGACGATGACGAGCGCCACCAGCACCTCGAGTAGCACGACACCGCGGTCATTTCGCATCGGGCAGACCTGTCAGCGGATTCACGTTTGGTCCGATCGCGCGGCCGTCGGGAAGAAAGCGAACGCCGTGCGCCGTGCGCGGTGCGCCGGACTGAATCGCGTCGGTGCGTGCTTTCCTGAGATCGAGTGCGAATTGCGACTCACGCGGAGTTTCCAGCGAGCCCAACGCAAGGCCCGTAACGCCGAGAACGATGCCGAGGATCGCGAGGACAACGAGGACCTCGACCAGCGTGACTCCCCACGCACCACGCACCACGCACCACGCACCCATTAGAAACCAGGCCTCAGCGAATACACAGCCTGTAGCAACGCCGCCGCCGTGAACGCGACCACAGCGCCGAACGTCACGATAAGCGCCGGCTCGAGGGCCGTCACGAGGAGCCGCAACCCGCGCTCAGCCTCTTGCGCGGCGAGATTGCCGCCGCCCAGGGCCATCTCCGCGACGCGTCCGCTCGATTCGCCGACCTTGACGAGCTGGAGTGCGCTCGCCGTGAGCGCTCCCTCGCGCTCGAGCGCCCCTGCGAGCGTAGCGCCCTGCGCGACGCGCTCCCGGCTTCGCACGAGGCGCTCGGCGATCGCGAGATCTCCCGCCGCCTCGCGCGCCGCATCGAGTGCCGGGAGCAGGGGCATCCCGGCGCGCAGCATGCTGCCGATCGCGCGCAACACACGCGCCGTGGCGAGCGCATGGCGCACCGACCGGATGACAGGGACCTTCAGCAGGATCTCGTCGACCCGTTTCCGCCCGCCGGGCCGGCGAACTGCGTCGATCCCTGCCCAGATGGCGGCGATCCCGATGAGCAGGAGTGGAATCCAGAAGCGCGACAGGAATTGCGAGGTGCCAAGGAGCACCCGCGTCGCGGGCGGCAGCTGCTGTCCAAGATCCCCGAGAACTGCTGCAAAGCGCGGGACGACCACGGTGGTGATGACGAGGACCGATGCGGCTCCGACGACCGCGAGTAGCAGTGGGTACGTGAGTGCCTGGCGGACCCGCGCAACAAGGTCGGCTTCCTGCTCGAGATGGGTAGCCACGTGCTCAAGCGCGGTACCGAGCTGGCTTCCACGCTCTCCCGCGCGAATCATCCCGAGCACGAGCCCCGGCATCACGCCACGGCCAACGGCGAGTGCGCCGGCAAAGCTCGCCCCCTCGCGTAATCGCGCGCGTGCAACCGTCAGGGTCTCGCGCAGCGATCCCGATACGAGTGCCTCACTCGCGACGACTGCCCGTTCGAGTGGCACACCGGCGGTCACCAGTGCCGCGATGCTGCGAAATACGATCGCCAGATCGCGTCGGCTCGCGGCTCGTCGTAGTGCCGTGTCGGCGGGCGTCACCGCGATCGCCAGCAATCCGCGACTGGTCAGGGTTGCGGATGCCTGGCTTTGGCTCTCGGCCTCGATCGCCCCGGTAACGATCGCGCCATCCTGTCGCGCCGCTCGATACGAGTACGCGCTCATGGGCGCCGGTCGTTTTCCCACGAGGTGACGTCGGCGTCCTCGCCCGTGCCGCCGAGTTGGCCGTCACGTCCCAGAGATAAGAGATCGTAGCTCTGCACGTTGACTTCGCCGGGCGACTTGTACGCGTAGGGCCGGCCCCAAGGATCGACCGGGATGGTCTTGCGCAGGTACGGTCCGCGCCAATTCCGCGCCTGGGGATCGCCGGGCGGTCGCTCACGCAAGGCGGACAGACCCTGGGATGAGCCGGGATAGAAGTCGTTGTCGAGGCGGTACTGGTCGAGCGCGAGGGCGAACAGCTCGATTTGCGCGCGCGCGGCGGAGACTTTGGCGTCCCCAACGTTGCGAAACACCATCGGCCCCACCAGCCCAGCGAGAATCGCAATCACCGTGATGACCACGAGGAGTTCGATCAGCGTGAACCCGTGCGTGGTACGTGGTGCGTGGTGCGTGGTATTCGGGCCGCAGCATGACACGCACCACATACAACGCACCACGCACCGCTTTTTAGTGTGCCGTGACACGCAGCACCTCTTCGACTGTGGTGATCTCCGCCTGCACCTTCACCCAACCGTCATACCGCATGGCCTTCATGCCTTCCTTTTCCGCGAGGTCGCGCAGCCGCGCGAGCGGTTCGCGCGCCGAGATCGCGCGATTGATGTCTTCGGAGACGACGAGCAGCTCGAAGATGCCGATGCGTCCGCTGTAGCCCGTGCCGCGACATGATTCGCAGCCGCGGCCGCGCACGAGCCACCGCCTGCCTTCCGGCTCACCGGAAACGAATGAGACGACCTGCGGATCGGGTTGATAGCGCTCGCGACAGAGCGGGCAAATCCGGCGCACCAGGCGCTGGGCGAGGACGCCATTGATCGTGGCCGCGATCTGATATGGGGCGACATGCAGATCCAGGAGCCGCGTGACCGCGCTCGGCGCGTCGTTGGTGTGGAGGGTCGAGAAGACGAGGTGCCCGGTCATGGCAGCCTGCACCGCCACCTCAGCCGTCTCCGGGTCGCGCATCTCGCCGATCATCATGACGTCGGGGTCTTGGCGGAGGACGCTGCGCAGCGCGGACGCGAACGTCATCCCGGCCTTGCGATTCACCGGAATCTGCGTGACGCCGTGCAAATGGTACTCGACCGGGTCCTCGACCGTGATGACCTTTTCGGCCGTGGTGTCCCGCAGCGCGAGCGCGCTGTACAGCGTGGTCGTCTTGCCGCTGCCCGTTGGGCCCGCGGCGATCAGAATGCCGGTCGGCCGAGCGATGAGCCGCCGGAACTGCTCGAGCGCAGCGGGTGCCATGCCAAGCTCATCGAGACCAACCGGTCGGCCACCGCGATCAAGGAGCCGCAATACAACGGATTCGCCGTAGAGCGTCGGGACTGTAGACACGCGAATGTCGAGCTCGCGTGCTTCCAGGCGAATGCGAAAGCTGCCGTCCTGCGGGGCCCGTCGTTCCGCGATGTCCAGCTCGGCCAGCAGCTTGACTCGACTGACGATCGCGGCCTGCGCCTGTGGAGGCGGAGCAGGAGCATCCGCAAGCACGCCGTCCACACGAAAGCGTGCGCGCAAGCCTTGCGATGTCGATTCGAGATGGATGTCGGACGCGCGCGCGTCGTGCGCCTCTTTAATAAGGAGGTTCACGTACTTGACGACGGGGGGCTGACTCGCGAGGTCACGCGCATCCGCCAGCGTGTGGTCTTCGCCGCCTAAGAATCCGTCGCCGGCGCGCAGATCGTTCACGACTTCGACCATGGATTCGGCGGCGGCGTAGGCGCGCCGAATGCCATCGGACAACTCCTGGTCATTGACCGAGACCAGCTCGACCGGTCGTCCGTATTCCCGGCGCAGCTCATCGAGCACATCGGGATCGGGATCGCCGCACACGGCGACCTGGACATGCGTTTCTGTGGTCGCGAGAGGCAAGATGCGGTTGTACTCGAGGTAGCAGGCCTCGAAGGTGTCTGGGAGTGGGAGCTGGGAGCTGACTGCTGCACACACGACATGCGCCTCAGTATTGAAGAATGCGCATACGTGTGGGGGCACAGACTGTGCCACGTGTCGCGAGTCCTTTTGTGCTTGGCTGGCCACTCGCAGGCAGAACAAACTGGTCAGTATGGTCAGTTCGAACCCGCGAACTGACCACCCGTGGTGGCCGAAATCTCCGCACGGATCTCGCCCAACTGGTCAGAGTGATCAGTTCGAGCCCGCCAACTGACCACTTCCCGGCATGTCGCGGGCGTGAGTTATAGCTGATTAGCGGCTGGCACGCTGAATGCCTACAAGGCGAGCGTTCCGGGCGACCGGAAGGGCTCTCTCAACAAGGCTCAGGGGATTCCTCATGCGCTCCTGCCTCGCTGTCGTTCACGCGTTGCTCCTGTTCACGCCGCTCCTCGCTTCTCCCTTCCAAGCACAACGTAAAAAGCCGCCCCAACCACTGAGCGGCCAATGCGGAAGCGAGACGAATCCCTGCCCCGGAGCTGCTATCATTGCTCATACCTTCACGCCGGCGGCTCAGCCTCCCGAGGCGGGCCCGTACACCTACACGATTACGGTCCAAAACGTCAGCAACACCTTCGGCACGATCAGCGTTGATTGCGTCGCGCTCTCCGTACAGTTGCCCTGCGTGGCACCTACGCCGAGTTCGTTTTCGCTCGCAAAGGGGGCGACTCGCGTGGTCACGGTCGGTTACACGACGAAGGGAATGGGGCGATTCAATCAGGAGTACCAGGCGAACTGGGTGAGCCCCAACGAAGTCACGCGAAGCGGAGACTCGCTCGTCATTGGAGTGATGACGGTATTTGGGGCAGGAATCGCTGCACATTTGAACCCACCAGACTCGGGGGCCTATCCCTTTGGAGACACCCTCCGAGCTGTCTTTGATCACCCGAGTGGCGTGACGACGAACTCAATTCGCCTGCTGATCGATGGGGGCGACAGCACCAGTAACCCTAAAGTCACGATCAACGGCACCACGCTCACGGCAGCCGGTCTGCATCTCACGGCGGGCTTCCGCAGCTTCGGGACGTATGTGTGCGCCGTCAACGGACGATGCGACACGCTACGCACGACGGTAAACGCCGGGCCAGCGCCCGTCTACTCGCTCGACGATTCGCTGCCCATAACGAATGCGCTCGGCATGATCTCTGGCCTGCTGCCGGGGGCGCTGCCGCTGCCGCTCGACACACTGCGGGGCTGTCCGGTTCACGTGGACGATCCCGAGATCCGGCTGAGCGAACCCTCATCGTTTTTCTCGCAGCCTGCCAACGCGACCACGCCCGGCGGGTACATCTTCCGAGCCATGATCGTCGTGGATACAGTGGTCCGTGTCAGCACACTAAACCACGACTTTACGCCCACGGATAACAAGACGTGCGCCAATTATACGTACCTCCAGGACAACCAGTACGATTGGGCATTCTGGATGGATACCGATCCCGACGATCCGCTTTGGGACGTTTATCCGTATGGCGACCGATCGCAGGGCGGCGGTGGCGGAGGCCAGAGTATCGGAATGACGCCGGAGGTCTCTTCGTCCACGGCTCTAGGCACTGGCGCCAACCCGCAACGCGACAAAAGGAATCCTCCCGACGGTGACGTCACTCCGATGGTCGGAAGCGCCGGCGCTATCAACCCGAGCACGTTCAAACTGTGGCTCAACGGCACGTTGATCGTGAATAACAACACGCCGATCGGAAGTCAGGTTCGGCACATCAGCTCAAGTAATGTAGGCGCAACGTATGAGGTGAGCGCCACACATCCGTCTCTGAACAAGTTCAACCCGCTCAATCCGCCAAGCGATAGCGGCGGCTGGAACGAAATGATTGCGAGTATCGCCGACTCGACCGGCCACCGGAGTTACGTTCGCGCACGATTCGTCCAGTTGGGAGGCGGCCCTGGGGCTGTCGTGGCGCCCGTTCCGGTGAGTCCGCTTCGCGATTTTTCACACCTGGATCAGGGAGAGTGCGCCGCCTTCGGCGCATTGCAGTGTGGCGGAATCATGCTCACCCAGGGCATTCCTGGGTTCGTGACACGCGATCGCGACCGCAGCCTGAATCTCGTGTATCGCTCCACCTCACAACGCGCTCCCACGATTCTCCCCTACGACATCATGATCGAACGGACGCAGCTCGCGCCGGAGTCACTCCAAGTGACGCTCCGCGAGGGCGGCGCTCTTGTCGGGCAAAACGGTCAACTCACGCATTACTTCGGTACCGTCACTCCCGCAGGTGCCGGCCCATTCGACGTGACACAGGTTCTCAATGAGCTCGTCACCACTCGACGCGTGGTTGGCACCGATCTGCCGGCTTCGACGCTGAACGCCGCCATCCGCACCATCAAGGCGTCGGTGCGGCCGTTCTACGCCGGTGCCCCCGCACCTGAAGACACCGTCAGCCAGGAGGTCGTGCAACTGTACCTCAGCGACACGACGACGACTCGATTCGGTCCGGGCTGGGCCCTGGCGGAGCAGAGTCGACTCGTTCTGGGCCTGACGTCCCAGGGCGCGCCTGCCGTGATCTGGCTCTCGGGCGACGGCTCTTATACGATCTTTCGCAAGCCCGGCAGTGTCTGGGTAACGCCAACCGGTGAGACGACCCAGCTCGTCGAGACCGGTTACGGCCATCCCGATAGCGCCGCCTACGTGGGATATCTCTGGAATGGTGCCAGCGTCGGGTTCCGCTCGGACGGGTGGCAGCGCTACACCGCCGACCTCCTGGGCAACCGGACGCGCTTCGTATACTCGACCGTTAGCCTCACCAGGCTGGATAGTATCGTTGATCCCGCAGGGCATGGCTTCGCTTTCCGGTACGATTCTGTGTCGGCGCCGGGACTGGTCAGCGACATCTGGCTGCGTGCACCGAGTGGGGTAACGAGCCGTGTCGCCACATTTCGCTTCGATGCAAGCAGGCGCCTCACCATCGCGAAGACTTGGATATCGCCCACCAAGGCCGACTCGAGTGTTTTTGGGTATCACGCGACCGCGCCCGGCGCCTTCGTAACTTCGGTGACGGATCCCCGCTCGACTCCGGCCAAGCCGATTGTCACGACGTTCACGTACGATTCGCTGTATTACACGCCTGAAACCATCGTCCGGCCGCCTGACCATGTGGGCGTGGCGACGTCGTACTACCGCGACCCGCTGCGCCGCATGCTGCCGCGGATTGGCTTCGGACGCGCTGGGGAGCGTGTGGAGCGGTTGCTCACCGCTGATCAAGCTCGGGGCACGTTCATCGGCGCATTTGGGAGGCCAGTGGACTTCACTGTCGATCGATTCGGCGGTCCCACTTCGGTGCGCCATTTCGCGCCGCCCGGTTACATGACGCCGGACTTCTTTGTGGAGGATTACGGCGGGGACGACGTGCGCGTGATCACGCGTGACTCGATCGGCCGAGTGACACGCATCGTACACGGGAACCCGGACTACTACGATCAGATATCCGTAACCTATGAGTATGACGCTGCGAGTCGGATCTTTCGTATCATCAGAAGCACCGCGCAGTTTCCCGTCGTCTCGAGCAGCCTCGATACTGTCACGTTTCTCCACGACTCCGTGGCGACCGCGACGTATCGCTGCTCGCGCCTGCTGACGATGACCGACCCGATGGGCGGCGTCACGACAACCACGTATGGCGCCGCCAATGAAAGCCGCTGCCTGCCCACCAAGACGATCGGACTGGCGGCGGATACGACGATCTTCACGTACGGGCCGCTCGTGAAAGGTAACCGCGCGGGGGTGCGGCCGATTTCCGTACGCGATCCGAATGGCTTGCTGCAGTCGATGGACTATGACGCGGTGACGTGGAACAGCAAGACATCCACGCGGGCAGCCGACGGCGCGACCTCGCGCGCATTCTATAACGCGTTTGGCCGGCCGGATTCCCTGCTCGATCCCCTCAACGTACGCACGTTCTTCCGGTACGATCAGTCGGGTCGCGTGATTCGGACCAAGACCGGCACCGGCACGAGCGCGCCGACGACGTGGACGTTCTACGCGCCGGGCGGTCTTGTGGACAGCGTCCGCGTCTTCGGGAGCAATGACGGCTTCGAGGCGGGTGCTGACAGCGTGGCCGTGACCGCCATTCAGACGACGCGGACGTTTTACAATCGTCTCGGCTGGGTGGACTCCACGAAGACCTCCGGGGGGCGGCGGGTGCGCTACATCCGCGACCGCCTCGGCCAGCCGATCATCGAGAACACGGGAATTGGGGCGTACCTCAGCCGCAGTTGGGACTGGCAAGGTCGCCTCCTGGCCGAGTACCAGAGTCAGGTGGGACCGTTCTATTCGTCTAACGGCGACGACTTTGCGGAGGCCCGCGCGGAATCGACCTACGCGAGCTACAACCTCTCGTGGCCGAACACGCTCAGCTCGGGCCAAGTGCACAAGTTCGACTACGACAATCGCGGGCGGCGCACGCTCACCTGGACCCGCGACTACGGACTCGGCGGTGACTGGCTGGTCGATCGCACGTACGTCTACAACAGACCAGGGGCGGTCGTGGGCGAGACGCTGCGGTTTGCGGACGGCGCCACGGTGACGCGCACGTATCAATACAATCGGCGGGGCCAGCGCACCATCGCGGCCACGGTTGTGTCTGGGGTGACCGTCACGGAGCCCCGGGACACCACACGGTACGCGTACGATAGCCTGACTGCGCGGCTCGACTCGCTGCGCGCCAATGTATATCCGGGAGGAGGCGACGCCACGATGCGGGTGCGCTGGATGTACGACCGCGGCGGCCGCGATACCCTGCAGTCGGTGCGCCTCGGCCTCGCGACGGCTGAGCTCCAAACGCGCTCCGGCTATGATGCGGCTGGGCGCCTGAACCTGCTTGAGGCCAAGACCGTAGGCGGGAACACGTGGTACACGTTTGGAAGCCCCAACTACAATCTCGGCGATAACCTCCTGAGTTATTCGGCCAGCGAACGTAAACCGGGATCATTCGAGACCTGGAATCACAGCGCCACATACGCAACCAACGGGACGGGCCGGCTCGCGACCGCGGGCAAGGCATTTGGCAGTCTCGTAGCAACGTTTACCTACGACTACGATGTCTTCGGCAACCGGATGACGGATCAAAGTCAGTACTCCTACAGCGCCGGCGACGGCTGCCAGACGGCGTTCACCTCAACCTTCGGGTCGGATAACCAGCTTGAGACGCGCCGTGTCAGCGGGGGGTGTTCGCGGGCCGAGATGTATTGGAACGACCGCGCCGGCAATCGCCTCGTGCAGCTCGATACCACCAACGGTTCCTATTCTGGGCCCAAGGCGATCATGAGCTACACGGCCAAGAATCAGCTCTTCTTCTCGATGTCGCCCACAGTAGTGGTTGGTGGAAACAAGGATTACAACTGGCATTGGTACGACGCGACAGGAAAGCGCGTGATCACGCAGGTCGCGAGCGGCACGGGATGGGTGCCGACGATGAACCCCGCGACGCTGACCACACCTCGGACATACTACGTCTACGATGGCGACGACGTGGCGCTCGTGCTCGTGCGCAGCGGCGGGAGCTGGATAGTGCGCCAACGCTATCTCACGGGCGGCCTCGATGATCAGGTGGCGGGCCGATTCAACTACACCGGCACGCCGCGCAATTTGGCCCTGGTGCGCACCCGCGACGGTACGACCCTGACCGCGGTGCGCGCCGATGGCACGCAGGAGGTGGAGAGCTGGTACTACTCGCGCGATCCCTTCGGCAAGATCGATCAGTTGGTGGGGACGGTGGGCACGATCAGCTCGGAAACGGGGTTCACGGGAGCGAGCACGCCCAACCAGACGGGCGGGTTTGTCTATCTGCGCAACCGCTGGTATGATCCGCAGACAGGCAGGTTCCTGACGCAGGATCCGATTGGGTTGGCGGGCGGGGTGAATCTTTACGCTTACGCCGGCAACAGCCCGATCATGTTCACGGATCCTTTCGGGTTGTGTCCATGTCTAGGGTCGTTTGTAGATCCCAAGGTCGTTTTTAACATGCTGTCACAAATGGCATTTCAGGCACTGCCTTATGAACAACAACGCGCGTTGGTCCTGGAAATGGCTCACAAGAATGCAGGCGGGCCAATTCTTGTGGGATCACTCCTCTCGGGAGGTGGCGAAGCGCGGATGTTGTTCAACGGCACGCGCACCGCACTTAGAAGTTTGCTCAAAACGTCAACGATGGAAGGCGTTTCAGGCGCCCAGGGCCTTAGAGTTTTGGACAGACTTGGCAAGGGCGCTGTGGATCGAGTCTCAATCATCGGTGGAAGCGACGGCACAGTGACTCTTAACATGACCCGCATCTATAATCGTGGTAGTACCGTGACAAGAACTATCATCGATGCGAGCGGAAAAGAACTCAGTGTAGTTAGGTACAGCTACGATGCTGCTGGAGACCTTGTAAAGACAACCGTGCTCAAATGATCGAGACAGAAGATCCCGTCATGCGAGCACTCAGAGACTTTGCCAAACGTGATCTTACGCTTGGTGAGTTCAGCGAGCGTCTAAGGAAGTTGGTTACCATTGACTGCACTAGTCCTGGTTCCGTGGAAATTCAGTTCCACGAAAGATTGCCGGATGTTCTACTGCACGTGAGTGATATTCGACGAGCGTTGCAGGATTTTGAACGCGGCAAGATCTCCAGTGATGATCTTGCGTGCTGGGCATCAATTATGAGCCTGCTAGGCTGTTATTTTCTCGAGACCAACGATACCAGCGAACGGACCGTAATCTGGAATATTGTCGAGGCTCTAGGAGTACCCCTAGTCTCGGGGGCGCATGAGCCAGATGCGATCCGACTGGCACTTAGGACGCTGGGCGGGCTCGCAAGACCCGACGATGGTACCAAGACGTCCCGCAACAAATGAGCGCCGCTACCTTCGAACGACCGCGGCGGGGCGCGACACGCTACAATCCGTGCGCCCCGGCGCCCCCGCAGCGGTTGAGTTGCAGACCCGCTCCGGCTATGACGCGTCCGGCCGGTTGAACCTACTCGAAGCAAAGACGGTCGGTGGGAACACGTGGTACGCCTTCGGGAGCCCGAGCTACAATCTCAGGGACAATCTCCTGAACTATAGTGCGAGCGAGCGTAAGCCGACAGCATTCGAGACGTGGACCCACAGCGCCACGTACGCGCCGAACGGCACGGGTCGCCTCGCGACGGCGGGCAAAGCACTCGGCAACCAAGTCGCGACTTTCAGCTATGACTACGACGTCTTCGGCAATCGCGTGACGGATCAGAGTCATTACACCTACAGCGCCGGGGACGGATGCACGACGCCGTTTACCTCGACCTTCGGATCTGACAACCAGCTCGAGACCCGCCGGATCAGCATCGGCTGCTCGCGCGCCGAGATGTATTGGAACGACCGGGCCGGCAACCGCCTCGTGCAGCTCGACACGACCAACGGCACCTACTCGGGACCGAAGGCGATCATGAGCTACACGGCCAAGAATCAGCTGTTCTTCTCCATGACGCGGACCGGCATCGTCGGGAGCAACAACGACTACAACTGGCATTGGTACGACGCCACCGGCATGCGCGTGATCACGCAGGTCGCGAGCGGCACGGGATGGGTGCCGACGATGAACCCGGCCACGCTGACCACGCCGCGGACCTATTACGTCTACGACGGCAACGATGTGGCGCTCGTGCTCGTGCGCAGCGGTGGGAGCTGGGCGGTGCGGCAGCGCTACCTCACGGGCGGTCTCGACGATCAGGTCGCGGGCCGCTTTTCCTACGGCGCCACGACGCGCAACCTCGCGCTCGTGCGCACGCGCGACGGCACGACGCTGACTGCGGTGCGAGCCGATGGGACGCAAGAGGTGGAGAGCTGGTACTACTCGCGCGATCCCTTCGGCAAGATCGATCAGTTGTTGGGGACGGTGGGGACGATCAGCTCGGAGACGGGGTTCACCGGCGCTAGCACGCCCAATCAGACCGGCGGGTTTGTCTATCTGCGCAACCGTTGGTATGATCCGCAGACCGGACGGTTCTTAACCCAGGATCCGATTGGGTTGGCCGGTGGGGTTAACCTCTACGCCTACGCGGGCAATAACCCAATGAGCTTTGCGGATCCATTCGGCCTATTCGAGTGCACATGGTGGGATAGGAGTGATTGCCCAGTTATCAAAATTAAGGTTGGTGTGGGTTTGATGCCGATCGGGCTGAAAGCGAAGGGTGGGATCGGTGCACTTGAAGGCTCTTTCGGACCGAAGGGAGCTTGGGAAGGAGAAGCGACCTTCGGAACCGGGAGGCCACGTTTCTCCGGTAGATTGGTATCGGGCATTGAGGGAACGCTGCGAGCAAAGGGAGGGTCTGCGTTTCTCGAAGGAAAAGCTTCGTGTCTCATCACTACCAACAGCACTGGCGGCTGCCGAGTGTCCTCGTCCGCCGGTCTTGCAGCAAGCAGGGGTGACGGTTACGACGAGCGGAGCGGCGAGGTCTCGGTGGACAGTGACGATGGACTAGGAGGCGAGGTAAAGGCTGGGTTGTTTAAGTTAGGTGGCGAGCTAAACGTAAAGAATGGACTTATGATACTTTTGGGTGATCTTATCGATTCGGCTAGAGAGTTTCTCGGCACCCTTCGTTGCGTGCAAAGCCACGGATGTTGAGAGTCAGCCCCCTCTCCATCGTTGCGTGGTTCGAGATCTGGGGCGGCGTCTGGGGCGTGTCGGCAAGCCTGTTCGCGATCTACCATCGGTGGAGCTCTCTTGATCTGAATTTCTTCATCAGCACAGTGCTCGCGATCGCTTACTTCACCGTCGCGGGAATGGCTGGTTTGTGGCTACAAAAAGGGCGGAGACTCGGTTGGAGGCTTTCGAAGATCGTGCTCCTTACACAAGTGGTTCAAATAACTTTGCCTGGAATCGCGTACGCCGCCTATGCTGGCAGCCAAGTTAGTGTTGGCGTTCACGGATGGACCCTCCATGCCTTTTTCGATATCGGGAGTCTGTTTCGCGTCAGGCTCACAAGCCATCCACCGTACGGCCTAGCCGTCAACTTACTGGCTATCATAGCCTTGCGGATCTTAGCGAAAAGCCCTTCATGAAGACCGTCTCCGCCAGCAGCATTAAGGTCCGAAGTGTGATGGAACTCCGTAGTCCGCGCCGCTAGCGACCGGCATGGACTTCGAATTGTGGACGGACGAGCGAGCGCCACTCGCGATGTCATGAATTACAGACTCAGAATCAAAGACTTGGCGTGCGGTTCTCGCCTACCGAACGTCTGTCGAATCATCATTCTCGCAGGATCGCTCATATGTTGAACAGTGCCGCGTTAGAGATCTGGCGGCCTGGCGGAGACCGAGGTGCGGACCGGCGTCGTTCGCTTGCAGCCGGATCTAGCCGTCGACGCTGAACAATCGATCAGACGGGAATCTTAAACGCGTTATGAGCCCTCCTCGGGAGTGCTCTTCAGGCTCCGCCGCATCGCGATGACCGTCCCCTGCTGACACCAAGCCATCCCGCAGCCTTCGTCACATTCCCGCCCACCATTCGCAAGGCTCGCTCTACGATGAGACGATTCTGTCTCGGTCACCCCGCCGCTTGAAGGGCAGCGCACGCGTAAAACTCTGGCGGCAGATGCACCACTTCGACCTTCGCCCCTCCCCGGTGTCGTGCCAATAGGTACGCGCTCAGCACAATGCCCTCAAGTTGTCGCCCATTTCCGGCATACTCGCCCTGACACAGCAGATCCAAAGCCTCCTCGGCGAACACTGTCGGTCCGTCCAGAGCGGCGCCCGCTACGTGCACAGCAGAGCCAACTTCACAATGATCCTCTTCTACTCGAAGAACCTGCCATGGGATCGGTTCGTCTGCCTCGAGAACGAAGCGCTGAAGCGTGCTTTATTGTATTCCGACTCACTCCGAGCAATCGTGCGGCAGCAGCGATGTTGCCGCCGGTGCGCTCGAGCGCCCGCCGCACGGCTTTGATCTTCTCCGCCACAGTTCCTTTCCTCGGATAGACCAGCGGGGGCGAAATTTCGTCGGGGAAATCTGCAGGAACGATCGCATCCCGCCCGGCCGCGCGCGCGACCAAATACGCGCGCTCGACGACGTGTTCGAGCTGGCGCACGTTGCCCGGCCACTCCGCTCCATACAGGATCGCCAGCGCCGCATCACTCAAGCGGCAGGGGCCGTCAGGCGGCAGCTCCTTCTGGCAACGCGCCAGCGCGCGCGCCGCTAACAACGGAATCTCTTCCCGGCGCTCCCGCAGCGGCGCCATCGAAATCCAGAGCTCGTGGAAGCGATATCGCAGGTCCTCGATCAGCACGCCCTGCTGCACCAGCCTGTCCGGGTGCGCGTTCACCGAGATGATGAAACGGCAGGCGGTCGCCAGCTTGCGGTCTGATCCGAGCACGCGATACACGCGCCGATCCATGACATCGAACAGTTTCTGCTGGAGCCACCGCGGCGCGCCCTGCATATCGTCGAGCAGCAAGGTCCCCGCGCCGCTCTCGCCGAGCAACCCGACTCGAGCGGTGCGCGCGTCCGTGAACGCGCCGCGATCGTGACCGAACAGCTCGTCCTCCACGAGCGACGGCGCCATCGTGCCCACACTGATGGCATGGAACCCGCCGGCCCGGCGACTGAGGCGGTGGATGAGCTCGGCGAGCCGGCTCTTGCCGGTGCCGGTCTCACCGTACACCAGGATCGTTCTGTCGGCGGGAGCGAACGCGTCGGCGAGATACAGCGACTCCACCATCGCGGGCGTGCACGCGATGAGGTCGTCGGAAACCGGAGCCGGTACTCCCGGTACT
The DNA here is from genome assembly GCA_044869265.1 of Gemmatimonadales bacterium. Lineage (GTDB taxonomy): Bacteria > Gemmatimonadota > Gemmatimonadetes > Gemmatimonadales > GWC2-71-9 > 20CM-2-65-7. Next base: position 83,253 of record JBIOXD010000018.1, read on the forward strand.
TCTTTTACGAGCGGTCTGTGCATCGGCCGTGACGGGGCGGACGGCCACAAGGGCGTCCTATCCTACCCGCATACGCGCGCAGGTTCCGCGGGATCATCGAGGGAGCTTCGGCTAGCAGCTCGGTCGCCGACGGCGGCGAACGGCGATCCGGCACGAGATGTTGTCACGCGACCAGAGGTCAGCGCAGATCAAGTCACACGGATTACCCCAAAGATCCGCCGAATGATGACCACCCCTCCGCTCAAAGTGTCGCATCCAGGTCGGACGCGGTCGCGAAGCGATTCTCGATTTCTCGGAGGGGGTCGGAGATGGACGATCAGAAGAGATTTCGAGCGGTGTACGAGAGCCTGTCGTTCGAAGACCGATGCGATTCCCGGAATGGAATGGAGTACCAGCGTGTCCTACGTGATTGGGTAGAGGCCGGAAAGCCGAGCGACATGGGCGCATTCATTCACCAGCGAGCCAACACGCCCCATGATTCGTAACGGACAAGCCTGCGGCAAAACTACAACCAAACCGGAGGGTACCGAAGCGGCATCCAAGCCGCTAAGTTCAGGCGCTGCAACGCAGCAGATGATAGGGAGAGGTGGCCGAGTGGCTGAAGGCGGCGGTTTGCTAAGACGATGCTAGCTTTTGTTAACAATTCCCTACAGTTGTCACGAGTAGTTGCCACAGCGAGTTACGTCAGGCCCGTTTAGTCCGCAGTACTCCCGAAGATTCCCCGTTTTAGTCGCTTATGTACCCAAAATGTACCCAGCCTCTTCCCTGGCGCAGCTCCGCTCGCCCGCTTACATTTGTTGACAACTGTTAACAGACGAGGGGTACCATGCCCAAGAAGCAACAACGTCCCGGTGGAGTTCGAGTAGTAGGTCAACATTCCGGAGTCCGCATAATGATTGGCGTTCGTCTACACCCCCTTCTGGTGGAGTGGATGAAAGGCGTCGCCCTTGCATATGGCTGGACTCTGCAGGGGCTCGTGGAACGAGCCATTGAATTCTACGCAGCCTCAGGGACTCCACGCCGCAAAGGAAAACCGATGACGCTAGATCAGCTTTTTGAAATGCCCTTCGTGCCACCTGTGGAGCGTCTTTTTTTCCGGCCCATCCGCCCCAAAGCAAACAAGAAAGGATCGTGAAGTATGGCACGCACCAAGCGGTATCCGGGGTACATCGAGGCGCATGGCCGTGGCTTTCGCGTCACGCTCACCGTGGGTGGTGAACGCCATCGCTTCAGCGTACACGTCGAGAGCAAGGCCGACGCAGCCGAGTGGGCCGAAGCGAAGTACAAAGAGCTGGCCCAACAGCTCAAGCGCGAGCGCGACGGCTTGCCCACTGCCCCGCGCATGTCGGCGCTGATCGCCGAGTTTCGCCGGGTCGTGATGCCCACTCTGTCGGCCGGCACGCAGGGGAGCTACAGCGACAGCCTCAAGGTGATCGAGCCCTATTTCGTTCGCGAGCTGGGCGATCCGTCAGTCGCGAAGATTCGCGCTGGCGACGTGGCGCGATTCCTGTCCTGGCGACAGACGCACAAACCGAAGAGTCAACGCGGTCCCGATGGCTCACTCGTGGTCACCATGGTTTCCGGCAAGACGAGCAATCGCACGATCGCGAAGGACCGCACGGTGCTGCACACGCTGCTCGGGAAGGCGGCCGAGTGGGAATATATCGAGGCGAACGTGGTAGCGCGCACGAAGGCCCCGAAGGCGGATGCCCGGCCCTACACGATCCTATCCGAAGCGGAGTACGAGCTGCTGCTGACCGAGTGCCAGCGTGACCCCATGCTGGCGACGTACGTCCTGCTGCTCGGCGAGACCGGGATGCGGTGCGAGAGTGAAGCCCTGTGGCTCCGCTGGGAGGACATCGACCTAGAGGACGGCTTCCTCACCGTGGTGAGCGGTCGCAACGGTCACCGGACCAAGACGGGCAAGACGCGGCCCGTCCCCATGACCGCACGGCTCGTGAGCGAGCTGCGGGCGCACGTGGAGCGATTCCGGCAGTCGGAGTACCACGGTCAGCGTTCGGGCTGGGTGTTCCATCACCTCGATGACTCGGCGCGGCAAACGGCCGGTGAGCGCATCACGTCGCTGCGACGCGGCTTTGCGGCGGCGTGCCGGCGTGCATCGTTGCCCGAGGAGTTTACGCAGCATGATCTCCGGCATCGCTTCATTACGCGACTGCTCGCGAAGGGCCACAACTTGGCGCTGGTGCAGAAGGCAGCGGGTCACGCGAACGTGCGCACGACCGCACTCTATACTCACCTTGTGAAGGAGGATCTCCGCGTCCTCGTCGTCCCGCTCGTACAGGAGGCGGCAACGACTGGGGCCGCATGACAAGTCTCCCGAAGAGGGTCGGCGCTGCCACACAGGCGATTCTCGCGGTTGGGGACGGGCGGGGTTTCGTGGTCGAGGGTCCGGGTCCGTTCGGACCGGTTATCATCACGGCGGCCCACTGCCTCCCGAAGTTGCCGCCCGCGCACCTTATGTCGTACACGATCGAGCGCACCTACGCAAACCTGATTGGACTGCTTGGAGAGAAGCCTAGCGTGTGGGCAGAGTGTCTCTTCGCCGATCCGGTGAGCGACCTAGCCGTCCTCGGGCAGCCCGACAACCAAGAGCTTTGCGATCAGGCCGATGCCTACGACGCACTAGTGGAGAAGGCTGCAACCTTGTCAGTCGCGGAAGTCCCGAAGGATAGTCGCGTCTGGCTCTTCTCGCTCGACGGCAAATGGTTTCCGTGCAAGGTGCGGGACTCCCGCCACGCCTGGGGTTCGGTCGTGATTTCCACTCCCAGCGGGAACATCGTGGGTGGAATGTCGGGCTCACCGATTGTCCGTAGTGATGGAGCGGCAATAAGTGTTGTAAGCATCGGGAGTAGCCACGGCCAACACGTGAACCCGAGACTCGCCAGTGATCTGCCGGGCTGGCTAATGAGCACGGCCGGGCGCCAACGCTGATTGGAATCGACTGGCGCTGATACTGATTCAGACAACCTATACCCCGCAGCCGTCGGACCACGGCGCTGTACACGCATCTGGCGAAGGAAGATCTGCGAGTGCTGGTGAAGGAACGGGCGAGCGATCCGGTGCCGGCGTAAATCACAAACCGATGACGCGCTGAGAGGGCATCGCAAATGTGGTGCCCTCTCTTTTCCAATCGACATCTCAGTAGTGTGGGTCCGATTCGCCAAGGGGCGGAAGCGTGCAAATCATCGGGGTACGTTCACCAACACTACGGCAAACAGATGGCCGTCAAGAGAGAGAGCGTCCCAAAGAGCAGGATCAAGGCCCGCGTCCACCACTGCAGCGCCAGACGTCGCCCGAAGGCATGGATGCGATGCGTGCGGTCACCCACCGTCACCTCTTGCCCATCCGACAGCGCCTTGCCCTCAGTCAACACGCGGTACCCGATCTGCCTCTCAAGACTGCGGGCGAAGTCCATTCGGTAATTGTAGAAGCTGTAGGCGCGCTCGAACGAGCCCCACCACAAGAGACAAAGCAGCACACCCACGACGCCGCCAGCCTTGAACACCCACCTAGGTACATCTGTCTGTCCGAGCAGTGAGGCCACCGCGCCTAGCAGCACGGTCATGGCGAGGAGGTATGCTCCGTTGAGTAGCCACACCGTTTGCCCGGTGTCTTGAAGCATCGTTACCGCCGTCTCGTACTCTCGGGCGGCACGCTCGAAATCCGGGTTAGTAAGCGGGTTGGACATTTCGCTCCCCAGCGTGGGTCACCAGCGGCACCTCGGGTCAAACGGTTCGTGATTTGCAACCGGACTTATGAATATAACTCGCATGGCTAGCCGATCCGATTCTCGCCATGGCACGGGGTTTCAATACATTGCTGGTTAGGCAGACTGCAATCACGGACGCGACTGTCTGGGCATCTCAGCCCACTTGGTCGCGACCGAGTCAGCTTGTTTGGGGAGCCAACCGTAGCGACCAATTAAACAATCGCGCATTCCTTGGGCCGGGAGTATCGCGTGTAGGGCGGACACGCACTGGATCTCCTCTTGGAACGTGTGAGACTCCTTGGAGATCACGCTCCACGCCGAGTCCGCGGCGACCGTTCCGTCCCAGCCATGGCGGTCGACGAGGCAGCGGGCCAAGCCTTGCATAGAGGACTCGACGGCGTGGCACGACGCCAGATCGCGGTCGGGGTGGGAGCAGGAGATGACCAGAAGGAGCAGTGCGAGCCGTTTCACCTCGACCTCTTGAGCAGCCGCCTAACGAAATGCGCTTAAGCTGCAACGCGAAATTGGCACGTTCACAAACACAATTTTATCACAGATGACGTAGCGCCGTCAGCTTTTTCAGTCGCGTGCTAAATCAACCGCTCGATGGATCACTGGGCTTCGGCTTAGCAGAGCCGTGGCTTTGATGATCCGAGAGTAGCGCGTCAGCGGCCTCAGTTCGTTCGGTACCCTCCCGCTGCCTTTCTCGATCACGCTTCTCGTCGCGCTTGCGCTCATTACGAAGCGTGTCCCATGCGAAATAGACCAAGCCAGCCGTGAGAATGATCCCAAACCAGTCACCGAAGCCCAGACCACCTTTCTCAACCCATTTGGTCTCGGGAATACGAACCGTATCGACTACCCTCAACGTGTCGGTGACTCTCACTCGCACAGTGTCAATGCGTCGTGGCTGTTGTCTGGCTGGTTGCTGTTGCGCTGGCGGCTGAGTCGGCTGTCGTGATGAGAGCAACAGAGCGGCACAAACCAAAGCGAGTCCGTTCATCTGATCGCCCCCTTATCCAGCGAGACTCGAAAACTCACCGACGATAAACTGCGAGCGATGTAACAAAATATTACTGATAAATCTCGCGGTCCTTCGTTGCTTCTAAGCTTTGCAACTCTCTGTCAACACGAATCAAGAGTTGAGACGGCGTCCAAAGTACTTGAACTCATATTGTGAATCGTCGTTGACACGTCTGGACGGCGAACGACTTGACGAGACCTCGCTTCGCGGTATACTGGCCCAAGTACAATGAGCTGCACCGCCATGAGCGGGTAAGCCACCAGAAGTTTGGTGGCGGCCCGCTCTTTTTGCTTTTGGGGGTTGCACATGACAACAACGCCGTTGCTAGTCCCGCGCCAGGAAGCTGCGAAGCTGTTGGGCCTCAGCGAACGCTCTGTAATGAGACTCGAAAAGAGCGGCCAACTACAAGCCGTGCGAGTCGGGACACGCGTTCTGTACCGTCGCAGCGCGATTGATGAGTTTATCGAGCGGCTGAGCGGCAGGGGCGCTGAGGCAGGAGTACTCCGGTGAGCGGCGACTTCAGGACGCGCAGCGGAAAAGACCCGATGCGCCAGCTCGCCGAGTGGGCTGAGAGAACCGAGAAGCGAGCGACCGAAAAGCTGGTTGAGCCAGCAAATGCGTTGGCGGACGAAACGCGCAGCCAGCTTGGTCGCCCTGGCCACGGTCGCGTTTACCACTACGGACGGGGAAGGCTTGGCGCTCGTCTCCATCAAGCGTCTGCACCTGGTGAGCCACCGGCACCCAATACACGCACGTTGCAAAAGTCGATCCATATCGAACATCCGCGCCCTGGTGTTGTGCGCGTGATAGCGGATGCGCCCGGAGCTGCAGCGTTGGAGTTTGGGAGTGGGCGGATGGGACCGAGGCCGTTTTTAAGGCCCGCGCTTTCGGCCATTCGCAAGGCGATGACCGAGAAATTCGTCGCGGCCTTGAAGCGCGGGAGGCGCTGACGTGCCCGCCGGCGTCGCTGCTTCCCTTCGCGTCGAACGCCTCGGCGGGGATCACTACTCGGTGACTGACCCCGGTGGCAGCGGTACGCCGCACGTCGTGACCGTGCACGATCACGGCTCGACGTGCGATTGCATGGCCTTTCAGTTCCGCCAACGCTGTAAACACGTCACTGCCGTTACCGATCTTCAGAAGTCCGACGCTGGGCGCGGATGAAGATGCTCAAGGTCGAGCCTCGGCGTTCCGAGAAGGCGGCTGACCCCAAGGTGGTCACCGCTGTGGAACGGGGCGTACTCAGTGGCATCATCCTCGCCGAAGCGGTTCCGCCTGCCGTGTCGTCACTGCTCAAGTCGAAAATGTTTCTGCACCAGGCCAACGGTGTGCTCTTTGATTTGATGAAGTCGCTGACAGACCAACATCGCGTCGTAGACCCTTTGACAATCGCAGCGGCGCTCAATGGGCAGCTCGCTGATGTCGGGGGAATGGAATATGTCGCAGGGCTCATCGACGAGGTACCGAAGAGTACGAACATCGAGCACCACGCGCAGTTCGTCTTCAGGTACTGGCGACAGCGCGAGCTCGCCCGTCTCGGCCTGGTGCTCGGTGATCCTGCAATCACAGACGAGCAGGTCGCTGAAGTCGTCGCAGAGGTGCAGAAACTACAGCACTCGCCCGGAGCAGATGGAGGGCTGCGCTGTTACAGCGACCGGGAAATTCTCTCGCTGGCCGGTGTGGTGTGGATCGTTGAGGGACTGCTGCCGTCAGCGGCGCTCGTGGAGATCGTGGGACGGTACAGCTCGGGAAAGACGGCTCTCCTCCTTGATCTCGCGATGCACATCGAGGCGGGTCTGGCTTGGCAGGGCCGACGTGTGCAGCAGGGCCACGTGCTCTACGTGTACGGTGAAGGTGCGATGAAAGCGCGGGTTGCGGCGTGGCGTGTGGCTCACCGAGTGCCGGATGAGGATACAGTCGGCGTCAGGTTCATTCCAGGCATCGTCAATCTGCTCGATCAGCAGGCGGTGGCCGACTTCATCACCGCTGTGAATGCAGAGCGGTTCGGCCCACGTCCAGTCTGGATCATCTTTGAAACGTTGACACGGATGACACCGGGCGGCCGAGAGAACGATCCCGAGAATGGCAGTGCGATTCTCAAAGCATGCGGCGACATCCAGCGTCAGGTTGGCGCGACCGTGGCCCTCTCACATCACACACCTTGGGACGCTGATCGGCAGCGTCCACGTGGTCATACATCCCTCCCTGACGGAGCGGACGCGATTTTCCTGCTGGAGAACGACTCCGGTCAACTCAAGCTGTCCTGTCAGAAGATGCGGGAAGCCGAGCCGCCCGAATGTATTCACCTCAAGCTGACGCCAGTAGACGGCTCGGTGGTCATTGATCGTACTGAACCACCGGAGCCAGACCACAGCGATATGGATGAACTGCTCGCGGCCTTGGGAGACGGGGAGTGCACGGTCGCTAAGCTGAAGGACCAGCTCGACGCCTCCAGACGCACGGTTATGCGACGGCTCAAACAGGCTGGCGATCGCATCGAGAAGGTGCCGGGCACTGGAATAGGTCGTAGCCCTGCCAAGTACCGCTGCCGCGTAGCGGTGTCGCAGCGCCACTCTCTAGAGAGAGAGAGTGGCGGCACTGCTACCACGAACGGCGCGGTGTCATTGGCACGACAAAATGAGAATGGCACTGCTACGGATGACGACGATGATCGCGTGCCGTTCTGACGCGGTGCGTTCGCGTCTCTACTGCCGCTCTGGCGGTGCATCGAGGCGTGATGCTCGCGGCTATGGGCGCGGTGAGGGGCGGGCTGTGGCGCCTGCGGTGAGTGGTGAGCGGACGGCGGGTGCTCAGGGTCGCGGGTCCGGTCTGGCTTGTCGCCGGCCAGCGAGAAAAAGGGCCACTCCTCCCTGCCCTGACGTAAGAGACGGACGAGACCGTCTGCATCCGACCGTCCTTCCTGTACCCAAAGCCGTACCCACGCCCGGAAAGCCCAGTCACTCTGCGGCTTTTCTGAAGCCGGCGTTTCGCCCAACCGCCCGCAGGAATCGCTCAGATGACGGCTGAGCGGCGGAATGCGATCGCCTCGGCGCTCGAACAGCTCGCTGTGGCACTCCGCGAGGACGAGCCGGACGGCCGGCCGCTCACTCCCCCGCCAGCGACCGTCACCCTGCCCTGGTCCGTGTTGCTGTATCGCGTCGATCTCGTTCCGGATGACGTGCAGCTCAGCGTCCAGCAGGCCGCTGAAGCCCTCGGGATGACGAAAGCGGCGGTCTATCGCCGGACGTCCCGCTGGCACCGGGAGAACGGCACAGCCAAGCCGCTGCCTCATGCGCGGGTGAGTGGGCAACTCCGCTTCCGAGCCGGCGAGCTGCGCGCCTGGCTACGGCTCAACGGGACCGATTGATGAGCCGGCCGGTGAGCACCACAGACGGACTGCGCGAGGAAACAGGCTTGTATCGCGTTCGCGCAGACAAGCCATGCTGTGGCTGCGGCGGCACGGAGTATCGAGCGGTCCCCCGTGACCGTGACGGATACCGATCGCTGCGCTGCCTGACGTGCAGGCGCGTGCGGACGTGGCCACGGGGGGGCGTGGGCGTGACGTTCGCGCCAGAGCCTCGGGTGCGATGACGAGCGAGCGCGCAGAAGCCGTGCAGCGCGTCCTCCACTGGTGGGACCAATTCGTTGCGCACGTTGAGCCGCGTCAAGCCGAGATCCGTTACTGGCACTCGTTGCTCGTTGATGAGCCCGACTGTTGGGAGACCTGGCGTCTGGCGTTTGCTGATGACGCGAACGGCTACCGCCTGGCCCGTCAGCTCTGGTGTGAGCTGTGCATCGCGCTGCGGGCGCTCGATGAAGTGTGGCCCGAGATGGCGGGCAGTGATGTAGCGGGCGGGCGTGAGGAGCAGTTGTCGCGGCTCCTGGCGGTCATGCGATGAGCCGGCAACGGCACGCGGGCGACTTCGCGGGTGAGCGGGCGCGTGAAATGGGCAGACGCGGTGCGGCTGCGGCGCACGCGAAGCGGCGAGCAGCGAAGGAGGTCCAGCCGTTCGCCGGCACAATCCTCGATGCGATGCACGCGGCGGGCCTCACGGGGGCGTCGTGGGTCGTCTGGCGCGTCGTGGCGAAGGCGATCTTCGGTCTGCTGCTCGATGCCGCCGAGCTGGTGCTGTTCCAGCGGCACACGGGACGCAGCGCGCCGCTGGTCGCAGCCGTGAAGGAAGCCTGGCTGATCATCGGGCGGCGAGGCGGGAAGTCGCGCATCGCGGCGCTCGTCGCGCTGTTCCTCGCCATCCGCAAGAACTACGCGAAGGTGCTGGCGCCAGGCGAGCGCGGCGTGATTCCGGTCGTCGCGAGCGATCGTAAACAGGCCGGCGTGGTGCTGGGATTCCTCAAGGGTCTCGCCCGTTCTGGGACGTTCGCGCCGTACGTCGCCCGCGTGCTCAAGGAGTCGGTCGAGTTTCGCACCGGCGTCACGGTCGAAGTGCATGCGGCGAGTTACCGCTCGACGCGTGGGTACACGGTCGTAGGCATGGTGGCGGACGAGCTTGCCTTTTGGCGCTCCGATGAGGACGGCGCGAACCCCGACGCGGAAGTGCTCAACGCGTTGCGGCCCGGCATACTGACGATCGAGGGCGCACTGCTGCTGGTGATCTCGTCCCCGTACGCCACGAAGGGTGAGCTGCACCGGGCGCACGAGCGGTCATTCGGCCAGGACGACCCGCGTGTGCTGGTGTGGAATGCGGACACGTGCTCGATGAACCCGACCGTCGATGAAGCCGCGGTCCGTGAGGCATTCGAGCAAGATCCCGTCGCGGCGGCGAGTGAGTACGGCGAAGGCGGGCGCGTCGTGTTCCGCACCGATGTGCAATCGTTGTTCGACCCGCAGGTGATCCGCGCAGCGATGGTGCAAGACCGGCGTGAGCTGCCGTACGTGCGCGGCATTGAATACGTCGCCTTCGCTGATCCGAGCGGCGGCAGTGCCGACAGCTTCACCCTCGCGATTGCGCACAAGAGAAACGAGATCGCGATCCTCGATGCGATCCGCGAAGTGCGCCCGCCGTTCAGTCCCGATGCGGTGTGCGCGGAATTCGCCGCGTTGCTATTGGGCTACAGCATCACGCAGGTGACGGGCGATCACTATGCGGGTGAATGGCCGATCGAGCGATTCCGGGCGCACGGTATCGAATATCTGCCGTCCGAGTTTGTGAAGTCGGACCTCTACCGTGAAGCACTTCCACTCTTGAACGCGGGCCGCGCCGAGCTGCTGGCCGATCGACGCTTGGCCGCTCAGCTCGTCGCCCTCGAACGTCGCACCTCACGCACGGGCAAAGACACGATCGACCATCCACCCGGTGGACATGATGACCTAGCCAATGCGGCGTGTGGCGCGCTCGTGCTCGCGTCGAAGGCGGCCGGCTCGAACCTGATCTACGCAGGCGGGCGCGTGATGAACCTGCTCACCGGTGAAGGCTTTGGTGACCCATGGGAGAACGCATGAAAAATCCGATTACTGCACTCCGTTCGCGGTTTACCGCGTGGCTGGCTCGTGCGTTCCTCGCCGACGATTTATGGAAGCTGATTCAGAAGGCGTTCGCGCAATCGTTGCCGACCGACAATCAGCGCACGCTCGCGCAGATGCAGACGAACAAGGGCTGGGCGTTTGCGGCCAACCGACAGATCGCGGGCCGTGCCGTCCGTGTGCGCCCTCAGCTCTTTCTCAATTCGCGAGCTGCGGACGGCGAGCCACAGCAAACGCTCGTGCACGATCATCCTTATCTCGATCTGCTGGCACAGCCGAATTGTGACGAGCACGGCAGCTCGTTCCACTGGCGGAAGATTGCGCAGTTGAACACGGCGGGCGCGGCGTTCGTCAAAGTCGTGCCCGAGACGCGAGACCTCGGTGTCCTCAAGTACTCGCGCATCCGTGAGCTTCGACTGCTGGACCCCGATCGCACGCGACCCATTCACTGGCGCGACCCGAATGATCCTGACCGCGAGCGGTTCACGGCGGGCTATGAGTTCACACCCTATGACGGCGGAATGGTGACGTACTTGGGTGCGCCGTACGACCGAGAGAGTCGCGAGCGGTGGAAGGCCGATCCGTACGCATTCGTGTACGCGATTCCCTTCCCCGATCCAGCGAGCATTCACGGCGCGTCACCCATGCAGGCGGCTGAGCATTCAGTGAACGTGCTTCACCAGTTGGGCGTGATGCACGTCAATCAGTTGGCGAAGGGGCTGCACGCTGATCTGGTTTTCTACCTGCTCAAGGACATCGACGACCCCGAGCGGTTCAAGCAGGCCGCGCTCATGGTGATGGCCGGCGTCAATCGAGCTGGTGAGCCGCTGGTGGTGCCAAAGAAACTCGTTGAAGTCGCCCAAAGCGGGCGCGGCAACAAGGATATGGAGTTTGTCGCGCTGGCGGAGAGCATGCGTCAGCAGTTGCTCGGGGTGTTGGGTGCCAGTGATGCCGTCGTCGGCCTAAGCGAGGATGTGAACCGCGCCAGCGTCGAGGGGCTGGAAAGAATCTTCGCGCTCGGCACGATCGACCCGCTCAACAGTCTGATCGCCGATGCGGACAACGCCTGGCTGCTGCCGTTGTTCAGTGGGCCGAACGAACGCACGTGGTACACGGTGAAGTACGGCACGAGTGCCGGCGTCGATGATCTGTCGTTGACCGAGATGTTGGTGAAGCAAACGGCTGGCGCGCCAATCAAGACGCAGAACGAGGCGCGGAAGTCGCTCGGCTTGTCGGCGAAGCCGGAAGGTGACGCGCTGCCGGCTGTCGCTGCCCTCCAGCAGCTCCCGGCACTCACGGGGAATGCAGCAAAGGCCACCGCGAAGTCCTCGAACGGGCACAGTGATGTGTTGGACGTTGGCCGTTGCCCGCGTTGCCGTCGAATCGAGAAGGACACCGTTGGGCCGTCATCATGCTGTGGGTTAGAGCGAGTCCCTGAACAAATCGTCTTGCTGAAAGGAGCAGTCTGATGACGAGCACTGCGACAATCACTCCACTCCAGGCGGCGGAAACCGAGTTGGCGCGTGCCGATGCCGAAGTGGCGCGCATCGAGCGCGAGAACGCTCCGCTGGAGAACGAAGCCGGCAACCTGCACGAAACGATAGAGCGCACAAAAGGGACGCACGGCACAGCACACCCGGAGTATCGCCGTGCCGTCGCTACGCTGCAAAAGATCACGCCGGACCTGATGACAGCCCGTCGCAAGCTGGACGCGGTGCGCCGTCACCGGAATGTGATCGCCGATCGCGTGGAGTCCGAACGGCGTGCAATCACGATCGCTGAGCGAGCCGTGATGGAGCAGGAGCGCCGCGTCGCTGTTCAGGCTGACGTGATTCGCGAGACAGAAGGTGCGCTGCGCGAGAAGTACGAAGCCCTCGCGGCCGAGGAGCGGCGGCTGCGTGATCTGAGGGCTGATCTGGCTACCCTCACGGGCGATACGCTCTGACGCGAGGAGAGATTCGCGCCGTGTTTGGCGGAGATGTGCGCGATTATTTGAACGCGCTGGACGCTTTCGACCGCGACTTGTCCGCGTCAATTGAGGTAGCGCGACGGAGGGGGCTGCGAGAGCTGGTGATCGAGTTTGCGCAGATGCGAACCAAGACGACCCGCATGCGGCGCGCCACCACATGGTTTGCTGACGCACTTCGCGTGAGCAGCGAGGCGGCAATCACGCCGTCACCACAAGTGAGGAATGGAAGGGAACATGTCAAACGAACGGCGTGACCGCATTGCACATCGTGTAGTGCTACCGGCCGACAGTCAGCGCACGGCTCCAAACGGTGAGCCGTTCGACCACAAGTTCATCGCGAGCACTGAG
>JBIOXD010000019.1:0-17055 GCA_044869265.1 Gemmatimonadales bacterium
CGGTCTCACGGGCGCTGCCCCGGTAAATCCGGGTGGCGGCTGGGTCGGCGGCGGTCTGCAGCGCGAGCAGCAGGGGCAACATGGCAGGAACATATTCGCGCCGCGTGAGCGGTGGTATGTCCGGCTCGCGTCCGATTCCGGCGGCCGTCCTACGCTTACTACACGGGGCGGTGCAGGGCGGTGCAGGGCGGGGCACGGCGGTGCGTTCTACCGCCTTTCACCGCCCTTGTTCAGTCCGCGAGTCTATTCGTAACGCAACGCGATGATCGGGTCCAGCGCGGCAGCCCGGCGCGCCGGGTAGATCCCGAAGAAGAGGCCCACGATCGCACTGAAGATGAAGGCGAGCAGGATCGAGAACGGCGAGATCGAGGTGTTCCAGTGGGCGACCTTCGAGAGCGCCACCGCGCCGAGCGAGCCGAGCAGCACCCCGACGGTGCCGCCGACGAGACACAGCACCAGCGCCTCGACCAGGAATTGCAGCAGGATGTTGCGCCGCGTGGCGCCGAGGGCCTTGCGGACGCCGATCTCACGGGTGCGCTCGGTTACCGAGACCAGCATGATGTTCATGATGCCGATGCCGCCCACGATGAGGCTCACGGCGGCGATCCCCGCCAGCAGGAAGCCGAACGTCTGGGTCGTGTCCTGGAGCGTCGACAGGATGTCGGTCTGGCGGCGGATCTGGAAGTCGTTCTCGCCCCCCGGCCGGATCTTGTGCTGGCGGCGCATCACGCGCTCGATCTCGATCATCGCGAGATTCATGTTGCGCGCGTCGCCGACCTGGGCGGTGATCGAGCGCAGCCGGTCGGTTCCCATGACGCGGTAGCGGGCCGTCTGCAGCGGGATCAGAATCTGCTCGTCGGGATTGCCGAATCCCATCGCCGACCCCTTCGACGACAGCACGCCGATGATCTCGAACGGAATGCCGCGAATCTGGATCTCCTGCCCGATCATCGCCGCGCCGTTGGCGCTGAACATCTCCGGAATCGCCGAGCCGAGCACCGCGTAGCGGCGCCGCCCCTCGTCCTCGCCCGCGGTGAACATCCGGCCGGCGGTGAGGGTGTAGTTTTTCACCTGCGCGTAGTTCGGCGAGGTGCCGACGATGTTCACGTTGGCGTTCTGGCCGGCGCGTTTGACCTGGAAATTCCGGGTCAGCTCCGGCACCACGGCCTTCACGTAGCGCGCATCGTTCGCCAGTGCCTGATAGTCGTCCACCGTGAGACTGACGCGCTGGCCGAAGTCGATCGCGATGCCGCCGCGGAACGACTGGCCGGGATAGAGCGACAGCAGCGTCGGGCCCAGCGCCTGGATGCGCGCCTGCACCGCCTTCTGGGCGCCGCTCCCGAGCGCGACCATCGTGATCACGGCGCCGACGCCGATAATGATGCCGAGCATCGTCAGGAACGACCGCAGCTTGTTGACGCGGATCGCCTGGAGCGCCACCTGGAAGATCTCGCCGAACAGCACGCTATGGCCTCGCGGGCGTCGCGGCCTGCGGCCGTTGCTGCGTCGTGGGCTGTTGCTGCAGGCCGGGCAGCCCGCCGCCCGTGACGTTGCGCATGCGCTGCTGCATGTCGCGCTGCGAATTGAGCAGACCGGCGCTGGGCAGCACGAGCACCGTGTCCTGGTCCGTGAGGCCGCTCAGGACCTCGATGTAATCGAGATCGGTCAGACCGGTGCGGACTTGCACCGGTGTCGGCTTCCCGTTCTTGAGAGCGAAGACGATGTAGCTCGACGTCTCGCCCATGCGACGGCCGCCACCGGGGCCGCCGCCCGGGCCGCCGCCCATGAATCCGCCACCCATGGCCGAGAAGATCGCGCGGACAGCTGCGCGCTCCTGGTCGGTCGGCGTCTCTCCCCTCTGGCGCTTTTGCATCGCGCTTCGCGCCAGACTCGCCTGAGCTGGTGAGATGCCCGGCGGCACCGGGACCGTGCGGCCATCGGGGAGTGTGATCGTCGGAGCCGCGCTGGCTGCGGGTGCGGAACCCGAGTCGCGTCGCTCGGGACTGCCTCCGAGGGACGCACTGTCGCGACTGGACGGCTGCGCTTGCGGCTGCTGGCGCTGGGCGGCGAGCTGTTGCTGGACCTCGTTCGGATCGAGACCGAGCACCTGCGCCGCGGAGGCGACATCACGCTGCGTGCGCAGCGCTGCGTTGGGGATCGCGATGACGCTGTCGCGACGGCCGACGTGAATCTCGACTTCCGTGTTCATGCCGGGCTTCAGGAGATGCCCGGGGTTCGGGATCCGGATCAGGACGTTGAACATCGTCACGTTTTGCTGCACCGTCGCCTGTGGCTCGACCTTGAGGACGGTGCCTTCAAACGGCCGGGTGGGATACGCGTCCACCGTAATCGTCGTGCGCAGTGCCGGCTGGACCTTGCCGATATCCGTTTCGTCCACGAGCGCGCGAATCTGCACCGTATCGAGGTTCGCCATCTTGAACAGCAGGGTGCCGCCGCCGACGTCCTGGGTGGGCGACGAGATGACGGTGCCGAGCTCGACGTTCTTCGCGATGATCGTACCGCCGAGCGGCGCGCGGAGCTTGGTATCGTTCATGCGGTCGCGCGCGTTCTCGAGATCGGATCTGGCGCGGATCACGGCGGCGTTGGCGTTGGCGTAGTCGAGCCTGGCCTGATCGTATTCGGTCTGGGTGATCGCCTGCGCCTTGAACAGGGTATCGGAGCGGGCAATCTGGGCCGTGGCGTTGGCCAGCTGCGCCTGCGCGACCTGCAGGTTCGCCTCCGCCTGCGCCAGGTTGTTGCGCGGAATGCGCGGATCGATCGAGGCGAGCAGCTGATCCTGCTTCACGTCGTCGCCGGTCTGCACGTTCATCCCGATGATCTCGCCGGACGCCTTCGACTTGACGTCGACCGTCAGCACCGGCTCGATCGCGCCCGAGGCGGACGCGGAGACCACGAGGTTACGACGCTCGACCGGCACCGCCTCGTACGCCTGCGGCGCCTCTTTCTTGCCGCAGGCCAGCAAGCCCAGGAGGAATGCGATCACCAACAGTTGTTTGGTATTCACCGCCCTACCGTCCTCTCGTCACGCGCGATCTTGCCGTCGAGCAGGTGGATCTGGCGGCGCGCGTGCGCCGCGATGTCGTGTTCGTGCGTCACCAGCACGATGGTCTGCCCCGTGTCATGGAGCTCTTGAAAAAGCCCCATGATTTCGGCGCCGGTCGCCGAGTCGAGATTTCCGGTCGGCTCGTCGGCCAGCAGAATGCTGGGCTCATTGACCAGCGCGCGCGCGATGGCGACGCGCTGGCGCTGGCCGCCCGACAGCTCGTTGGGCCGGTGATCCATGCGATCACCCAGGCCCACTTGCGTGAGTGAGCGAGCGGCGCGTTCGCGGCGGTCCTTGGCCGAGATACCGGCGTAAATCAACGGCAGCTCGACGTTGTGCAGCGCGTCCGCGCGCGGAAGCAGGTTGAACGTCTGGAAGACGAAGCCGATCTCCTTGTTCCGGATGCGGGCCAGCTCGTCGTCGCTCAGGTCGCTCACCTTCTGGCTATTCAGCCAGTACTCGCCGCCGGTCGGCGTGTCGAGGCAGCCGATCAGGTTCATCAGCGTCGACTTACCCGAGCCCGACGGGCCCATGACCGCGACGAACTCGTTCTTCTTGATCTGGATATCGACGCCCCGCAGCGCGTGCACCACTTCCGCACCCATCTGGTACTCACGCTTCAGGTCATGCGTGAGAATCACGATGTCGGGTGTCGGAGTGTCGCCCGTGTGGAATGTCATCGCCTGCGCAGTCGTCACAGCGTCCGTCCCACCGTCGCTTCGAGCTGCGAGCGCGCGATCAGGTAACTGAACCGGGTCTGAATAACGTTCACCTCTGCCTGGGTCAGCGCAGCTTGCGATGTCAACTGATCGAGGATCGTGGCGGCACCCACGCGGTAGCGCTCGCTCTGGACGCGCAGGTCCTCTTGTGCGGCGGCGAGGTTTTCGTCTGCGATGTTGATTTGCTGGAATGCGGTCGCAAGCACCGCCAGCTGCGCCGTCACCAGTGCGTTGATCTGGCGCCTGGTCTCGGCTGCACCGGCGACAGTCACGTCACGCGCAACCGATGCGCTCACCTGGCTCGCCTCGCGGTTGAAACCGTTGAGTAACGGCCACGACAATCCGAAGCGCCACTGGAAGGTTTCGGGGTAATTGCCGAAGAGCGGCCAGCTGGGGTTCTCGCTCCCCTGGCGACTGTTGACGTAGCTCACGACGACGGATGGCCAGTACTGGGCGCGAGCACTCCAGACCAGCGCGCGCGCGGCGCTCGCCCGCGCCTCGGCCTGCTCGACGGCCGGTGAGGTGGACAGCGCCGTGCGCCGCAGATCCGCCGTGTCGGGCATCGGCGGGAGCGTCGAATCGAATACCGCTCGGACCAAGCTTTCCACGCCGATCTGCCGTCCGAGGTCGGCTTGCGCCGTCGCCAGGTTCGCCTGGGTCCGCAGCAGATCGATGCGCGCATTGCCGAATTCCACTGTGGAGCGGAGTGAATCCGACCGGGTCGCCGATCCGGCGCGCAGCTTCTGGACGGAGATCTGAAGCTGCTGCTGCGCGCGTTTCAGCTGAGCCTCGGCGACGCGCACCAAAGCCTCGTTGGCCACAGCCGTATAGAACAGCTGTTTCGTCTGGTGTGTCGTAAGAAAGCGCTGGTTCACATAGCCAGCATCCGCTGCCGCATTCAGCGCGGACGTCGCCTTCAGGTTCGCAAACCGCTCGAATCCGTCGAATAGCTCGAGACTCGCGGTGAATGTCCCGGTGTACGTGTATTCGGGCGGAATCGGGCGTCCCGTCGTCCCATCGATGCGACCGACGTTGCTGCGGGCGGCTGAGGCCCCCACGCTGATCGCGGGTATGAACGCGCCGTACGCCGTTCGCCTGTCCGCACCGGTATTACGCTGTTCCCCGCGCGCGATCGCCATCGCGGGCTGCACGTCGAGCGCGCGCCTGATCGCCTCCTTGAGCGTCACCTCGAGCTGCATTGTTTGCGCCGCGGGTTGTTGCGCCCAGCCGCTGCCGGCAAAGACGATTGCGAGGACCCCCACCAAGACAAGCCGCATTAGTGACGCCCTCCCCCCGCATTGTCGCGTTCTCTACGATGATGCTCAGCCCGCTCAATCAGTTGCTGATGTTTGGCGCGTTGCTCGGCCGTGAGCACGGCATCGATCTCGGCTCGCATCTTGGCCTTGATCGAGTCAAAGCGGGGGCGGACCCGCGCCCACAACGAGTCGGTCTCCGGCTTGTGGCGCGCGAAAATCGCGCGGACGGAGTCGCGCTGAGCATCGGACAGGTCCAGCTCGCGGCTCAGGGTGGCAACCATCGCTTCCGGTCCGCGCCGCCCTCCACCTCTCCCGCTTCCACGACCTTCACCTCCGGCCGCTTCCCGTCCGCCCCAACCAGCGAGTCCGCCCGCCAGGAATACGGCGGCTAACAGTCCAACTGCTGCCAGCTTCGATCTATTCAGCATGTCGCCTCTTCTCTTTCCTATCGTGGCTCGACGAGTGACGTGAACACGACGCTCGCGTCGGGCGGATCGTCCGCCGTCACGAGTGCCGCCAACCCCGGTCCCTCGGCCGGCGCCATCGCCGTTTCAATGGATGCGGTGTCGGCGGGAGTGGGAGTCAGCAACGCCTGTCCGAATACGAATCCCGCGATGAGGGCGACGGCCACAGCCACTCCGGGACGGAACCACGACGCGAGGACTTCCCACGTGGGGACGGTCGCCTGCTCGAGGGCGCGATCGTAGTTCGCCATCACGCGCGCCACGAAGGCGGCGTGATTCTCCGGCTCGAGAGCCGCGCGCAGCGCGTCGCCGAGCTGCGGATCGGGCCGATGATCGAACAATTCGGGGTTTTTCATGCTCTACTCCTTCCAGTCTTCCAGCAGCGCGCGCAGACGGCGGCGCCCGTGAAAAACTTCGGATCGAACCGTCCCTTCCGGAATTCCGAGGATGCCCGCGATCTCTGCGTGCGAGTACCCTTCGACGTCGAACAGCACTACCGCGGTGCGCCGCCGCTCGGGCAGCTCGGCCAGCGCGGCGCGCAGCCGCTCTCCCAGCTCGTTCCGCACCGCAACCGCATCGGGCCGCGGCCCGCCCCCTACAAGCGCCGGATCGAGTGGCTCGGCGCGCCGCACATTGCGGCGCCGTCGACGATCGGTCGCGGCGTTCGCGACGATCCGCATCAGCCACGGGCCGAACGGACGCCGAGAGTCGTACTGTGCGAGCTTCACGAGCGCTGAAAGGAACCCGTCCTGCGCCGCGTCGTCCGCGTCATCGGGATCGCCCAGAACCGCTCGTGCGACCCGCCGCGCCTGTGGCGTGTACCGCTCCACCAGGATTCCGAAAGCGGCCCGGTCACCCGATAACGTCTGGACGACTAAGTCGCTGTCGGCGCTGTTGTTTCCCATACGCACAGGCTCGGGCGGAGGTTGAGCCTCAGCGGGCATCGCTTTCCCGGCGCCGCCGCCGCCTGGCCACGGCGTACCCGGCGAGTGAAAGGGATGTCGCCAGCGCGCCCACCGCGAGGATGGCGCTGGTGACCAGCGGGAAGAGAATCAGCGCCACCCCGATAACGGCGAAGCCCACCGCGAGGGCGCCGGCCAGCATGCGGCGCGCCCCGGTGGCTGCCTGAATCAGCGTGACCGCCACGATCGCCTGCCGCTCTCGCATCGAGCGCCTATGGGGAGGGGCGGGGGACGAGGGACGCGGGGGAGCGAGCGCATGGGAATGCACCGCGACCGTATCCACGAGTCGTGGTGGCAAGCGGCGCCGCGCCTTCAGCACGATCTCCCGACTCTGCGCCATGTCGTGCAGAAACTGCGTTACGAGCGTTGCCGTGAGCCCCCCTTCCCCCCCGTCATGCTCGGCGATGAGATCGAGCTCGTAGTTGCCGAAGAGGCTCGACACGTTGAGGTTGCTCGATCCCACGCGCGCCCAATCGTGATCGGCGACGAGCGTCTTCGCGTGCAGCATCGGTCCGCGATACTCGAAGATGCGGGCACCCGCGTGCAGCAGCTCGCGGTAGCCGCTGCGCGTAAAGAGACGCACGATGGGAATGTCGCTCATGCCGGGGAGGAGGAAGCGCACATCCACACCACTGCGGGCTGCATCCACGAGTCCCGCATACAGGGGTGGCGGCGCGACGAGGTAGGCGTCGGTGATCCACAAACGCTCGGTAACCGTTGCCGCGAGCAGCTGGACTGCGCGATAGATGCGCGACTGGCGAGGAAACCCCTCGACGACGCGGACAGCGGACGGTCCGCACTCCTCCGCGGCCGGTGGCGCGGCCTCGTGCTCGGGCAGCGGCTTTCCCGCGCGCGCCCACATGCGCGCGAACGCGCTCTCGAGCGGGGCGACGGCGGGCCCACACACGACCACCATCGTGTCGCGCCAGGGCTCGCGTTCTCGCTGCGGATCGCCGGCCCACTCGTCGCCAATGCACAATCCCCCGGTCATCGCCTTCTCGCCATCGACGACGAGCAGCTTGCGGTGATCGCGGCTGAACGCTTCGATGGGGCCGCTCGTCCAGATCGGACGGAAGGGCCGGACATCGACGCCGTAGCTCTTCAGCTCGCGCCAGTATGCCGTACTGGTGCTGCGACACCCAAGGGCATCGTAGAGCACCCGCACGCTCACCCCGGCGCGCGCGCGCTCGGCCCACGCGGTCGCGAAGCGGCAGCCGGTGTCGTCGTCGTGGACGATGTAGTTCTCGAAGTGAACCCAACGCTGGGCGCCGCGAATCATCTCGAGCATCGCGTCCAGGGCATCCCGCGAGCTCGCGATATGCCGCAGGATGTTGCCGGGAATCGGCCGCGCGCTGGTGGCGCGATCGAGCGCTCGCGAGAAAGAATGCTCGGTGACGGTCGGGAGAGTCACCCTCCCAGGCCCAACGACGGCTCCACAGGTCGGAGCGCGTGAATACAAAAGGCGATGTGCTCCTCCAGCGGCACACCGAGCTCGTCGGCGCCCTGCCGCACCTCATCGCGGTTCACGCCGCGCGCGAATGCCTTGTCCTTCAGTTTCTTCTTGACCGATGAGACCTCGAGGTCCGCAAAACTCTTGGATGGCCGGACGAGCGCGCACGCGACGAGAAAGCCGCACAACTCGTCGACCGCGAAGAGCGCCTTCGCCATCGGTGTGTCACGGGGAACGCCCGAATACGTGGCGTGGCCCAAGACGGCCCGCAGGAGCGGCTCAGCGACGCCTTTGGAGCGCAGCAGGTTCACGCCCCACGCGGGATGACCTTCGGTGGGCGAGTGCTCCTGGTTGGGGAACTTTTCATAGTCGAAGTCGTGCAGCAGTCCGACCAATCCCCACGTCTCCGGATCCTCGCCGCATTTGGCCGCGTACGCGCGCATCGCTGCCTCGACCGCGAGCATGTGCTGGCGCAAGGACGGCGACTGCGTGTGTTCCTGCATGAGGGACAGGGCTTCGTGACGGTTCAATGGTCACCCCGAGGCAATGTTCACGTTCCATCGCTCGGCCCAGAGCGCCAGCATGAGCTGGGGCCAGAGCCGCCGCGCATGATTCCGACGTCGCGCGCGATGTTCGGCCAGGAGCGGGGTGTCGAGCAGTCGATCCGCGAGGGAAGCGAGACCGGTATTGAGCCAGCGCGCCACCGGGACCGACAGGCCGCGCTTCTGTCGATCGATTACGCGATCAGGAACGAGTCCACGCGCCGCTTCCTTTAATATCGCCTTGGTGGTGAAGCCCTGCACCTTGAGCTGGGAGGGGAGCGGCAGCACTAATTCCATGACCTCGCGGTCGAGGAACGGCGCGCGCGCCTCCACCGATGCCAGCATCGTGGCACGATCGACTTTCACGAGCAGGTCGTCCGGCAAGTACGTCAGGAAGTCGAACCACATCACCCGGTTCAGCGGGTCGGCGTGCGGAAAGCTGTCGAGCCTGGCGTCGAGCTCAGGAATGACGTCGCGTTCGATGGCGCTGGCGCCGAGCCACGTCAGGTGGCGCTCCAGCCAGGGCAGCTCCGCGGCACCGAGAAACTGTTTGAGCATGAACTCGAGCGTCACCTTGCCCGTCGACGTCGGCCAGCGATCGACAACCCACCGCGCGAAACTCCGCAGCCCCCGGGGTAGGCGTTGCCAGCGATCGGCGAATTTGTGCCCGAGGTAGGTCGGATAACCGCCGAACAGCTCGTCCGCACCTTCCCCCGAGAGAATCACTTTCACGTGCTCGCGCGCGGCCTCGGCGAGCAGCCACGTGGGGAGCACCGCCGGATCGCCCAGGGGCTCGGCCAGCGCGCCCGACACGACCTCGAGCGCGCGGCCGAGCGACCCGTCATCCGCCGTGACCACGTGATGCACGCTCGAGATGTCGTGCGTGACCGCCTCGGCATACTCGCTTTCGTCATATCCGGGCTCCGTGAATCGCACCGCGAAGGTGTGAATCTTGTCTCCGGGCATTGCACGGGCAGCCGCGGCCACCAGAATCGAGGAGTCGAGCCCACCGCTTGTGAAGATGCCGAGCGGCACGTCGGACATCAGCTCGCGGCGCACCGCGCGCAGCAGTGTCTCTCGCAGCTCGTCGACGTTCTCGAACGAGAGCCGTGACGGTCGCTCGGCGGTTGCGGCGGGGCTCCAGTAACGCCGAATTTCGGTGCGGCCGCCTTCGGCGATCAGCAGGGAAGCGGGCGCCAGTTTGTGGATCCCTTCGAACATCGTGTACGGCGCCGGCACATATCCCAGCGCGCGGTACAACGAGAGGGCTTTGCGATTCACCAGGCGGGGCTGATCGGGAAACTCGAGGAGCGCCTGGATTTCCGACGCGAAGCGTACCTCGCCGCGCACGTCGGCCCAGAACAGCGGTTTCTCGCCCGCGCGATCGCGCGCCAGCACGAGACGGCTCCGAGCATCGTCCCACACGGCGAGGCCGAACATGCCCTCGAGGCGGCCGACGGCGTCCACGCCGTACCGTTCATAGAAGGGAACGATTGTTTCGATATCGCCGCGCGAACGAAACGGATAGCTCCAACCTGGCCGTGACGCTTCGGCCCGCAGATCGCAGGCGTTGTAGATCTCGCCGTTGCACACCATCCAGATCTTTCCGTCGGGGCTCTGGAACGGTTGATCGCCGGTGGTGAGATCCATAATGGCGAGACGGCGGGCGCCGATCCGCGCGCGCTCATGGCCCACGATACACTCACCGTCCGGCCCTCGATGCCGCAGTGACTCGGCCATCCGCGCGATGCAGTCAGGATGGCGGAGCGGTGCTCCGTGGCTCGCTATGGCGCCGAAGATGCCGCACATGGTCCGTATGCCGCGTAGTGCCCTTCGAGGGCGAGTAGCGGCAGCTGAGGCTCCAGCAAGCCGCGAATGCGCGCATCGTCGGCACGCGTGACGAACACCGTCGGGCGTCGGCAACGCGCCAGCCGCTCGCGCCAGGAGTCGGCCGGCTCGAGCGGGGATCCGGGGAGATCAAGAAACCGCTCGTAGTGGTCCGCGATGTAGTTGCTGGTCAGCTCGCGTCCATGCCCCGTCGAGACGGGCACGACGCGCCGCAAGTAGAACGGCAATGATGTGGGGAATGCCCCTACGCCAATGACTTCGCTCGAGTCGCCTCCGGTGTTTTGGATGACCCGCGCGAGCGTCATTGACGACCGATCCTCGCCTACAGCGGCGAGCAAACTCGACGACACCAGAGGTACGGTGATCACCACGAGCGCGTAGCCGATGATACCGAGTGCCGGGTGCTCACGTTGCGGCCGACCGGCATGCCAGACCAATCCAGCGGAAACGAGGAGCGCGATTCCCAGCGCCAGGGCGACCGGTGGGATCGCGGCGCGTTGTGCCGGTGTGAGGTCGATAGGGGCCGGGAGCCAGAGCGTGAGCGACACGAGCGCCACGCCGAGCAACGCCGCGATCGAGACATAGGTACGCCGGGCCACTCCGATCCCACCGCCCAGCTCGCTGACGCGCCGTGTAATCAGGCGCGCGGCGGCGATCGCGAATGCAGGCATGAGCGGCAGCACGTACTGCGGCAGCTTCGACTTGTTGAGCGTGAAGAAGAGCAGGGGCCCCAGCACCCAGCACGCCAGCAGGAGCGTGTCCTGGGCCTGCGGATTCACTTTCCGGCCCAACCAGACCCAGCGCCAGTTTTTCAGACGTCCCAAAGCGGGCACGATCCACGGGAACGCTGCCACGGGGACAATTGGCAGGTAGTACCAGAACGGACCGGTGCGACGAAACTGCGTCGTCGTCACGCGCTCGAATGTCTCGCGCACAAAAACGTAATGCGGGAAATCGGGAATCCGCGCCGACACCGCGAGAAACCAGGGGAGGGCGACCAGCGCGAAAATCGCGAGGCCGGCCAGCGGAAAGAGCCGGCGTAGCGCCCGGCCGGCGAGAAACGAATACGGGACGAGCGTCGCAAGCGGAACCAGCATTGCCACCGGACCCTTCGTGATGGCCCCGATCCCCATAGCGGCCCACGCGAGAACCGGACGATCCTCCCAAAACGCGAGGATGGCGATCGTGGTAAAACACGCGAGGGTGCTGTCGAAAATCGTCGTGCGCGCGTAGGCGAGTACCATCGGCATGGTCGCGAGCGCGAGGCCCGCAAGCCAGCCCGTATCCGGTCCCCAGTGGCGCCGGGCAAACCGGATCACCACCGCGATGGTGACGAGCGTGAATACCAAGGCGGGGAGGCGCGCCGCGGTCTCCGTCGGGCCCACGATTTCCATGACGGCGGCGGCGGCCGCGAAGTAGACGACAGGTTTGTCGAGATATGGCAGGCCATTGAGATGCGGCAGCAGATAGTCGTTCGACTCGGCCATTTCGCGCGCGACTTCGGCGTTGCGGCCCTCGTCCGGATCCAAAAGCGGATAGCCGCCGAGGTTAAAGGCCAACGCGAGCACGGCGGCAAGGACGAGCAACGGAAGGCGCACATAGGCGCCGAGCGGCAGGCGGGAGCTAGGAACCGGGAGCCTGTGGTGTCGACGGAGGTGGCGGTTGGACAGGCGCAGTGGGCATCTGCGATACCGTGATCGGCACGGTGGCTTTGCGCTCGCCGTCGACGGTGATCTCGAACCGGTATTGCCCCGCATGCGGGAACGGGACATCGAATACCAGCACAGCCGCCGCTTCGATTTCCGTAACTCCGGCGGGAGGCTCGGCAAAGTTTACTGTCCCCGAGCCTCCCAGGAGCTCCGCATTCTCGTCATCCATCAGCTTGATCTGGACTTGATGCTCGCCGACTTCGGTGCGCTTCCCCTTCAGCCGTAAGACCAGATGCAGCCGGGGATGCATGACGGGAAACTGCGGCACCCAGATGTGCTGGAAGATTCCCAGCACGGACATCTTGCCCGATTGATCGACCAGTGCGTAGTCGGCGACGACTGCGAAATCGAGATGCATGCGCCTATTTCGGGCTCACGGTCACCGCCGCGCGCGTTTGCTCCCAGGTGAACGACAGGAGCGCTTCCGCGCCACGCGGCTCGAGGCCGATGGTGAACCGCTCCACGGATTGCGGCACGCGCTCGGCGCGCATGGCGATCCGTGCCACATCCTGTCCGGCGTCATACTCCGTCCCAGCGCCGACATTGCGGTTGAAGATCAGCGTCCAGCCGGTCGGCGTGGGAATCGTAAACAGCGCATAACTGCCGGCCGGAATCGTGGCGTCACCGACTTGGAGCGCCCGATCGGACACGAGCGTCGTCGTGCGGTTTGCGCCGGTGCGCCATACCGCGTTCCACGGGACGATTCCGCCGAAGACGACACGCCCACGACGCGCGGGCCGGCTGTAATCGACCAGCACGGTCGTGCCGCCGACCACGGCGCGGACCGTGTCGCGCGGCGACAGCGCTCCGAGGGGGCGCGCGGCAAAGACGCCGGCCCAGTGCGTCATGTCTGGTGCCGGAATGCGCTCGACGATCGTGCCGAGATTATTGGCCCAAACGATCCGCCCCTCGCGATCGACCCGCAGGCTGATCGTCGGGAGATCGCGAAGGTGCAGCCTGATCGTGTCGCCGCCCGCTCGCGCCAGCGCACTCGGTTCGGCGGGCTGGCCGCCGAGGGATAGCACCCCGAAGGACATGGAATCGCGCCCGGCGAGACCTTGCAGGGCGAGCTCGAGCAGGCCGTACGAGTTCGGAATGTCGGGAAGGGAACCACCCGGCGCCGCAAGCTTGCGGGAGTCCGTGCTATCTCCCTGCTTGACCGTATTCGTCACGCTATCGCGCGCGAACGCCAGCGTACGACTCGACAAAACGTCGCCGCTGCCCTTTCGCACCGTCTGCGCAAACCGCAGTAGGCTGCCGTCGGGCCCGAGCTCAGCGGACCATTCCCGGAGAATCGTCTCGGGCACGCGGGTGAGGTGAGTTCCGGAGAGCCGCGTGCCGCTGCGCGTCACGCGCTCGATATGGAGCGTGTCCGTACCGAGCCGCCACAGGAATCCCGTCTCGACGGTCCGTTGCTGCTGTGCGCCGAGCGCGACGGGAGCGCATGTCGCGACGGCCAGAAGCACGTGATGAATGCGCATCGGTCTATTGTTTCGCGATGGGCACGGTGACGCGCGCTCGATCCCATGAGAGCGACAACTGGGTGGGTGCGCCCGCGGGCTCGAAGGCGATCACGAACTGCTCCACCGGGTCGCGCAACGTTTCCACCCGCGCGTCCACGCGCACGAGATCCTGTGCGGGATCGTATACCGTGCCCCATTGCCCGGTTTGCTTATTGATGATGACCTTCCAGCCCGTGGGAGTTGGGAGCGTCCACAGCGTGTACTTCCCGGCGGGCACGGTGGCGGTGCCGACGACGAGACTGACCGGCGTGTTCAGCTGAGTGGCCGCGTTGGCCCCCGTGCGCCACACGGTATTCCAGGGCACAACGTTCCCGAAGATCTCACGGCCGCGCTTGAGCGGGCGGCTGTAGTCCACCCAAACTTCCGCGCCCGCGATCGTGGCCCGTGCCGTGTCGCGAGTCGATAGCTGGCCGAGCGGCCGGTTGGCGAACATCAAACCGGCTTGCGCCATCGGGACCGTCGCGACGCGCTGCACGTCCACCTGAATCGTGCTGCCCTTTCCCGTGAGCCAGGTGAGGCGGCCCTGGCGGTCGAGGGTAAATGTGAACGGTCCGACCCCGGCCAG
This sequence comes from Gemmatimonadales bacterium, assembly GCA_044869265.1. Classification (GTDB taxonomy): domain Bacteria; phylum Gemmatimonadota; class Gemmatimonadetes; order Gemmatimonadales; family GWC2-71-9; genus 20CM-2-65-7. Next base: position 14,103 of record JBIOXD010000019.1, read on the forward strand.
CTGCCCTTCAAAGAACGCGAGCCTCAACGTGTCACCGCCGAGCTTCTTGATGTAGAGCACGCTCGTCCGATCCGCAGATGTCAGCGCGGTGAACGTGACACTGTCCTTCGCGCTGGCTCGGGCTTGCCGGCCCAGGTGCTCGAGCAGCCCGTAGATGTGCAGGGTGAACGGATATGTGCCGCGGGGCACGGCGAGCCGTGTCGTCGCCGTGCTGTCACCGCGGGGCGCGACGATGACGGCGCTATCCCCGTTGAACTCGACCGTCAGCTTCGTCTCCGCCGGTCCCGGACCGCCGCCGATGTTGTGCGTGATCAGCTCTGAGCGCCGCACCGTCCCGTCGGGATTTAGATCGTTGACGTAGATGCGGTGCAGGCTACGCGGCGCCCGAATCAGGTAGTCTCCTCGGAGCTGCGTCGCGGTGCGTTTGTACTGCTCCAACGACAGCGTGTCGGTGCCGAGCCTCACCATGAAGGCGCCCGAATCCTGAACCGCGACAGCCAATGTCAACAGCAGCGCGAGCATGCAGAGCCTCCGGTCATGAGACCCGAATCGATGTGATTTCGTCGTTGCCCTTGATGGCATTCACGACGTCCATCCCTTTCGTCACCTGCCCGAACACGGTGTGCACGCCATCGAGATGTCGCTGCGGCACATGACAGATAAAGAACTGGCTCCCGCCCGTGTTCTTCCCGGCGTGCGCCATCGACAACGTGCCGGCCACGTGTTTGTGCGTGTTCTTCTCAGTTTCACACTTGATCGTGTAGCCTGGTCCGCCCGTACCGACGGGCCCTTTACCGGTTTTGGAGTACGGATCGCCGCCCTGAATCATGAAGCCGGGAATGACGCGATGGAACCTGGTGCCATCGTAGAATTTTGAATTGGCGAGTTTTTCGAAATTGCCGACCGTGGCTGGCACTTCGTCGGCGAACAACTCCAGCTCGATCGTCCCTTTTGCCGTATCGATTACGGCCGTCTTATTCGGCATCGAGTTCTCGACGTTGAGGTCCTAGGAATGTAGCCGCTCTTTGAGCTGTTCGGCCGTCGCCGCGGGGAGTGAGCAGACGGTGCCAATGCAGACTGTCGCAGCCGGCTCGGGCGCGATCGATCGGACCACGGCCTTGCGGGGGCGGTACTCCTGGAGCGCCAGCAGGTGCATGGCGCACGCGGGACCGTCCCCGTGGGGGCCCTTTACATCAATGCGGGTCACTGGGTTCACCGCCCAGTCAATGGCGCGGAGCAGCGTCGCTCCGTAGAGCGACAACTCGCGCGCGCTGCCGGCGACTGCGGCGAGCTGGCGATCGAGGCGCTCGCGCCATGCGGTGTCGTCCGTCAAGGCCCAGAGCCGCGCCAATACGAGTGCGGCAACGCCGTTCGGTGACGGCGTGGGCGCATCCTGGACCGGCTTGGCGCGCGTGGCCAGATACGCCGTGCCTCCCCCATTCGTGCCTGCGACGAGATCGAAGTAACCGCCGCCCTCGTCTGCGTGGGCCTGGTCGCAGTAGCGCATCAATGCGATCGCCCGCTCGAGCCACGAGACCTCGCCCGTCGCTTCGTAGGCATCGAGAAATGCCGCGGCCGACTGCACGTTGTCGTCCAGCATTCCGCGCGGTTCCGGCCGGCCCAACACGTGTGACATCCCGCCATTTTTGTCCCACGCCTCGGACCAGATTCGCTCGAGCACTTTGAGCGCCAAGGTGTTCAGCTCGCTTCTATCCAATACAGCACCGGCGTGTAGAAAGGCGGCGGCCATCATCGCGTTCCAGTTGACGTAGGCGGTTCGGTCGACGAATGGCGCGGGGCGGCGATCGCGCGCCGCCTTCAACGTGCGGACGGCCGAGCGGAGCGCCGGCCACTGATCGTCGCCTGCGGGGTCCTGCTTCCACCACAAGACGTTCTTCTTCGGGTTGTGGTGCATCTCCCCCGCTTCCTGGATGTCGAACACAGTTCCCGCGACCGCGAATTCGCCCGCGGCGAGTGCGCCTCTGGCTTCATCCACCGTCCACGTCCAGTAGTCGCCATCGTCGCCAAACGTGAGATCCGCATCCTGCGACGTCGCGAATGCGCCCTTCTCCTGGTCCGCCATCACCTCGAGTACCCAATCCACGATTCCGGTGGCGACCTCTTTGAAGAGCGGCGTGCCGAGCGCCTGATATCCGGAGAGATAGACGCGCAGCAGCTCGGAGTTGTCATACGACATCTTCTCGAAGTGCGGTACGATCCAACGCTCGTCGACGGAATAGCGATGGAAACCGCCGCCCAGGTGATCGCGGATGCCGCCGCGCGCCATGCCGGTTAGCGTCTTCTCGACGATCTCTCGCTGCCACTGGAGGCCGCCTTGCGCATCGTACATACGCGTCAGCAAGAACTCGAGCGCGGCGGGATGGGGGAACTTGGGCGCGCTGCCGAAGCCGCCGTAGCGAACGTCGAAGAGCCGTGCCATCAGGTCGGCACCGGCACTCACGAGGTCCGGGCTCACGGCGCCCGACTTCGCTTCGTTCAGCGATTGTGTCACGTGCTCGCGAATGACGCGCGCGTTGGACGCAATGCGATCGCGCTCTTCGCGGAACGCCCGCGCGGTCTCCGTCAGCACGCGTCGGAATCCAGGCCGGCCATACTGATTGTTGTCGGGCGGAAAGTAGGTGCCGCCGAAGAAGACTTCACCATCCGGCGTGAGGAACGCGGTGAGGGGCCAGCCGCCCTGCCCACTGAGTGCCTGGACCGCGCGTTGGTAGCGCGCGTCGACGTCGGGGCGCTCGTCCCTATCGACCTTGATGCACACGAAGTCCCGATTGAGGATCTCGGCCACGCCTGGATCTTCGTACGACTCGCCATCCATCACGTGACACCAGTGGCACCACACCGCGCCAATGTCCAGCAGGATCGGCCTTTGCTGGGCGCGAGCGCGGGCGAAGGCCGCGTCGCTCCACGGTAGCCAGTGTACCGGCTGATGGGC
>JBIOXD010000020.1:0-20092 GCA_044869265.1 Gemmatimonadales bacterium
TGGCGGCGGTGGCGGCGGCGGTGGCGGCGGCGGTGCCGAGACCGTCACGGTCCGCGAAGCCAGCGAGCTCCCCGCGCCTTGGTCGTCCGTGACCGTCAGGCTGACCGTGTAGCTGCCGCCGGCCGCGTAGCTGTGCGACGGATTCTGCAGTGTCGAGGTGGCGCCGTCGCCGAATGCCCAGGCGTAACTCGCGACCGTCCCATCGGGATCGGTACTCGTGCTCGTGAAGCTGCAGTCCAGGTCGGTGCAGTTGAACGTGAACGTCGCGACCGGCGGCTGGTTCGGTGGCGGCGGTGGTGGCGGTGGTGGCGGCGGTGGCGGCGGCGGTGCCGAGACCGTCACGGTCTGCGAAGCCGGCGAGCTCCCCGCGCCTTGGTTGTCCGTGACCGTCAAGCTGACCGTGTAGCTGCCGCCAGCCGCGTAGCTGTACGACGGGGTCTGCAGCGTCGATGTGCCCCCGTCGCCGAATGCCCAGGCGTAACTCGCGACCGTCCCATCGGGATCAGTACTCGTGCTCGTGAAGCTGCAGTCCAGGTCGGTGCAGCTGAACGTGAACGTCGCCACCGGCGGCTGGTTCGGTGGCGGCGGTGGCGGCGGCGGCGCGCACGATACCGTCACAGCTGAACTAGCGGATTTTTTGCCGGGATCCGCCGTCGCAAAGACCTGGAAGTCACCACAGCTCGTGCTGGAGAACTGAGCAACGTGCTTCCTGCCGTCTGTCCCCTTGTCGGTTACAAACCCGCCAGTTGCCGACCACGAAATGGTCGCGGATGCCGTGTCATGGGCGGCATCAAAAGCAACAGCGGTGAACTCGGCGATTTGATTTGGAGAAACGGCCACGGTGGCTGGAGACAGCTCTACGCGATCTACGAGGGAGGGTTGCTGGGCATCCGGCGAATTGCACGCATAGCCGACAACGGCAGCCAAGAACACGAAGCCAAAGACTGCCGCCCACCGACGTGACACTCTGAACGCGAACGACATGCCCAACCCTCGCGTTTCGGCATGACCGAGGGCGGCAAGTCCTATACCTGACCTGCATCTCACTATGGGCTTATGCCTTGTTCCGGAAGGTGAGGCAGAAGTGCAACGTTTCTGTTTCATTCTGGCAGCACGAAAGAGGGCAAGTACCTCGGTGCATTGCAGGACCGACGACCCGTACAAACGCCACCATGTGTTCCAGAGTGTCGCCTCTGAGACCGTAGTACCTCCACCGTCCGTCGCGATGTTGGTAGATGAGGCCCGATTCCGTCAGCTCCCGGAGATGAAACGAGACCGTCGATAGCGGGGCCCCCAGGAACTCTGCAATTTCGCTCACGCAGCGTTCCCGCTGTGAGAGTAGCTCAAGGATCGCGAGCCGAGTCGTGTCCGATGCCGCGTGAAACCACTGAGCGATGTGCGCCAGCTGAATGGGCAATGGGTGTGGGAATCGCGGTAGGCCAGGACGGCAGTATGGCGATTTCTTCGCTAGGCGAAACAATGTGCGGCGGCGCATGAGACCACCATATCACGACATTTCAACAATTATGGAAATGTTCTTTGACGGGGGTCTCGTGGGCCGCTCGCCGGTTGCCGCGTTTTTTCGATGACTATCGTCCGAACGACTGGCGGTGCCGCAACAGTCGCACAAAGTCCTCGGGCGCCAACCGCTCCGGCCGCACCGACGGATCGAACCCCAACGCTTCCAAATCCTCGCCACGCAAGCCGGGCACGGCGTTTTTGAGCTGCTTGCGCCGCTTGCTAAAGCACGCCGTGACAAACGCACGCAGCGGCGCGATCTCGGCCGATCGCACTAGCGGTTGAGTCAGGGGTGTCAGGCGGATCAGCGCACTGCGCACTTTAGGTGGCGGCCGAAACGCCCCCGGCGCCACCGTAAACAGCTTCTCCACACGGGTAACCGCCTGGACCCCCACCGACAACGCCCCGTACGTCTTGCTCCCTGGCCGGGCGGCAATTCTGTCCGCCACCTCTTCTTGAACAAGGAACACGACGCGTTCCGGCAACGGAGCCGTGAGAGCTTTGTCGATCAAGGGTGAGGTGATGTAGTACGGGATGTTGCCCACAATCTTGACTGCGTGCGCCGTGCGCCGTGAGCCGTGCGCCGGCAAACGATGCCAATCTACGTTGAGCGCATCCCCATGCACCACAACCATGCCTTCCGGCGTACTGCGCACGGCGTACCGCGCACGCAGTTTCTCAGCGAGCGCACGATCCCTTTCGATGGCGATGACCCGCACTCCGCGACCGAGCAATTCTCGAGTCAAACTCCCCCGCCCCGGCCCGATCTCGATGACGGTCTCGCCAGGCTCGCAGTCCAGCGCGTCCGCAATTCGCCCCAGAATCCGGGGGTCACTGAGAAAATGCTGGCCGAGCCTTCTCAAACCTTGATCAGAACGAGTGTGCGATCGTCGTTGGCAGGAGCGCCGCCCGTAAACGCGGCGATATCGGTGAACACAGCCTCGAGGATATGGCGAGCCGGCCGATGGCGGAGATTGATCACATGGCTCAATACGCGCGGCTCACCAAATCGCTCGCCGCTTGGTCCCCGCGCATCGGCCAATCCGTCGGTGAACAGGCAGAGAATGGCCCTGCCCCGTTGAAACGGCAGCACGCGCTCGGCCCCGCCGTCACCCAAGCCGAGCGGCGGTCGCGTCGCCTCGAGCCGCGTCACCACGCCCCCCCCCTCGGTCGATACAAGAAAAGCGTGCGGATGGCCGGCATTCGCGTAGGTCAGCGTTCCCTGGGGTGGATCGGCCACCGCGTAACACAGCGTCAGAAACATCTCCGTCTCGGACAGCTCTTCCGACAACGACGTCTCGAGCCGACGCAGCGCCTCGTGCGGCGATTCGGCGGTTTCGGCATGGATACCGGACGCTGCCATCGCGAGCGCCATGATCAGCGCGGCCCCGAACCCGTGACTCGACACGTCGCCGATCATCACACCGACTCGCTCCTCATGCAGACTGAGCAAGTTGTAGAAGTCACCACCCACGGACTCGGCGGGGCGGCAGCGCGCGGCCACGTCCGCTTTGGTCGCGATCACCGCCGGCGACGGCAGCAGCTTGAGCTGCAGGTCGTGCGCCAGCTCCATCTCGTGCCGCACGCGCTGCTGGCCCAGATCGCGCTCGACCAGGCGCGCGTTTTCGATTGCCGCCCCGATCTGATTCGCGATCGCGGCAACGAGCTTGCGGTCACCGGCCGTGAACGCGTCTTCCCCCGTCCTATCCGTCAGGTTGATCACCCCGATCGGCGTCGGCACTCGCCCCGGCGACGCATAAACCACGGGCACTGACAAGAATGCCTCACCCCGATACTGGCGCTCGACCTGACTCGATGGCTTGGGCGCGCGCGGGTCGGTCGGGTCATAGCTGATGATGCGCATTTCGCGAAACACCCGCGCCGCGACTGAGCGCGGATCATCCACCTCGACCGGATCCACTTCTCCGAGCTCCACGCCACGAGCCGCGACGATGCGCAGCACGTTGGCGCGCGGGTCGTGCACCATCAGCGTCGCGCGGCCAGCCCGCACGACAGCCGAGACTTCACGGAGAATGCGATTGGCGGCCTCATCGAGCCGAATCGTATGCCCGAGGATTTCGCTGATCGTGTAGATCAGGTCGATTTCTTCATAGCGGCCCGACAGCTCGGCCGCGACCTGGTCGGTCTCCTCTTCGGCGCCCATGACGGCGCTGATCACTTCGGCGAGCTCGACCGCCGCCTGTTCGCCGCCGCGCACCTCCAACCAGGTATCGGCAATCGATGGAATCGGCTGGAACCATGCGGGCCCATCGGGAGTTTCGAGCCGCTTGCCTCCCCCGCCGCCGTTGGGTGTCGGTGTCCAGTGCGGCTCTTCACCCCCTTCGTCGAGCCCGCCGCCCAGCGGCAGCAGCCGGCCGCCCGGTGTGCGGGCGCGCCACAATCGCAGTGTAGTGCCGGAAAGTGCCGAGAGCACCGGAAGCAGGCGCTCGAGTCGAGTCACCCCGCTCGGAGAGTCAGGCAAATGCCGTTGCCTTTCTCGTTGAACGCGACGTCATCCACGAGGTGCCGGATGACGAACAATCCTCGCCCGAACTCGCGTTCCAGGTTCTCGGGGCTGGTGGGATCTGGCGTGCCGCTGGGATCGAAGCCGGCGCCGTCATCAATCACATAAATGCGTACGAAGTCCTCGCCCAGATCGACGCGCACGCGGACCTTGCGGCGCGGGTCCTCACCGGTGCCGTAGCGAATCGCGTTCCCGAGCGCTTCGGCGAGTGCGGTGCGCAGGTTGAAGCTGACGCGTCGAGGGGAGAGCGTGCCGGGAGGCATATGACTGGCGACCAGTTCGACGGCGTCCCCGACCATCCCGAGGTCGCTCGGGACGTCGAGCTTCATCGAGCCGGGAGTGACCTGGAGACGGAGGCTCAAAAGGCCGCCAGGGCTTCCTCGGCGGTCCGGGTGATTGCGAACAGGGTGTCGAGCTTGGTCAGCTCGAACAGGGTCTGGAGATCGGCATTCAGCCCGGCGAGCCGCAGCTCGCCCCCCTGCTCCCGGATCTTTTTCGAGAGAGAAACCAGGACTCCGAGTCCCGACGAATCGATATAGCCGGTCTTGGAGAAATCGATGACGAACTTGCGGGAGCCCTCTTCGAGCGCGTCCAGCACCTTCTGCTTCAGCTCCTGGCGATTGCCGACGATGAGCTGCCCTTCCACCCCCACGACGACGACGCCGCTCTTGTCCTTCTTTAGCGTAAAGCGCATCTCTAGCCCTCGCGAGTTTGGAGAATGGCGATCGCCGCCGTGCTCACAATATCATCGGCCGTTGCGCCGCGCGACAGGTCCGCGATCGGTCGCGCCAATCCTTGGAGGATCGGACCGAGCGCCGTCCAGCCGCCCAGCCGCTGCACCAGCTTGTAGCCGATGTTGCCGGCGTCGAGATCGGGGAAGATCAGCACGTTCGCCCGACCGCCGAGCGCCGACCCTGGGGCCTTCCGGGCGGCGACGTGGGCGTCGAGCGCGGCATCTACCTGCAGCTCGCCGTCAAACACGAAGGCGGGCGGCGAGGTGCGGCGGCGAAGAGCGGCAACTGCTTGTCGCACTCGATCCACGCTTGGGCCGCCGGCGCTCCCATGCGTGCTGTAAGAAAGAAAGGCGACCACCGGCTCATCTCCGACGATGCGGCGACGGTCGCGCGCCGACGCGATCGCGATATCCGCGAGCTGCACCGATGTGGGGTCGATTACCACGGCGGCATCGGCGAACGTCAACACGCGATCGTCCTTGACCATATAGAACGCGCCCGACACAGTGGTGATGCCGGGTGCAGTGCCGAGGGCCCACAGGGCGGCGCGGATCGTATCGCCGCTCGGAAACGCCGCGCCACCGACCATGACATCGGCGGCGTTGATCCCGACGAGACAGGCGCCGCGCGTCAACGGATGCTCTAAGGCCTGGGTGGCTGCGGCGTCGGTGGGGAATTTGTCCGGACGGCGGGATCGGAGTAGGGCAACCATGGTGCGTGGTGCGTGGTGCGTGGTGCGTGGGTCAAGGAGCTGGACCGTTCCCAGACCTTCCCGCTCGACGCGGCGTGCCGCTTCCTGAACGCGCGGGTCATCGCCTTCGGGAAACACGACGCGCGGCCTGATGGCCCGGGCCCGCTCAAAGACGCGGTCCAGGAAACTCATTTGGCGAATTTGCGCTTCAACGCCTTCTGCACCGCCGGGTGCACGAGCGACGACACATCGCCCCCAAAGCGCGCCACCTCGCGCACCAGACTCGAGCTGAGGTAGGTGAGATCGAACGCAGGGACGAGAAAGACGGTCTCGATCTTCGGCGCGAGATTGCGGTTCATCAACGCCATTTGGAATTCATACTCGAAGTCCGAGACCGCGCGCAGCCCCCGGACGATCACCGACGCCCCGACTTGTTTGGCGAATTCCGCCAGCAATCCTTCGAACGACTGCACTTCCACGCGCGTGTCGGTCACCGTCGCCCTGATCAACGCGACCCGCTCCTCGAGCGAGAACAGCGGCTGCTTGGCGACGTTCACCGCCACCGCGACGATCAACTGATCGACAAACTCGAGCGAGCGGTGAATCAGGTCCTCGTGCCCCTTGGTGATGGGGTCGAAGGAGCCGGGGTAGACGGCGATGCGCTTCATCGGGGCGGCGCAGGAGCGTACAGGAACGTAACAGCGGTATCTCCATACTGCCGCGTGTCGTCGCCCTCGAGGACACGATCCGCGGCGTGCTCCACGGAAAACACCCGAGCAAAGGGCGTCTTGCGAAACAGCGTCGCGAGTGCAACGGCATCATCGCCGGCGTAGGGAGGATCAGCGAACGCCACGTCGTAGCTGCCCGGCTGCAACCGCGCGGCGAAGCGCATGGCATCACTCCGGTGAATGGTGACCCGAGCTTCGGCGTTCAATGTTGCTGCGTTGTCACGAATTGCCGCTAGTGATGCCTTGTGACTCTCAACGAAATCGACTGACACCGCGCCGCGCGAGAGGGCTTCGAAACCCAGGGCGCCCGATCCCGCAAACAGGTCCAGCACCCTCGCCCCGGGAATCGACTGCTGCAACATGCTGAACCACGCTTCTTTCACTCGATCGCCGGTCGGCCGCACCGTGCGGCCGTCGGGCGTTTTCAGGCGACGGCCCCTGAATTCACCCGCTATGATGCGGAGCAAGACTCGCGACTCGCGCCTGAATCGTCACCCGCCCCTGCCAGTCATCCCGCTCCAGCCGGAACGCCACATCCAGCGGGTTCGTGAGCCAGTCTTCCGGCACGGCATCGGCCCAGCGGAACCCGATCGCCGGCAGCAGAGCCTTGCCGTCGTCGAGCGTGAACCGCAGATGATTCGTGCCCACCCGGCGAGCGCCGACCGCGCGCGCGTTCCGCACGCCGAACACGGGCGCGGGATTCCCCGCCCCGCACGGCTCGAGATGCCGCATCAGACGCTCGAGCTCCGCGCTCACCTCGTCCAGCGGCAGCTCGAGATCGATCCGTTGGCTCGGCGCGAGGTCCGCGGGGCTCAGAAGCTCGCCGGCGACGCCGAGGAACGCAATGCGAAAGTCGTCGAAGCGGTCGCGGCGGATGGTGAAGCCGGCCGCCATCGTATGGCCGCCGTATTTCTCGAGGTGCGCACCGACGCGATGGAGGGCGCCGTGGAGATCGAAGCCCGCAATGCTTCGTCCCGAGCCCCGCCCCAGCTCACCGCCCGGTTCCCACCCGACCAGGAACGTCGGCCGGCCGTAACGCTCCACGAGACGCGAAGCCACGATGCCGATCACGCCGGGATGCCACGTGTCGGCGGCAAGCACGATGGCGGCGTCGTTCGGATTGAGTGTCCTCTCGACGACCTCGATCGCTTCGTCGAGGATCATCTGGTCCATCTCTTGGCGCCGGGCGTTGATCGTCTCGAGCTCACGCGCCAGCGCGGCGGCTTCCTTTGGATCTTCGGTCAGGAGCAGACGCAGGCCGTCGTTGGCGTCGCCGATGCGGCCGGCGGCGTTGAGGCGCGGGGCGATGATGAACCCGACATGCGCGGCGCGCAGCGGGCGCCTGGCAAGACCGGCCGCTTCCACCAACGCCCGCAGCCCCACCCAGCGGGAATCGGCCAGCATCTTGAGCCCATAGCGCGCCAGAATCCGGTTCTCACCCACCAACGGTACGACGTCGGCGATCGTCGCGAGCGCGACATAGTCGAGAAAGTGCAGCGGGAGGTTTGGTGACAAGCCCAGCAGCTGCACGAGCGCCTGCGCCAATTTGAACGCTACGCCCGAGCCACAGAGGTTCTTGTCCTCCGATTTGCAATCGGGGCGGCGGGGATCGACCACGGCGTTGGCCGGCGGCAGCTCGTCGCCGGGCAGGTGGTGGTCTGTGACAATGACGTCGATCCCGGCGTTGCGGGCATTCGCGACCGCCTGGACCGCCGTAATCCCGCAGTCGCACGTGATGATCAGCCCTGCCCCGACGCGTTGGGCTTCTGCGAGTCCTGCCGCGCCGAAGTCATAGCCGTCGCGCAGCCGGTGCGGCACAAAGGCATGTACGGTCGCGCCGGCGCTGCGCAGGATACGGGTGAGCATGGCGGCGCCGCACTGCCCGTCGACGTCGTAGTCGCCGTGCACCAGGATCGTCCGGCGATCGCGCACGGCGCGCACGAGGACGTCCAGCGCCTGCGGCATGCCGGCCCAGCTGAGTGGATCGGTGAGGCGCTCGAGGTCAGGACGCAGGAACGCCTTGGCGAGCCCCGGCTCGGCCAGGCCACGCTGCACCAGAATCGCGGCGAGCGCTTCCGGGATGCGCAGCTCGGCGGAGAGCGCCTTGGTGACCGAGGGATCGGCCGTTGCGGAGATAATCCAGCGCGGCGGGATCATTCTTTGGCGTACAGTAACACGCCGCAGGCCTCGCATCCCTCGATCGTCGCGCCGCGCTGAATCAGCGCCTTGCGCTGCGTCGGGACCGCCGTGAAACAGTTGCCGCATGAGCCGCCGTGCAACGGATAGACGGCGAGCGGAGCCTTGCCGCGACGGATGCGGTCGTAGCGCGCGAGGAGAGCCGGATTCACCGCACGGCTCGCCTCCTCCCGCGCGCGCGTCGCTCGTTCCCGGTCGCTCGCTATCTCCTGGCGCTTCCCCGCCAACGCCTCGCGCTGCGCGGCCTGCGCGTCGCGCACGTTCTGGAGCGCGTTCTCGGCTTCCGCCGTCTTGCGCTCCGCCTCGCCCACGGCGTCGCCCGAGCGCATGAACTCAGCCTCCTCCTTTGCCAGCACCGACCGCGCGAGATCCAGTTCTGCCATCAGTGTGGAGGCCTCTTTGGCGCCGCGGACCCACTCGAGCCGCTGGCGGCGTTGCTCCTGCATCGTGCGATAACTCGCGATCTTCCCTTCCAGCCCGTCTCGCCGCTCGAGCGCCGTCCGGATGCCGGCGCGAGCCTGCGCGACCACCCGCTCCGCTGCCGCGACCTGCTCATCCAGCGTCCGGACTTCGGGTTCCAACGCTTTCAGACGGGCGTCGCAGTTGAGAATGGCAATGTCCTTGTCCTGCAACGCCAACACCGCTTCAAGATCCGGGTGCACCCTTCCTCCTTGCAGACTGAATGATCCCGTACGTGGGTCGCTTGGCATTCCGCTCGGCCGCCAGTCGCTGCTTCTCGTGCGCGAGCTTCGCCTTCTCGTCCTCGCCGGCAAAGGGAATCGCGCGATTGATGCGCTCGATCTCCCGATCGAGCCGCCGGGCCTCGAGCTGGTTCACAGCGCGCTCGAACACGACGTCCGGGAGCTCGTCACCCAGGCCTTCGGCTTGGAGGGCTTCGTACGCGCGCGCCGCAATCTCGTCGAGTCGATCGGGGGCATCGTCGGCGAGGGCCTCGAAGACCGCCCGGTACACTGGGAGATCGATCTCCTCTGCGTCGACGGCCTCGACGACACGCGAGAGCCACGGTTCGCCGGCCATCATGAGCAGCAGAAGAGATTTCTCGGCAGTGGACGGCAGGGCGGCGAGTGGCGGCGGAGGGCGGCGGAAGGCGGCGGGCTCGTCCTTGGGATCCACCTCACGCTGCAGGACGTCTCTTCGAACTCCGGCGACTTCGGCAACCCGAGAGATGTACAGCTCGCGCGTAATCGGGTCAGTAGCGGCGCGCATCGTCGGCAACAGCCTGTCCAACGCTCTCCTTCTGCCAGGCAAACTCGCGAAGAATCCCTTTCTTTCGAGGATTTGAATCTTGCGCTCAAGCACATCGACCGAGTCTTTCAGCGCCTGCTCCAGCGCCCCCGCTCCCTTGTTCTGGACGAGCGTGTCGGGGTCTTCACCTTCTGGGAGCGACGCGACGCTGACGCGGAGCTTGTGACGCAATAGCACATCCCCGGCGCGGAACGTCGCGCGGAGGCCCGGCTCGTCCGAATCGTAGAGCAACACGACATGCGGGGTGTGACGCTGCAGCAGGGCCGCCTGATCGTCGGTGAGACCGGTGCCGAGGGGGGCGATGACCTCCTCGAACCCGGCCAGGGAGAGCCGCAGCACGTCGAATTGTCCCTCGACGAGGATCGCCCGCTCCGCCTTGCGGGTCGCATGCCGCGCGACGTGCAGGTTGTAGAGCAGTTGCCCCTTATGGAAAATCGGCGTCTCCGGCGAGTTCAAGTATTTCGGCTCGCCCTCACCCAGGATTCGTCCGCTGAATGCCACGACGCGAGCACGGAGGTCATGGATCGGGAATAGCAGGCGTCCTCGAAAGCGCGGCCTCACCCCCTGACCCCCTTCCTCCGGTTTAACAATCAGCCCGGCGTCCAGCAACACTTCTTCCCGCAGCCCCAATCCTTTCATTGCATCGACAAAGGCCGAGCCCCTAGGCCCAAAGCCCAGTCCCTGCAGCTGCGCCTGTTCCATCGTGACATGGCGCGATTCGAGGTATTTGCGCGCCGTCTCGGCTTCCGGGTTGTCGCGTAACTGGCGGGAAAACCAGTCGGCGGCCGTGGCCACGGCGGCGAACAGAGGCTCGCGGGGATCGGGACCGCTCGGACCGGTGCGCTCGGGAATGGTGATCCCGACGCGCCGCGCGACTTCACGCACCGCGGTCGGGTAGTCCATGCCGAGCTTCTTCATGAAGAAGGTGTAGACATCGCCCGCTTCGTGGCAGACGAAGCAGTAGAACATCCCCTTCTTTGGAATGACGGCGAAGTTGCGGTGGGTCCCTCCGTGAAACGGACATGGGCCGCGGAAGTCAGATCCCGTTCGCTTCAGCTCGACGTGCTCGCCGATGATCCCGACCAGGTCGGCCGCCTCGCGCACCTGCTCGATCACTTCTTCGGGGATCACGCAAACTCCGCGACGGTGACGCCGTGGCCACCCTGGTTGGCGGGCGCGAGGGCGAAGCGCTTGATCCGGGGATCGCGCTTCAAGGCCGCTTGCACGAAGTCTCTCAGCGCGCCGGTGCCCTTGCCGTGGATGATCCGGAGGTACGGCAGGTCGGCGAGGATGGCGTCGTCGATGGCTCGAAGGAGCAGCGGCTCGGCTTCTTCGACGGTAAGGCCACGCAAGGACACTTCGCTTGCTGCGTCCGTCCTCACCCCCTGACCCCCTCTCCGTTCCGGAGAGGGGGGACTCACCGGATGCTTGCGCCGCCGCAGCTCTTCCAAATTGACCCACCCTTTTCCCTTCCCGCTTTCCTCTTCCCCAGTCTTTTCGATTGCCTCTTCGACAATCCGCCGCGCCTCTTTCGCGGTCGCCTCAGTTACCGCCGCGCGCGCTTGAGCGAGCGCTGCTTCGACTGTCTTGCGGGCCTCGAGCAAATAGGCCCGTGCTTTTTCTCGAGCATCTTTATCGAGCGCCTGTTCGCGTAGCTGAAGCTCGTTCTGGAGGTCTTGGAGGTTGTCGAGGTTCTGCCGTTCGAGCTCGAGCTGGGCTGCGCGCGTTTCGAGCTCGGCGGCGCGCGCATCCATGTCTCGCCCCCGGGCCTCGACCGACGCGAGCAGCCGATCCAGCGTGCGCTCCGCGTCCGGCACGGCCTGTTCCGCTTCCGCGAGCACGTCGTTCGCAATCCCCAGTCGCCGCGCGATTGCCAGTCCGTACGAACGGCCCGGCACGCCCTTGAGCAGTCGATACGTCGGGGTCAGGGTCTCGGCGTCGAACTGCAGGGAGGCATTCACGATGCCGACAGTTTCGGCGGCCAGCTGCTTCAGCGCGCCTAAGTGCGTCGTGGCCAGGGTGATCGCACGCCGGCGCGTCAACGTCTTCAGCGTCGCCGACGCGAGCGCACCGCCCTCCGCCGGATCGGTGCCGCTCCCGATCTCATCCAGCAACACCAGCGAGCCGGCTCCAGCGCCATCGAGGATTTCGCGCAGCGCGGCGACGTGGGCCGAAAACGTCGACAAGCTCGCGGCGATCGACTGGCGATCGCCGATGTCTGCGAACACCTGCGCGAACACGGGCAGCGCCGAGTGCGGTCCGATGGGCGGAACAATGCCGCTTTGGACCATAAGGACGAGCAAACCGACCGCTTTGATGAGAACGGTCTTGCCACCGGTGTTCGGACCGGAGATCAGCACCGTGAATTCGTCGGGGAAGAGCTCCAGGTCGAAGGGGATCACGGGTTTGCTCATTTCCACAACTTTGGAAATGTCCTGCAGGAGCAGCGGATGACGTCCGCTCCGAATCTTGAGGTGTCCCCCCCCCCCGATCTCCGGCACAAATCCATTCACCTCGACGGCATAGCGCGCTCGCGCGCACAAGTCGTCGAACGCGATGCACATCTCCCATCCCGCGGCGATCACGTCGCGACGCGGACGGAGCAATTCGGTCAACTCCCGGAGCACGCGCAACACTTCGCGCTGCTCGGCGGCTTCAGCCGCGCGCAGCTCGTTGCCCAGCTCGATGATCTCGGGCGGCTCGACAAATACGGTCGCCCGCGTGGCGGATTCGTCGTGCACGATGCCGCCCACACGCGCGCGTGCCGTGCTGCGAATTGGAATCACGTACCGGCCGCCGCGCACCGTCACGGCCGCGTCGGGGGCGCGCTCGGACGCATCGAGGGCGCCGAGGATGGCGCCGAGTCGGTCCATGACGTGCTTGCGGGCTTCGCGCACGTGTGCTCGAGCGCGGGCTAGATCCTTCGACGCACCGTCTAGAACGGAACCATCGGGTGCGATGGAGCGCGCGAGGGCGGTTTCGAGGTCACGTGGCGGTGGCTCCACGCGGAGGCGCGTGGTGCGTGGTGCGTGGTGCGTGGCGTCTATGCGCTTGATATCGCTTGCGGTCACCCGCATGGCAGCCAGCGCCACCGTCAGTTCGGCGAGCGCGAGGGATTCGAGCGCGCTGCCGGGCACAGTCAACAGCTCGAGGGTCTGCGAAATATCAGGAACGGGCTCGGCGCGAATCGAGTCATCGGTGATGAGTAATGCCGCCAGCTCGGCAACCTGCGCGAGACTTTCACGAATCTGCCCCGCGTCCGTGCCGGGACGACGACCTGCGACGCGTGCCGCTCCCAGCGGCCCGGCGGCATGTTGCGACACACGCGCCAGGGCCTGGGGAAACTCGAGTGTTTCTAAGACTTGGTCGATAACTCCTCGCGAACGATCTGATTGATGACCTTCCCGTCCGCGCGTCCCTTGAAGCGCGGCATCACCGCCCCCATGACCTTGCCCAGATCGTTTGCGCCCGCAGCGATCACGGCCCGCACAGCGGCACGAATCTCCTCGGGTGGAACGGCGGCAGGCAAGTATTCCTGGAGCGCGGTGATTTCAGCTTTTTCTGTATTGGCGAGCTCGGTGCGGCCCGCCTTTTCGTACGCCTCAACCGACTCCCGGCGCTTCTTGATGCCACGCCGTAAGACCTCCGCCGTTTCGTCGTCGGTTGGAGGTCGGTTGAGCTCGATTTCCCGGTTTTTTACTTCGGAGAGGATCGTTGAGAGGAGGAGGGTGCGCGCCTGATCGCGTTGTTTTCTCGCTTCGTTCATCGCGGCGCGCAACCGTTCAGCTAATCCGGGAGGAGCCACCATTCAGGCGTAGCGCGGCCTGCGATTCTTCCGCCGCGCCGCATTCATCTTGCGCTTCTTGCGTTCGCTGGGCTTTTCGTAGTGACGGTGCTTGCGCAGGTCGGCGAGGATTCCCGCCTTTTCACACTTCTTTTTGAATCGTTTGAGCGCACGCTCAAAGCTCTCGTCATCGTGAATGATGACTTCCGGCATAGGCTCCCTTTTCTTAAGTGATTAGAGACACACGAAGTTAGCTCAATGGATTGGACGGGGCAAGACTAAATCGGTCTCCGGTATCCGCTATCCGGGAGGCCAGTGCATCGCACGACCGCCGAGCACGTGCAGATGCAGATGAAAGACCGTCTGCCCACCGTCCGGATTCGTATTCACAACCACCCGATAGCCCTTGGCGCTGATCCCAGCCTCCTGCGCCACTTCGCGCGCAAACACGAGCAGCTTGCCGAGAGCACCCGGATCCGTTGCATCGTTGAGGGAGCTGACGTGCGTGGTCGGAATCACGAGGAGATGTGTCGGCGCCTGGGGGCTGACATCCTTGAAGGCCAGCATGCCATCGGCGCGCTTGACGACGGCCGCCGGAATCTCGCCAGCTACGATCTTGCAGAAAATGCAACTGCCGCCCGTCACGCCTCCGCCCCCGCTCCGCTCCCCCCGCTCCCCCCGCTCCCCCCGCTCCCCCGGCGCCGCCTGGGCCGCGGCTGGTCGTCTTCCGCGAGACCCAACGCCCGCCGGACTGTGTCCCAGAAACCGCTGCCGCCGGACTCCTCGGGAACCGCCTCTTCCACCTCGCTCAGCTTTTCGAGCAGTTGGCGCTGCTCGGGAGACAGCCTGGTCGGGGTCCAGACATGGACGCGCACGTGCAGGTCGCCGTGGCCCGCTTCGCCAAGGCGCGGCAGTCCCTTGTTGCGCAGCCGATACGCCATCCCGGTCTGCGTGCCGGGCTCGAGGCGCAGCTTGGTCTGACCGTATGGCGTGGGGACTTCGACGTCGGCGCCAAGGGCAGCCTGGGTGAAGGTGATCCCAAGGTCAAAAACGAGGTCATCGCCGTGCCGCTCGAAACGCGGGTCTTCCTTGATGTCGAGCACCGCGATCAGGTCGCCGCGTGGGCCGTTGCGCGGACCGGGGACGCCCTGCCCGCGCAGCGTGAGGTAGTGGTGATCCGCGACGCCCGCCGGAACGTCGATCTGGATCGTCTTTTCCCCCTTCACGCGGCCGTCGCCACCGCAGCGTTCGCAGGGACTGTGCACCACCGTGCCCTCACCGGCGCATGTGGGACAGGGCGACACGGTGAGAAACTGTCCAAAGAGCGATTGCGCTTGCCGGCGAACTTCGCCGCTGCCGCCGCAGGTGCTGCACGCGACCGGCTCTGATCCCGCGTCCGAACCCGTGCCGGCGCATTGGGGACATGGCTCGAGGCTCTTGATGCGCACGGTTTTCGTCGTGCCGCTGGCGACCTCGGCGAGCGTGAGCTTCAATCCGACTTTGATGTCGTGCCCTCGACGGCGATCGCGACGCTGCCCGCCGCCCCCGAACAGGCTGTCCAATCCGGCAAATCCGGCGCCGCCCCCCCCCAATCCGAAGTCGCGCATGAACACCATCAGCGCTTCGGACAGGTCGAAGTGCACCCCGCTGAACCCCCCCCCACTCTGGCCGCGCACACCGGCCATGCCGTACCGATCGTACGCGGCGCGTTTCTCCGGATCGCGCAGCACCTCGTACGCTTCGGTGACGAGCTTGAATTTCTCTTCGGCCGCTTTGTCGCCGTTATTGCGGTCGGGGTGGCACTCCATGGCGAGCTTGCGGTACGCTTTCTTGATCTCGGCTTCAGTGCAGTCGCGCGGGACGCCAAGGACGACGTAGAAGTCCTGCTTCATTTATTCCAGCAACTCCCCGACGAGCCGCGACGTGTGGTTGACCAGCGCGGCGATCTTGTCGTAGGCCATCCGTGTGGGCCCCATCACGCCGATCACGCCGGTGAGCGGGCCGAAGCGATAGGTGGACGTGACGAGCGTAAACGACGACAGGCGGGCGTCGGCGTGTTCCTGGCCGATCGTGATCGTCAAGCCTTCACGACTGCGTGCCGCAATGGCGTCGCGCAAAAGGTCTCGACGCTCTGTCACGTCGAGCAGGCCCTGCAGCTGCTCGCGCGTCGAGAACTCGGGCTGGCCCGCGAGCCCCTGCGTCGTGCCGAGATGGACGCCGCCGCCACCGACGGGCGCGTGGGGCGGCGTGACGGCGACGTCGAACAGCTCGTCCGCTTCCTGAATGAAGATGTTCAGCAGCTCCGACGACCCCGGCTCGGACGTTCCCGCGTCACGCAGCCGGTCGGCCAGAGTGGCGCGGATCGCCTTCAGGGTCAGGCCGGCGAGGCGCTCATTGAGGACCACCGCCACTTTCTGCACCGCCTCGGCCGCCAGCTCGGTGGGGACCTCGACGAAGATCGTCCGCACCGCGCCACTGCGCAGCGACAGTACGAGCAGCAGCCGCTCCGTTGAGACCTGCAACAAGTCGATCCGGTCGAGGACTGCTTCCTCTATTGCAGGACTCACCGCGACACCAAGCTCGTTCGTGAGCACCCCGAGCACCTGGGCCGCCCGCGACAAGATCATCTCGATCGCCGCGCGCTGCCCTTCCAGCTCGCCGCGAATGTGCCGCGCCTCTGCGGGGGCGACGACAGGTGGCCGCATCAGGTAGTCGACATAGACCCGATAGGCGAGGTCGGTCGGAATCCGGCCGGCCGAGGTGTGAGGGTGGTAGAGATACCCCTTCTCCTCGAGATCGCTCATCGTGTTGCGAATCGTCGCCGGCGACAGCCCCAACTGGTGGCGCTGCGCGATCGTACGGCTGCCCGCCGGCTCGGCGGTCTGCACGTACGTCTCGATCACGGCCTCGAGGACGCGTCGTTCGCGGTCGGTCAGCGGAGCGGTCATCGCGTTTCGGTTTGCATGGTGAGTTCGTTGACCAAGGAATCTAATCTCAACCAGCCTTCCGGTGTGCATTTGAGCCTTCCGTCGCTCACAACTACCCAGCCGTGAGCGGCGAGGTGAGGCGGCGGCGAGGGGCGGCGAGGTGAAGCGGCGGCGAGGGGTAAACCCTCGACCGTTCGGAGTCCGAGGTAGATGCTCTCCATCTCGCACTGCTCATCGCTCAGCGTTTCCTCCGACTCGATCGTCGAGCGACCGGTCGCAATCGCGCGGCGATACGCCTCCCAGGCGCGCAGGTTCCAGCGGCGGGTGCGGGTGCGGCCGTCATAGGAGTGCGCCGCCGGTCCGAGTCCCACGTACGGTTTGCCCGCCCAGTAAGCGGAGTTGTGGCGCGAGCGGTAGCCGGGGAGCGAGGCATTCGAGACTTCGTAGAACTCGAAGCCGTCTGCCGTCAGCCGTCTGTGGGCGAGCAGGTACTCATCGGCGTAGCGCTCGTCGTCGAGCGCTTGGGTCGCCCCTCGCGAGATCCAGCGGTCGAGTGGAGTGCGCGGCTCGATGGTCAGACCGTACAGAGACAGGTGCGTGGTGCGTAGTGCGAGGGTCATCTCCAGGTCACGTTCCCAATCTCGCTTCAATTCGTTGGGTAATCCGAAAATCAGATCGAGCGAGATGTTGTCGATCCCTGCCCCGCGCAACGCGTGGACCGCAGCTCCGATGCGCGCGGCATCGTGGGAGCGGTGCATCCATTTCAGGACCCCATCGTCGAACGACTGGGCGCCGAGCGAGACGCGGTTGATGCCGGCGGCTTTCCAGGCCCGGGCGTTCTCGTGGGTGACGTCTTCGGGGTTGGCCTCTAATGTCAGTTCAACACCGGTGGGTGGTGCGTCGTGAACACCCGTGCGTGGTGCGTCGTGCGTCGTGCGTGGGAGCAATTCCGCAAGCAGCGTCGCGATGGCATCGGGAAGAAGGAGGGATGGTGTCCCACCGCCGAAGTAGATGGTTTGGATGCTCGCCAGGTCGGAGTTGCCCCGCGGCGCGGCCGCCGGGCTCCCTACCCTCGTCAGCTCGGTAAGGATCGCATCAACATATTCCCGCGCGGGAATCCGCTTGCGGACCGCGATGGAGAAGTCGCAGTAGGAGCAACGGCGCTGGCAAAAAGGGACGTGGATGTAGAGGTGCTGCATCGAGGGCAATCTAATGCCTCTTGTTCATTTCCTTCCCTTTCTCTTGTTGTCAAAAGCAACCTGCGGCTTGTCATCCTGAGCGGACCGCGCGGAACGCGCGCGCAGCGAAGGACCTGCTTTAGCTCGGCGGTTCGGGACGTCCCATGGAAAAGCAGGTCCTTCGCGCCTGCGGCGCTCAGGATGACAGCTCGCCGCTTTTCATTAGAAGGAAGAGTTGGCTCAACACAGCCCGAACACCATCCCCGGCACCTGCCGCACCAACCCCCGCAGCTCCAGCTCCGTCAGCGCGCCCAACACGTCAGCCGGCCTGGTCTGCGTCGCTGCCACCAGCGCGTCCACGTGCTGCGGCTCCGTGGTCATGCGGTTCCACAGCGTCAGCTGCAGTCCCGTCAGATCGAGCGGCGGCACCCGCGGCGCCGGGGTCGAGAGGTCGCGGCCGATGGTGGCGAGATCGCCCGCCAAACCGATCTCCTCGAAGATGTCGGCAGCGCAGATGATGGGTTTGGCACCCTGCTGAATCAGCTTGTTGCATCCGTAGGAGGTGCGGCTGGTGATCGGCCCGGGCACCGCCATGACCTCGCGGCCCTGCGCGGTCGCGGCGTCCACGGTCACCATGGCGCCCGATTTGGCGTCCGCCTCGATCACCACCACGGCGCGCGCGAGACCGGAGATGAGCCGATTGCGCCGCGGGAACGAGCCGGCGTGCGGACGCTCGCCGGGTGGATGCTCGGTGACGAGACAGCCGCGCGCCACCATGCGCTCGTAGAGCTGCGCGTTCGCCGCCGGATAGATCACGCCGAAGCCATTGCCGAGGACGCCGATCGATGCTCCACTGGCGTCGAGCGCTGCGCCGTGCGCGATCGCATCGATCCCGCGCGCCATGCCGCTCACCACGACGGCGCGCTGCGCGACCGCCCCGGCGAGCACCCGCGCGGCCTCGGCGCCGTAGCTCGTGTGATTGCGGCTCCCGATGATCGCAACACCCGGGCGATCGAACAGTGATGCGTCGCCCCAGACGTAGAGGACCGCCGGTGGCTCGGGGATCTCCTCGAGGAGCGCCGGAAAGTCCGCGTCACCCGGGAACACCACGCGCGCGCCGAGCACCCGCAACCTCTCCAGCACACGACGGCCGTCGCGGCCGTCGCGGCCGTCGCGGCCGTCGTCGAGTCGCGCTTCTTTGATCGCGGTCGCGGCCGCTCGGCTTATGCCGTCCACGGCCACGAGCTGCGCGTACGAGGCGTCGAGTGCCTGCCGCGCGCTGCCAAACCGCCGGACCAGAGTCCGCAACCGTTCCGAACCGATGCCAGGGACGAGTGACAGCGCGAGCGTCGCTACGACTTCAGAGTCTTCCATAACTGCTCCAACAATTCCGGAATGCCTTGGCGGGTGACCGCGGAAATGGTGAGCACGGGTGCGTCTCCATCCGTGCGTGGTGCGTGGTGCGTGGTGCGTAAGTCGGCCTTCGTGAGGACGACCACGTGTGGTTTGGACGCCAATTCCTTGGAGTACGCGGCAGCTTCTCTCCGCAACAGATCGTACGTCGCCTGCGGATCGGGGCTGTCCAGCGGAATCAACACGGCGAGAATCCGTGTGCGCTCGACGTGTTGCAGAAACCGCAGGCCGAGTCCCTTGCCTTCGTGGGCGCCCTCGATGATGCCCGGGATGTCGGCGACGACGAACGAGCGGTGGTCGGACATTCCGACGACGCCCAGGTGCGGCTCCAGCGTGGTGAAGGGATAGTCCGCGATCTTGGGCCGCGCGGCGGAGATCACGGAGAGCAGCGTGCTCTTGCCGGCGTTCGGCTCGCCGAGCAGTCCGACGTCGGCGATGAGTTTGAGGACAAGCTCGAGGCGGCGTTGCTCGCCTTCTTCTCCGGGTTCCCACTCGCGCGGCGACTGATGTGTCGGCGTCGCGAAATGTTGATTGCCACGCCCGCCGCGGCCGCCCTTGGCGACGAGCAGGGTTTGATCCGGCTCGGTCAGCTCGCCGAGGATTTCGCCGCTGTCGGCGTCGCGGACCTCGGTGCCGGGCGGGACTGGCAGATAGACATCCTCCGCGGACTTCCCCGTCATGTTCTTGCCCTTGCCATGTTGACCGCGCTCGGCAACCCAACGGGTGTGGTACCGGTAGTCGAGGAGGGTGCCGAGGTTGGGATCGACCGTTACATAGACGCTGCCGCCCTTGCCTCCATCACCGCCGTCGGGCCCGCCCTTGGGGACGAATTTCTCCCTTCGGAATGAGCTCGCGCCCGAGCCTCCGGTGCCGGCGACTACTTGGACCACCGCTCTGTCGATGAACATCAACCCATCCAGACACCGAGCAAGGTTTTCTGACCCCGGGCGCAAGCCCGGGGACAACCAAAACTCCGGTGCAACTGATCTGTCTCAGAGAAAGTCTCAGAGAAAAGTCTTGTCCCAGTCTTCTGACCCCGGGCGCAAGCCCAGGGCGGAGAAAGCGGTTGTCCCCGGATGTCCGTTAACCCCGGGCTTGCGCCCGGGGTCAGAGAGTCACTTTGCATCCAAGCT
>JBIOXD010000021.1:0-137950 GCA_044869265.1 Gemmatimonadales bacterium
GCTCCTCGTGCGTCAGGCTTTGGATGATGGTCGCGCCCTGATCCGGTCGCTGCCTGAGCAACGCCGCCACGATGCGGGTCGCCAGGTGGTAGGGCCGATACTTTTCATGCGGGTCGCACGCGACCTGTGTTATAACGAACGTTTTATGGCCGATCAGGCTTCGGGCGATCGCCGCGAGCAGCGTGGTCTTCCCCATGCCCTCTGCGCCTTCGAACAGGAGGAACTGACTCTGTCCGCGGCCGAGGGCGAGCAAGGCTTCGGTTACGGTGCGAAGTTCCTCATCGCGTCCCGAGATTCCCGTGACCAGCAGCCGCTGCAGCGCGGTGCGCGGAAAGACCTGATGCGGGTCCACATCGGTCGCACTTGTGGTCCGGTCACGACCCGACCGTTTGGCGGCATACAGGGCGCGATCGCTGGCCTGCAGGAGCTCGGCG
The DNA here is from genome assembly GCA_044869265.1 of Gemmatimonadales bacterium. Taxonomy (GTDB): domain Bacteria; phylum Gemmatimonadota; class Gemmatimonadetes; order Gemmatimonadales; family GWC2-71-9; genus 20CM-2-65-7. The sequence continues at coordinate 435 of JBIOXD010000021.1, forward strand.
GCAGTTGTCGCGTCGGAAGGCGCCGTGGCGACGCCGATGCTAACGGAAACGGGAATGAGGGCGCCGGATTCGCGCAGGCGGAAGGGGCGTTCGCGCAGTCGCTCGAGCAGGCACGTGGCCATCGCGAGAGCGGCTTTGCGATCGGTGGACGGGAGTAACACAACGAACTCGTCACCGCCGAAGCGGGTGGGCAACCCGTTCGCTCCCACGACTTCGCGCAGCACCGATCCGACCCAGGCTAGGTGCTGATCGCCCGCCCCATGGCCGAAGGCGTCGTTCACTTCTTTGAATCGATCCAAGTCGAGCCTCAGGACCGACAAGGGATAATCGCTGCCGGTCTGCCAGCGGACCTTGTGCTCGAGATAACTGTGGAGGAAGCGGCGATTGTGGATCCCCGTCAGCTCATCTTCGAAGACGAGCCGCGACGGGTCTCGACCCGTATGGCGCAGAAAATCAAGGAGGTCGCTCGGCTGCATGGGCCTGTCGGGTAGCACGCCGTATGCCACTCTGCACTAGCGAGCCAAACAATTGGAATGACAGGATTTGCCATCGTAGACTGATGGCGCGCTTGTGGTGGTAGTGTGGGATGCCCGCTCTGTCGCGAATTGCAGTGCCGTACCTAAAGGGAGAACGCGCAGTCTAGACGCGCTTCGTGACGCCGGTCACGCCTCGATGTAGCCTTCCTTCGAGTCTCCAGCCTTCGAGCGTTGACGCCGGCGCGTAGCGACGAGGAGAAGATGCGCAACCTTGTGAGGAAGAACCCGGCCTTGTCACTCTTCACCCTTGCCCTAGTCCTGGGTGTGGCTCCATTGGCTCCCGTTGCTGCCGGGATTGCCCCTCCAGCGTTCGCACAACTCGGAGCACTAAGCTCCAGCGTAGCGGGGGTCATCCTTGCAGCCATTGAAGGGCGAAAGGGCGGCGTCCGGGAGCTACTTGGGCGGGCCCTGATCTGGCGGGCCAGTATCGGATGGTGGCTTGTTGCGCTGGTTTCCCTTGGTCCCATGGTTGTGGGGGGGCTCCACCTGCGCAGTCTGCTGGGTGGCCCAGCCGTCGACTGGAGCGGGCTTGGCCCTCTGACAAGTATTCCTCAGTTGCTGTTCATCCTCGTCATCCTCGCCGGATTCGGCGAAGAGTTCGGCTGGCGCGGATTTGCATTGCCTAGGCTGCAGGCTCGCTATAGTGCGCTCGCCTCCACAGTCATCATCTCGATGTATTGGGCACTATGGCATATGCCCAAGTTCTTTGTTGCGGGGGAATCCCAGTACGACTGGATGCAAGAGGCTGGGTTTGCTTCCTCCTTTCTGGGGTACTCCATCTTCATATTCGCATGGTCGGTTATCTATACCTGGGTGTTCAATAACACGCGGGGCAGCGTGTTATTGGCCGCTGTCGTGCACGGGGCAGGAAATACCTGGGCAGGCTACCTAGACAACTATCGAGGCGACTTCGGCAACCTGTGGGCTCTTGCGGGTCTGACACTCGCCGTCGCCCTCATCATTATTCTCTTCGCCAAGCCAGAGCATCTTTCTCGCCGCAACAAGAGAAACGTGCTCGAGCCTGAGGCTGTGCCGCCTAGTGGAACTCTGTAACCGTGTAGAAAAGTTCAACAACAAGAAAGCCCTGGCCAAGAAGCCGTTAGGCGCGGGTACTCGGGGCGCGCGGTAGCAGAAAGTGACGGAGGGTGAGCCGGAGGGGTAGATTCACTCAGAGACTATGCTCACCAAGATGGCCGTGGCGCTGGCGGCAGCCGCCGCTGTACTCGGTCCGTGCGATCCGACGGGCGTGCGGCCGCCCAAGGGCACGGTCGCTGGCACGTGGGGTGGCGAGAACGCGGGGTTGATCGCGGACGACACCAGCGCGCACGTGCACATCGGGTGTACGTACGGCAACATCTCCCAAGAGATCGTTCTCGACCCGAGCGGCCGGTTCGACGTCCCCGGCAAACAGAACATCACCGCGCACCCGGTCGACCTCGGCGTGGTGCATCCAGCCCGTTTCACTGGGCGAGTGGTGGGCGGGCGGATGACGCTCACCGTGGCGCTGACGGATACGGCAGTGACGCTCGGCCCGGTGCAGCTCGCCTACGGCAAGGAGCCGCGGATGGGGCCGTGCCCAATCTGCCGGCGCACTGGAGCCATGAAATGATGCGCTGGGGCATTCCTGCGGCGCTCGGAGCGACTCTCGCCTTCAGTCTCGGTTGTGGGAGTGTCAGCGGTCCTCCCGAGGGCCTGTCGCACGCACTCGCGATGAACACATGCGGGCCCGCCGATGGTGCAGCAACGTCGATCTTTCTCGCCGGCGAACCGATCGAAGGGGTCCAGCCATCGTCTTTCCCGTACGTCCGGATTGCCATTTGGCGTGAGGTGACCCAGCTCGCGGGCGGCTCCTTCCGCGTGGACACCGATGCGGTTGGCTGGTATTTCACTGGACCAAACACGTTTGAGATCGCGTCGGGTGGCAGCGTCACCGTCGAGCGCGTAGGAGCGGGTTACAGGATCGACGGCGGGTCTGATCTCCGGTTCTCTTCACGGCGCGTCCTCGGTACGTTCAGCGCCAATTGGGTTCAGCTCGAGCTGCTCTGCGGGTAAGCGTCGGTAACAACTAGGGAGGCCCGACAGGGGACCGTTGCCCGTGGGCCACGGTCCCCGGAAGCTGCTCCGGTTGGCGACGTGCTACGGCACCGCCGGGCGGAACGGGGCGACCTGCTCCTCGATCTGCTTCAGATCGCCCGTCACCACGATGAGCATCTGCTCCGGTCTGAGGTAGGATCGGGCGACCCGCTGCACCTCGGCGGGAGTCACCGCATGAACCCGGCGGACGTAATTCGCCAGGTAGTCGTCGCCCAGACCGTGCAAGCGGATGAATCCGAGCTGGCCCGAAATGCCCTGGCGTGACGAGTTCTGCAGCACGAAGGTGCCGGCGAGATAGTTCTGGATGCCGCGCAGCTCCTCGGCCGGCGGCGGCTCGTTCCGGAGCCGGTCGATCTCCTTGAAGATCTCCTGCAGGGCCGGTCCGGTGACGTTCGTCGTGACGTCGGCGACCTCGACCCAATAGGCATCGCGGTAGCGCGCCGACGTCTGGCTGAAGGGCGAATAGGTGTAGCCCTTCTGCTCCCGGATGTTGGAGGTGATGCGCGATCCGAACGAGCCGCCCAGCAGCGCGTCGGTCACCTGGAGCGTGATCCAGTCCTGGCTCGACGGATCGACGACCGGGAGCCCCAGGTAAATCGTCGACTGGGCGGCGCCTGGACGGTCGATCAGGTGGACCTCGCGGCCGCGGTGTGGCTTGGGCGCATTGATCAGCGGCGCCGGACCGCGGGCCCAATCGCCCAGCGCTGCGCGCGCCGCGGCCTCGACCCGCGCCGCGTCGAAACGTCCCACGACGTACAGATGTGCACGCGCCGCCCCAAAATTGGCCGCGTGGAAGCCCCGCACCTGCTCCACGGTGTAGCCGTTGAGCCGCTCAGGCGTGGGGAAGATGCGCCCGTACGCGTGGTCGGGATACATCACCTGCCGGAACTTCTCCAGCGTGATGGACTGCGGCTGGCGCTTGGAGACGCTCAGCTGGCGCACGCGGTTCGCCTTGAGCCGCTCGATCTCGGACCCGGGAAAGCGGGGGTTCCGCGCCACGTCGGCCACCAGACGCACAAAGTCAGACGCGGCCTCCTCCAGCACGTCGCCCGCGATCGTCGTCTGGTCCGGGCCGACGTTGACGGCGAGGTTGCCGCCCATACCGGCTGCCGCCGCGGCCAGCTCCTCACCCGTCCGTGTGCTCGTCCCCTCGCGCATCATGTCGCCCGTCAGATCGGCCAGCCATGTTTCGGTGGCACTCTCGTTCAGGTTGCCGGCGCGTACCACGAGCGCGACTCGCGCCTTCGGCACGGTACCATACGGGACCAAGGTCACGCCGAGACCGTTCTCGAGCTGGAACGTGCGAGCGGCCGGCAGCGTGAAGTCGCGCGGCGGCCCGCCCTCCGGCGGAGCCTGACGCTGGGCCGCGACGGGCGCGGCGCCGGCGACCAGCGCGAGCGCGACGGCAAACAGGCGGCGGGCGGCGGTCATGGGGTGCTCCCCGGCCGAGCGGCCGGCGTGACGATGAGGGTGGTCCGGTTGGTGGGCCGGAGGTACTCCTGCGCCGTGCTTTGGATCAGCGACGGGGTGACGCGGTTGAACTCCGCCTCGAGCCGGTTGAGTCGCGCGGGATCGTCGTCGAACAGCGCGAACGACGCCAGCAGGTCGGCGCGGCCGAAGCCGAACAGGCCTTCCTGGAAGGCGTACAGCGCGGAGCGGAGCTTGACGCGCGCCCGTGCGAGCGTCGCGGAATCCACCGGGGCGCTCCGCAGGCGCTCGATCACCCCGTCGAGACGCGCCACGATCGAATCCGCCGTGCGCGTTGTGTCGTGGATCAGCGACAGCGTCCAGACCATCGGCCCGTTGTAGTTGAGCATGTTGCCGAGCAGGTTCACGCCGCCGGTGACATTGCCCGACATGCCCGCACGCCGCACCAGCTCCTGGTAGAGCCAGCTGTCGTTCCCTTGGAGCAGGATCTGGTCGATCAGGCCCATCGCGAAGTACTGGGGGGAGTTGCGCGGCGGCATCTGATAGCCGACGGCGAGCGCAGGCCGCGAGGCGAGGGAGTCGACCCGGCTGGCGTGCTTTTCGCGCGTCTGGCGCGGCTCCTGCGTGGCGACGACCGGTGGCCGCCTGGCGCTCGAGATGTTGTCGAAGTAGCGCCGCACCAGTGCCAGGGCCGGTCCGGGCTCGAAGTCACCGACGATCACGAGCGCGGCGTTGTTGGGGGCGTAGTACGTCTTGAAGAAGGCGCGCGCGTCGTCCAGCGTCGCGGCGTCCAGGTCCGAGAAGTCACCGTAGAAGTTGTGGGCGTTGGCCCAGTTCTCGAACGCGTGCTGGGGCAGGTCGAGCCACGGGAATCCACCGTACGGCTGATTGATGACGTTGACCTTCACCTCGTTCTTCACGACAGCCTGCTGGTTCGACAGGTTGTCCGGGGTGATGTCCAGCCCGCGCATCCGGTCCGCCTCGGCCCAGAGAATCGTCTCGAGCTTGTTGGCAGGGACGATTTGGAAGTAGTTGGTGAAATCGAACCGGGTGGAGCCGTTCAGTATGCCACCGTTCTTCTGGACCAGCTGAATGAACTCCATCTTGCCCAGGTTCTGGGATCCCTGGAACATCAGGTGCTCGAACAGGTGCGCGAAGCCGGTGCGCCCGCGCGGCTCGAGCCGGAAGCCGACGTTGTAGTAGACGGCGACTGTCACGATGGGCGCCGTGCGGTCGGGCGAGAGCACCACCTTCAACCCATTCTTCAGCTTGTGGTACTCGACCGGCACCGGAGCGGCGGCGGCGGTGCGCTGGGCGGTGCCGGGCGCGAGCGGGAGGGAGAGGGGGACCGCCGCCAGCGCCGTGAACACCAGTCTGCGGGCCAGCCTCATGCGCACCTCCCTGCCAAAGAAGAGAGAAAACCCGCGAGCGACCTTCAATCATATCACAGGGGCACGTTATCGGTAACGGAGTGTTGCAAGAGACTTGCAAGCGATGCCGTCCTCTGTACGTTCAGCGCCGGTTGGGTTCAGCTCGAGCTGCTGTAACGGGAAGCGGCCGTTCATCGGTCTTGCGTGGGCGGACAAGCTGGCGGCTGGCTGGCCGGCGGCCGCGCGAATGGCGGTGTACTACTTGACGTTTGTGGTGTCGGTCGGATCGCTGGGAAACCAGTGCAACGAGCTTCGGATCAAATTGCTGGCCCGAGTACTTCGCCAACTCTTCAAGCGCGCGCATGGGCCCGTGCCCAATCTGCCGGCGCACTGGAGCCATGAAGTGAAGCCTGGATCATTCCCGCGCTGCTCGGAGCAACGCTGGTCGAGTGCTCGAGCGATTACGTCGCCCTCAACGTGGAGGTCGTGATTCCGGCCCAGGGTCCGCACGATCCAGGCGGGAGATCTCCACCTGATGTTATGGAGCTACGACCATAACAGCGTGGTTCAAGGAAAATTTCGGTGAAGAACTACCACGTTTGTACCAACGCCGCCGTATGCCACAAAGCAGTTGCGTCCAGAATCTCAACGACATCACCCTCCACTTTCGCCAAAGCGGCACGAGGGATGGTATACCCCGAGTTCGCGAGAGCCGCGAACACGCGCTCCAGCCCTTCTTCACCGCCCCCTGATGACGGCCTCGAATATTTTTGCGACGCTTGCTGCGTACAGAGGCCCGAACAGGCCCATGCAGAACTGGACCTTAACCTTGTCCCATCCACGCGTAAGCATTACGCTGGAGCTGTGCCCGCATCTATTCGACCAAGAGCCCTCGAGCAACCCGAACTCCCTTCGAAGCCGCTTTCTCAAGCCGCCGCAATGCCGTTTAGCACGTGGGAGGAGCGTCCTGTCGCTCTAGCTCGACACGATACTGACCGCCTGCCGTTGCTCTGACGGTTACAGTCCCGTCCCACCCCGTGGCGAACACCGCGTCACGCATCGTCACGCGCCGGAAGTCGCGTACGCCGTCGGCCACGGACACGCTCTTGGGGGTCGCGCGGCGCCGGCGGATCGCCGCGCTCAGCATGTCGACCGCCACCGCTCTCGGATGGCCGAACTGGTAGGCGTTGAAGAGGCCGGCGCGCCGCGTGCAGCTCCCCATTGAGATGATCGCGATCTCGGGCTGCACCAGCGCTTCTAGCAGCGACCAGGTCGTCCCATTGTGCGAGCCGTGATGTCCCACGTGATAGACGTCGGCGTCGAGCATCGGCGAGCCAGCGAAGACGGTGACAAGGTTCTCGATCGCCGGAATCTCCAGATCCCCGGTGAAGAGAAACGAGGCGCGACCCATGTCTACACGGACCACCAGGCTGTGGTTGTTCTTGTCGTGGAAGTCGTTCGCTCGCCACCCAGGGTTCTCTGCTAGGTCCGCCGAGAGAATCCTGATCTCGGGGTTTGTGCCAGCGCACTCGACGGGATCGATCTCCGGGGTCGTAAGTCCGAAGTCGGCGACAATGTCGTCCCCATCGACATCCACGATACGTATGTCGCGGCGCCTAGTTTGGACCTGCTCATTCAGCCATACCAACGGTCGATCTCCGATGTCGTTCTCTCGACCCCGGCCGCCGTTCTCCACCACGCTCCGGACCCGAAAGGCCTGCACGAGATCCGCTAGTGAGCGGGTATGATCCACGTGGTTGTGAGTAATGATGATGGTGAGGAGCGTCGAGTCGAGGTCGGTGCGGCGCGCAAAGAACGTGCCGAGGTATGCCACAAGCTGCTCAGAATCCGCGCTCGATTGGCCTCCGACGTCGATAAGCACTGCGCCGCACGAGAACTCTAGCAAGGTGGCGTCTCCCTGGCCCACATCTATGAAGTGCGCGATCATCACGCTGTCCGGTAAGCCCTGCGTACGTGCAGCTGTCGTCCAGGCGAGCGAGACGCATAGCAGAATGAACAGTCGGTTCGTGATCATGCTTACCTCACTCGCCGCCCGGAGTCGCGGAGCTTCCGCTCCCAGACATGCTGGTCCTGGTCTGCACGTTGCGCAGCTTCGCCATGTTCCGGAGCTCAAGGACTGCATCCAACACCTCGTGCCAGAACTTCGAGCCGAATCCGAGCGCCGCGCCGGTGATTGCCGACCCTATGACAGCGTAGGCGATGGTGAGAAAGCTTCCTGTCTCTGGTGCTGGGACCCACATCGACCCGCGCATCTGGAGCCAACCCATTGTTTCCCAGGGAGCGTCCAGGTGGTTCAGCGCAGCAATCAAGTCAGCTTTCAGCACTACGGCGAGCACAATCCCGAGCAAGACGCCTCGGTTGGTGATCCCTTGCTCCCGTTGCTTCTCGGTCAGCTTGGTGTCCCGCTCGTCGCGGAGTTGGCGGTTGCCGAGCTTGATAACGTTGGTGATCCGTTCCGCAGCCACACTCAGCGCAGTGAGGAATACCAGTAGGTTGATGATTGGCTCAAGGGCACTCATTCGGACCTTCCTCTCCCGCGTGTGCGGGGATGCGCAACCTGTGGTGGGCTGGCTTGCCAAGAACAACGCTCCCGCACGCTCGACACTTCCCCGCGCGGAGCACGACGGGCGGCTTCCTCACAGAAAGCTGCCGCGGCGATGGAGCATGACTGTGGTGGCAATTAGTCGTAGGAACCAGCCTCGAACGTCTTTCAAACTCGGCGGTCTCAGCAAAGTAGAGTCGGGCATAGATAGTCGTTTCCAGCCACAGATCATATCGCTCTTGGTCAGGCGCTCGCGCCATATCTCCGAAAGTCGCGTCTCTTAAGCATTAGTTTAGCGTCGCCTGGGTCGACGGCCTGGACTCGCTCGGATGGCGAGCTCGAGAACGAGTAAGACTCCATGCTCGCCGTGGAGAAGAGCGTGATCCGCCTCCGGCCCAAGTACTCGATTCGGACCCGGCGACTACGGGATGCCTTCGTGGTCCCGTACGAGCTTTGGCTCCGCCTCGGCTGCCGGCGGCGATTGCAGCATGTCATCGACGGTCCTCTCTCCCTCTAAAAGTCTAGGTTCGCTAAGCTTGGCCTCGACGAGGATCGCGCCTCCCGACAATCCCAGCCACGTCACTACTGTCTCGACGGGACCACTGCTGTTCACATAGAACGCGAGCGGAGCAGCAACCCACAGGGATACGCAGTTGAAGCAGTCCATCAGCCGGCCGAGCAGGTTGCTGCCCGCGAACGTGCGCAAACGCGCTATCAGGTCCCACGGCCCGCGCTCTGTAGCAAGCAACCGGCTCACTCTCCAGGTCGCGAGTATTGCGAGGACGAAGCGGAACACCACGGAGCCCACTCACTTGTTACAACAGCCAGCGGCCCACTTGCACCACCAGCGGCAGTCGCACGAGCAGCAACCCGCACACTTCGTCACGCAGCCGCCGCACCTCCCCACGACGCACCAGAAGTATGCCGCCCATGTTCCCGAACAGGTGACTAGCGAGGTGAGGCACGTCGTCACACATGACCGCTTCAGGCACGCTACCCAGCAGCTCCACCAGCTCTTGGCCTTCTTCAAGTTGTTACTCGCGTCGACTGTGTATTCAACCGCCTGCTGGAACTTCCCATTGGGCGCGACGACGTTGAAGTTGTAGGTATCGGTGTGTGTCCCCGCCCTCACCGTCACGGTCCCGACGGCCGCACGGTCTTTGGAGCCTCCTTTTTGATACGACTGCAAGCGGATCTCAAACGTCGCGGTGCGACCATCATTGCTGGTGTACTTCTCCGTGACGCCGAAGTACGCGTCTTTACCGGCAGTTACCGGCTTGAACCCTTGTGACGCGAGGTGGGTGGAGAGAGACTTGATTGCTGGCCGTGCGGCGGCCGCCTTGAAATGCGCGCTAAGGTCGGCGACCTCCGGGATTTTGGTAGCGACCCGTGACACGAAGATCTTGGGGGCGGGCATCGTTCCTCCGTGCGCTGGTGGTGAAGAAGTCAAAGCCGCGACGACTGGCTCGCAACTTCAATCCTAGGCTCGGGGCGTCTCAACCTCGTCTCCGAGACATCACCTAGTTGTCTCGCCTCGCGCTCCGATTGTGCCCGAGCCTTGCGCTCCGGTCTTGGACGGCACCGTGAGGAGCTTCACTTGCCTCAGCTCCCTGATTCCACAGCTCAGCAAGAACTGCGCTGCCTCCAGATTCGATTCCACCTCGCGGAGAGCCGTCTGCATGCGATTCGACGCAGCATCGGCGGGCTTTGCCGCGGGAAACGCCGGCGCGTCGGTCCGCACAACCAGCCTTCGGAAATGGCGTCCTGCCTTAATGTCCTCGTACAACGCGACGGTCTCGGGCATGGGGGCGATAGTGAGGTTCTGATCTAGGAGGCGCGCGCACGCGTCATACTGCCGAATGGCCGCCGCCCGGTCCCCGGCGGCGTAGAGGTACGACATCAGGCTGCGATGCGCGCTCTCCAACAGGGGATGCTGATTCAGAAGCCGCTGGGCGTAGCCGACCGCTGCGTCCCAGTCCCCTCGGTCCTCGTGGTAGCGCATGAGCCATTCGAGCACGAAGCGATAGAGTGCTTTGTAGTGCTCGCGCTCGCGAAAGCACCATTCCTCGTCCATTCCTTCCAGGAGATTCCCGCGATAGATGTCCTCGGCTTCCTTCAATAGCTGCACCTGGGCAGGCGTCAGGTCCGGACCAGGCGGGTTCTTGGCTGCGCGGAGTCTTCGCTGGAACTCTTCGACATCGAGCCAGTATTTGCTTGCAGCGTTAAAGCCCAATCCATCGCTGGTCAGAACCAGATAAGTCCCTCGCCGTGTGCCGACGGGCTCCAGTATGCGGTGCAGCCGCCAGAGATTCATGCGCAGACACTTCCGCCCGTGTCTCTCGGGCTGGTCACTCCAGAAGGTGTTTGTCAGACTCTCTCTGCTATGAAGACGATCGCGATGCAACAAGAGAAAGGCGAAGAGGGCTCTTGAGTCGTACGTCGGAAACTGCTCCAAGACGCCCGTGCCAAAGCGGACTTCCATCGGACCAAACAGTCGGATCGTCAGCACGGCACTCCTCCTCTTCGCGCTCCTCAAGATTTGCCAGCGGATGGGAGCCCTTGGAGCACGCTACATCGGATGCAGCCACTTCCCTCACGGTCTGCGGACTCAGTCTCCTAAATTCGGTGGAATGCCGCTGGGTCTGACTACTCCGGAATCGCCAGTGTAGCGCCGATGAAGCCGCAGACCAGGGCGACGAGTACCATCGTGCCAGCGGCTTGGATCAAACGCGTTGGTGTTATATGGCCGTCCGCCGGACGCCCGGGTCCGATTCTCCAGGACACCCACCACCCCAACGTTGCATCGGCCAGGCCCACCAAGGCTCCCGCCACGGCTCCTGCCAGCATCGATTCGGCGTATCCGCCAGCCGCGTACCCCACGGCCCCGTAGATCAAAAACGCCCCTGGTGCCAGGAGCGCATACCGAAAGCTCAGTTTCTTGGAAGCAACTGCTCCCAGGGAATCGAACGCTAGCACCGTGAGGGTACCCAAAAGCGCTATGAGCAGGACTGGCCCTATTTCCGACTTGAAGGGCAGCGCAGGCGAGAGGGGACGCCTCTCAGGCCTAACCAGGAGTTCATACCAGGCTTTCACGAAGCCGCGAATGCCGTACTCAGCACCCGAGGTCCCGATGATCACCTTGCCGCCAACGACCGGAGCCATCGTCTCGGTGAACCCGAATGCCGGATCGCCGACCTTGGTGACCCACTTCTCGTTCCCGGTCCGCTGGTCGAGCGCGACGAGCTCACCGCCGAGCGTGGCGACGTAGACATTGCCGCCCGCTATCGCCACGCCGCAGTTGTACGGCCCCCAGCCCGCCGGGCTCACTGACGCATTCTTGTGCTCGTACTGCCACAGCCGCTTCTGGGTCCGCAGATCGAACGCCCGGACGCAGCTGTTCGGGGTCGCCGCCGACGTGATGTACATGATCCCGTTGACCACGATCGGAGTGTTCTCGAAGCTGCCAAGCCGCTTGGCCCCGTGCGTAGAGACCGCGCGCAGGACGGGGTTCTTGACGTTGGAGGTGTTGATCTGCCTCAGGGGGGAGAATCGATTGTTCCAGTAGCTGTGCGCGCACATGAACCAGGTGCCGCTGCTCGCGGCTAGCAGCAGCATCCCTGCGGCACCGAAACCCTCATTCTTCCCCCACGCCCTGGTCAAGCAACGGAACCTCGTTCACGGACTACCAAGGACGAGTCGTGAGGAGCCTACCGCCATCGCCTGGCTCGTCCCGGTGAACATCCGCGTGTCCACCGTGATTAGGAACAACTGGCTCCCAGACTCACCGCCGCCCTACATGAAGCGTACGGGCTCGGTCGCCTCCCCCACCTCGAGACGACCGTCGTCGTCGATCCGCACGAGCAGCGCACGATCATCGCGTGCGTTCATCACGTGCTCGGCGTGCAGTCGCCGACCGGGGAGCTCTACCACGACCGTCGCCCGCCCCTGCACCTCGGCGCTCGCCGACGCCGCCAGCCCAACCGACCAATTGGTGCGGACATCGGGGAGTTCGAGCACCTGCACGCCGTTCACCGTCACACGCACCGACTCCCCGGCGAAGCCCTCCGTCAGGTAGATGCGCATCGTCGCCAGCTCGAGTGGGGCGCGACGACCCACTGGCCGCCGCACCCCTGACCTAGTCCCGTCACTCGCACGCATTGCGCGCACCGCCCGCTCACGTGAGCGCCGCGGCGCCCTGCGCCCTGACGGTGGCCATCACGTCCACCCGGAGCTCCTTGCCTTCGAACAATGACACCATCTGAGCCACGGTCTCCGCGGCGGCCTTCTCGTCCCCAGCCTCCTTCTGGGTCCTGGCCAGCCGACAGTACACTTGCGCGAGGGAGATGTTGTCGAGCCCCTCGCCACGCGCGGACGCGGAGATGACCGCGCCCAGGTGCGTCTCGGCGTCGCGCTTTCGCGCCTTGCGGACTGTGAGTTTGCCGTCGGCCGCGAGGTTCCCAAAGGGGCGCGCCGCGTTGAACCCCAGCGCCAGCCGCGCATACATCGTGAGGGGGTGCGTGGGAAACTTATCGATCGCCTGTTGCAGCTTGTCGTTGCCGGCCGCGAGGTATGTGCTGTCGGAACCCAGCAAATAGAACAGCGTGCCCTGCTCGTCGCCCATCAGCAGATCGGCGACATCCTCGTCGCCCTCCGTCCGCGGCGGCCGGACCCGGATCTCTAGCGTGTTCGACACCAGGATTGAGCCGTCCTGGGCGGCGTAGGCTGCGCGCAGCTGATAGGTGCCCGGTGCGTCGAAGGTGAGCCCCTGCTTACCGTACCCGATGTAGGCGCTGTCGTAGATCGCCGGCTTCGAGGCATCGAGCCGGGCGGTCTCAGGGAGCATGCACGTATCCATCACCGGGTCGTGGATCACCACTAACCCGCCTGGCTTCCGGATGGCCAGGCGCACGCCGCCCGCGTCGGGATGCAGGTGGCGCTGGACTTCGCGCCGCTTCGCCCCCTCTAGCGAGAGCTTGAACTCCACGACGACAGGCTCGCCCATCCGGTACGACGGCGCCGAGCGGAGCTCGAATCGGAGCCCACTGGCGTCCTCGTCCGGGTTGGCGAAGTCATCGCGTTCGAGTGCGGCCCCCGTGCCGAAGGGATTGCCGCCCGGGATCACGTTGTCACGGAAGCCGTGGCGGAGGTGAATCGTCTCAAGGTCGTCAAACTGGAAGGGGAAGCCTGCCCAGAACGCCGCCTCTCCCGTCGGGAATCGCCACGGGTAGTTCATCCACGAGAAGGACATGAGCCGATTGGGCATCGGTGGCGTCATATACTGCTTGTGGAAGGAATGGAACAGGTTGAAACAGTGCCCCAGCTCGTGCACGCACGTGAAGAGCTGGTTGCGCAGGGCCTGCGCCGTTATGCCACCGAGCCCCTGGTAGAAGACCGCGCAACCTTGCCGCTGGCACCCCTGCTGGTCGAACATGATGCCAAGGAGCGTCGGCGCCATTTCGTGCAGTCGGGCGTGGAGGAGCCAAACCTTCCACTGGGGCACGTCGCGCCAGAGGCTGAAGTGGTTCAGCATGGCGTTGTGCAGCTCAGCGTTGCTCCAGGATGCTCCGGGGGGCGCCGGGACGATGTTCGGCGCACCAGCCGCGCGCATATCCACCCCCGCCTCGTGGTACGCGGCGAGCACTGAAAGGGTACGCGCCGGGCCGCCAGACGGCAGCGAGCCCGTGTTATAGGAGGTGAATGGGGTGACGCCAGCCTCACAGTCTTGCTCCAGATCCATGCTGCGGAAGAAGGGGGAGACAAAGGGGCAGGTGTAGGTGGCGCCCGGTTGTCCCGCCGCGTTAAACCAGCGCACCGTCGCGGGCGGCGGCGACGAGAAGACCGATGCGCGCGGGATCGTGACGCGGACCACGTTGAATGTCGTGCTCCAGGTGGTCTTGGCCGTGCCGGCGATCGTCACAAGCGTCGGCGTGACCGTAATCGCGATTGCGTTGACAACCCAGGAGCCGAAGTAAGTGACGGTGGCGCCCTGGACCCGCAGGTAGTCGCCGCTGAGCCGCCGCATGGGCCGCGCGCCGTCCACATCTACGCGGACCTCGGCCCGCCAAGAGCCGGCCATTCCAGCGTAGCGCCCGTGGACGGCGCGGCGCACGATTGGAACCGGAATGGGCGGGGCCGGGATCGGCAGGGGCGGGAGCGCCGCGATGAACTCCTCGACTATCTCGGACGCCGTGGGTTCGACGCCTGGGAGGAAGGTCACTTCTTCTGTGCCAGGAGGCGGTTCCGCCACGTGCAGGGACTGCGCCACCTCCTCGATGCCGTGTTCGACGAGGGTGCTGGGCCCGCCGCCGGCGACGGGTGGCGCGGAGGGGTCGGGATTGGCCATGGGGCCTCCTTCGCTCGAACGCCAAAGGACCCGACATAGGTCCCCGAGTGCTCCCTCATTGGAGCCCACGTGGGTCGGGCGCGGGGCGTGAGCGAGAGGCAAAACGTACACGCCTATCAACGCGCCGCGCGGCTAATTTCGCGATTCCTGCGTCGGTATTCGTGATAGCAGGCGCACCGAGGCCCTGTAGGTCATAGGTGTCACCCCGACGAAGCGCTTGAACGCCCGCTCAAACGTCCGCACGTCCCGGAAGCCAGACGCATATGCTAGGCGGGGTATCGACACGTCGCGCACCTTCATCAGCTCCTTGGCTCGGTTGACGCGGAGGAGACGAAGCCACTCGGTGAACGAGATCCCCACCTTCGAGCGGAAATAGGCGGAGAAGTACTTCCGCTCGAGACCGGCTACCTGGGATACTTCAGTGAGGGTTATGCGACTGGTGAGGTGCGCTCGTACATGCTCGGCCACTGCACACAAGCGCGGGTAGTACGCGAACGCCGCGCTATTCAGGCGCGACTTGGGCTCGGGACGACCCAACCCGTACTTCCCATGGCCCTTCCGGCGGTGAGACCAACTTACAATTTATCACTCGCCACACCTGGATATTAGGCTGTTTTTGCGGCACTGACGGGCGCAAATGCGGTACGGAGGGTCTGTTGATGGTCTGCTCCCCGTCTTTCGGACCACGGGGGAGGGTCACAATGCGGATCCGAGATGCCACCCCACGAACGCGGAGCCGGCACATTCGAGCTCGCCTCGCGCGGGAGCGACGATCAAGCGCGTGAGACCCGATAATCGCCTCGATGGGGTGGTCGACGTGCAGTTCTCCCCCCGGCGCGTCTTCGCCACGTTCACCGCGGCGTGGGTTCAGCTCGAGCTACTTTGCGGCTAAGCTTCAGTACCAACTGACGGCGGGGACCATTTGCAAAGGTTGGCGCGCGTTGCGCTGATGGTGGGCGCGATCGGCTCGCTCGCGTTGATGTTCATTCACGGCCGACCGTCCGTGTTCCTGCTGATCCTCTTCACCGGCTGGGTGCTCGCGCCGTTCATCGGACTGGCGTGGGCAGACAGACTCGCCACCGGGTGGCCGGCCTCATCCCGCGCGACGCTCTACTACCTCATGTTGCTGGTATCCGTCGCGTCCCTCGCCGCTTACGGGTATGATGTTGCGAGCGGGTACGGACGGGCGGTCTGGTTAGTGGCCACTCCGATGGGCGCCTGGGTTTTGATCTTGATTGTCCTACCGATAGCCGTCCTCGCTGGGCGGCGTGCGGAGCGCTCGAACCTCCGCTAAAGACTTGTTGACGGGGCCTGTTTCGGAGGCCATCCGAGGTACCCCAAGGTCATACGGCTCAAAGTGTTGACGCCTTGTTGATTCGCATGCCTTATCTCTAGAGCGAATCATTTAAACGCGTGCTGGTGCGTGATCCACCATTTCTCGCTGCACTGTCTCGGTGGTCCCGCCCTGTTCACCGCTGCCGGCGAACAGGTTCGTTTTCGTACGCGCAAGCATTTCGCCCTTCTGATTCGGCTCGCGCTCGACGCCGGCAAGCACTTCACCCGCGACTACCTCGCTGATCTTCTGTGGCCTGACGTGGCGCCCAAATTTGCCAACCATTCGCTCGCGCAGGGCTTGTCGGTCATCAAGGCCAAGATCGCGCGAGAGGCCGTCGTGATTGAACGCGCGAGGGTTGGACTTGCCGCGGGGTGGATCGATGTGGATGCGCTGCACTTGAGTGATGGGGCCGTGAGGATTGACGGTCCATTCCTGGACAGCTTCGACATCCCCACTGCGCGGCCGTTTGAGGAATGGAAGGATGAGCACCGTGCGCGGCTGGTTCCGCAGATGCGCGATTGTCTGGTACGACTGATGGACGCCGCTCGTCGTATCGGCGATTTCGCGACCGTCGAACGGCACGCCACGAAGCTGCAGGAGCTCGATCCACTCTCGGAGGAAGGGATCCGGGGCGTGATGGAGGCGCGCGCGTGGGCGAGCGATCGCAGCAGCGCGCTGAAGGCGTTCGCGCGCTATGAGACCCGGCTGGCGGAGGAGCTGGGAGCCAAGCCTGGGGCTGACCTCGTCCGGATGGCTGACCTGTTGCGCGACGGTCGTCGCGGGCCCCGGCCGGCAGTGGCCGGATACCCTCCGCCGCGCGTCGATCGCCGGTTCGAGCCGGAGACACTGATCGGGCGGGAGCGCGAGTTCAGTGTGCTGTACGATGCGTGGCTCGCGGCCAGGCGGAAGAATCCAAGGATCGTCGTCGTGACGAGCGATCCGGGCGTTGGCAAGACGACGCTGGTGAATGCGTTTGCTTCGACGTGTCAGATGGATGGTGCAGTCGTTGCCCGCGCGCAGGCCTACGATGCCGAGCGCGAGCTACCGTTTGCGGTGCTTGGAGAGTTGGTGAAGCAGTTGGCGATTCAGCGGGCGATTGGGAGTGCAGATCCGGAAGCATTGAGTGAGTTGACCCGGATTAGCGGGGAAATTCTGAGGCAATTCCCAGGCGTTCCGAAGCCCGTTGAATGGTCTCCTGAGCTGATGCCGTTACGCCTAGCCGATGCATTCCTCAAAACGCTTCTGGCGGCCGCTATTGATAGCCCAGTGATGCTAGTAATCGATGACATTCATGCCGCTGATAATGCGAGTACCGCCATACTGCACGCAGTGGCGCGAAAGCTCGTCGACGCACGAGTACTCGTCATCTTGGCTGGTCGCATCGGCGAACTGCGGCTCACGTCCGCACCCGAGGCTCTAACGTCAGACGAGTCACTCTCTGGCCTATTTTGTCTTGAACTTGATGTGCTGTCCAATGAGTCATCAGAGTTACTTGTGAAAGGGCTAGCAATTGAATCGGGAAAGATAGACCCTCCCCTTGACCGAGTACTGCGCGCCAGTGCAGGCAATCCGCTTGCATTGGAGTTGCTCACTAGGGAGTGGATAAGTCGTGGGTCAACCTCTTTGCTCAGAGATCTCGAAGCGCTGAACACACAGCCAGCGGTGACCCTTGGCATTCCGCGCGCGATTGGAAGAATCTTTGAAAGACAGTGTCGTCGGCTCGACGGGAAGACTCGAACGGTGCTCGATACCGCGGCGATATTGGGGAGGCGGCTGAGTGATTGTGGCTTGTATGCGGCTAGCGGTATAACCCCGGGTTACGCCGCAGAGGCGTTATCGCGTTTAGTGGACGACGGAATCCTACGCGAGGTGCGTGGCGACTTGGAGTTTCGCAATGAGTTGATCCGCGCCCAAGCATACTACTCCGTAGCCGGTCCCGTGCGCCGGGACCTTCATGGACGAGTTGCGGATCTCTTATCGCAACGGGGGAAGGAGACCCCCCCGAACCTCGAGATTGGCTGGCATTACATCCGGGCCGGGCTGCCACAATCTGCAGCCGCCTTTGCCCTTGACGGTGCCCAAGAGGCTCTTGCAAACGGCGCCCCGGCCGAGGCTCAGCAGATCCTGGAGACACTTCTCTCGTTCGAGCACGCTGAGGATGTCAGTAAAAGAATGCAGCTGCTCCTGGCAAAGGCCCTTCTAGAAAGATCTGAAGCGGCGAAAGCCATGCCGCTTCTGGAGACTCTATCACAGCGCGCATCTCTAAGTCCCCGCGAACTCGCCGAGACGACGAGACTTTTTAGCAACGCAGAATTCTTGTTGGCGAAGTCACCCAAGAATCTTAGAGTAGCGGCAGCCAAGAGGGCCGTGGAGGCAGCAGAGAATACAGGCGAAACGGAGCTGGTACTTAAGGCGCTGTTGGAGTTTGCCCGAACCTGCAAGAATCTCGGCGATGACATAGGAATGCGTCAAGTCCGTCATCGGACCGCTGAGATCATCGATTCCGGTGAGCACACGGCGTCCGCGTATCTGACGATCGCGTACTGCGACTATTACACCTACGAAACCCATTCCGCGCTTGATGCATTGGAGAAAGCTGCACGCTTAAACGAAAAGGATCTTGCTCAGCTATCGTTCGCCTACGGCGGCATGGGTGTTTGCCACCACCTGCTCTGTGATTTTCCCAACGCGCTCACTCATCTTCACAAGAGCTTGGAACTTGCGGAGCGAATTGGGGACGATTCAAGGGTGTCTCGAATCCTTTCCAACCTGACGACTACAAGTACCACGCTTGGTCGCTACGAAGAAGCAATCAAACTTGGGCGCCGAAGTGTCGAATTAGGGAAGCGAAGCATAAGCCAACCGGAGCTCCTTACCGCATATACCAACCTTGGCGATGCTTACTTCTTGATTGGTGATCGCGAGCGGGCAGCAGAATGTTTGGAGGACGCCAAGGAATGGATCGCAACCCACGACGATTGGCACATGACAGTAGTGTTTCTTTTTGAGAATGCCGTCCGAACACTGGCCACTGGAAACGTCGCCATGGCACTGCGTACTCAAAAAGAGATTGAGACGCTGACTGGACGCGGAAAACGCCTTCACACGCATGGAGGCATCGCGGCTAAGCTCGAGGTTCTACAAACCTTCCATGAGAGTGGAGCGACGGCGGCCATGGTCTTAGCGCGAGAGCGAAAAAATTTCTTCAAGAGTCGTGTGCCGCTTTTCTATCTCGACGCCTTGGCGGCATGCGCATGGGCAGAGAGACTGGGCACGGGGACATACTCATGCGAAACCACCGAAGAACTCAAGGTTTTCGAAACGTGGGGCGCGGTTGGCAAGCGCGCGTTGCTCCAGGCACAAGGTTTCATCACCTAACGCACGCCTTTACGGCTACGCGCGGATTCTAAGCGCTCGCAAGCCTTCCTTGATGCTTCGGGGGACTGTTGGTTCCGGGGCTACCTGCGGACCGAGGAGCCTCCTGATTCCCTGAGAATTCGCAACCAGGTCCACCAGTCGGGGATCGAATTGACGTCCTGAATACCTGTGTAGTTCCTCGATGGCCCTTTGAAGGGGAAGGGCCTTACGGTACGGCCTATCTGTTGTCATCGCATCAATTGTATCAGCAATCATGATGATCCGCGCCCCCATTGGGATTTGTTCACCAGAGAGACCGTCGGGATAGCCAGTTCCGTCGAAGTTCTCGTGATGGTGACGAATCATCAGTTCAACCGCTCCACGCAACCGAGCGGCTGTTGCAACCAGCTCTGCGCTTCGTACCACGTGGCTGCGCATGATAATCACTTCCTCAGGAGCTAGACGACCCTCCTTTCTCAGCAGGGGCGCAAATTCCTCGTAAATCTTGCCGACGTCGTGCAGTAATGCCGCTCTCTTTACACTGTCGAGATCGGCACTAGACAATCGCAGTTCACGGCCGATGACGACCGCATACTCGGCAACACGGCGCGAATGGCCCGACGTATAAGGATCTCTCGCCTCCATCGCCTTGACCATCAGCTCTAGCTTTTCCTCAAGCTCTTCCTGTAGCTGCAGGTTCTGCTGATATAGCTGCCGAGCTAAGAATAATGGAAAGATAATGACAGCGAGGCCGAGCAACTGAAGTTTGACGTAAAGGAAGGCGAGCAGAATTGCAAGTGTGCTCGCCAAGAGATCGGTTCTGAGTGCGCTGCCGCTAATGCGACCCCATGCCTCCCGAACTGAAACCCCTCTGCTCGAGAACGAGACTGCAAGCGACACGCTTCCGTGATTCACCAGAAAGAAAGTGATCACCAAAGCCACAAACGGGATGAGCGAGAAAGAGAACTCGTCTAAGCTTACTGTGCCCCCCAACTTCTCATACACCATCGTGCCCAAGCCTACAGCCAGCATGTACTGGGCAGTGTTGTACCAGACGCGAATCGTCGGCTTCCGGCGGACGACGGCATCTACCGTTAGCGCTGTGATCCCGCTCGCCAGCATCGGCCAAGGATGTTCGAGAATTGCGATGGATGCCAAGAACGGAATGAAACCGACTGACGTGTTGACTCGTGCAAAGGGGATTCTGAAAAAGAACGAATCGCAGATAATGCTCAGAAGAGTGAATGCAGCAAAGGCATTCCAGAAACGCGATGGAAACGGCGCCGGGCTGTGCCAAGTGACTGACAACAGAATACCCGCCGACGCAGCAGTCACTGCGCCGACGAGCACATAAATCCGCAGGCTCAGAAGTCTCTCTCTCAAGCTCACCCGGATCATCCCAAAATGTGAAGACTGGGGGGGCCCAAGTCCTCGCTACCAACCGACAAGACCCTCTGCGAAAAACAACTTCGCGACTGCCGTGAACAGAAAAGCGAGCAGTTGCAACATCGAGCGTCTCACCTCCTCGTAGGGTCCAGCGAGTTGTTACAGCCTCGCCTAGGAGTGGCACGCCTCTCTATGGCGTACCCGACGCTTCGCTCGTCTACTGTTCGCTCTGCTCCGCTCTAGCTAGCGGTGATCAGGGGCCCCCTGTTTTGACTGTCGTCCTGCAGACTATGCAACTTTCCGCGCCTGCAACGCACGACGCATCGCCTCGATAACCACCTCCATTCCATCGGCCTTATTGACGATGGCCCGGACACCGAGACGCCGTAGATCATTTTCGGCTTTTGCGGGCATTCCGCCCGTGACGATGATCACCAGCGCCGTGAGACCTTTCGACGTGTCCACGAGCCGCTCCACCACCTGTACCGCGTTGAGATCGGGCAGCGCGTAGTCGAGCACAACTAAATCAGGTTGCACGCGACCGATCTCGAGCAAGCCATCCACGCCCGTCGACGACTCGATCATGTCGAGATCCGGCATCTCGCGCTCCACCGTCCGCACCAGCGCCTTCAGATAGCCCGGATCATCCTCCACCACGACCACCGCCAGGCGCTCTCCCGCCGCCGCCAGTTCCGTCGGCACCGCCATCCCGTGCGCGTTCAAAAACTCCACCAAATCCCCTGACTCGACCCGCCGCCGACCAGTCGGGGTCCGATGCCCCTTGAGGTGCCCCTGATCGATCCAGCTCGCAACAGTCGCCGGCGTCACCTGCAGGGCGCGCGCGACTCGCTGCGTCCCCCAATACCGTTTTGTTTTGACCGAATTCACGAAACCCGTAATACCGCCAGAATGACAAACTCGCTAGATGGGTTTAACCCTTAAGGGGGAGACAGGTGGGAGGCGGGAAGTCAACTACCAAGACGCCAAGGCGCCAAGACGCCCTAAGTGGTTATAAAGGGTCAGGTTACAGAAGCTAACGGCGGGCGTCGACCCAGCGGTTCGTCGCGTCCAACACCGCGAGCACCGCGCTGCGCTCGGGCGCTTCTCTGATTTCGCACGTTCCGGTGAGAAGCTGAGCTTCGCGGCCCCCGAGTCCGTGCACAGCGACGAGGACGAACTTGCGATCGAAGGCGCCGATCAAAGTGACGCCCTCGAGTGCCAATGAATTATCGGGCAGGAGGTCGTCGAGACACGTCGTCGCCGCGCGCGCCGCCGCCTCCACCCGATTGCGCAACGTATCCGTGGCGACCTCCTCGGCGTGCGCCTCCTTCTCGCCGAATCCGAGCTTCACGCGCACCAGCACACGCTGCTGACGCTCCGCCGGCCGCACCTCGAGAGTCTTGAACACCACCACGCGGTGCTTCGAGCGCTCGCTGATTGCTTCTTCCTGCAACGCCTCGATCGGCCGTACGTCCGCCGTCTGCGCGACGCTGATCTTGCGATGATCGATTTTGAAACCGAGCTGCGCCATCAACGCCGACTCGATGTTGCGCACCACCTGCTTGGGCTGGACACCGGCGCGCGTGAGCACGTGCACTTCGCTCACCTCACCGAGCGGCGTCACTACCACCCGCGCCGACAGCACTCCCGTCAGCGTGGTGATGAGATTCTCGACCCGCTTCATTCCCCACGGATCGGGTTGGCCCGGCGCGCCCGGCGGGCCCAAGGGCAGCGGCTCCTGTGGATTGGATGTCACGTCGCAGATTTCTCCTCTCCTGACATGGCAACCCGGTTTCGGCCGCCGGCCTTCGCGCGATATAGCGCGCGATCGGCCGCGACCAGCACGTCCTCATCCCGCTTCTCTGGACCGTACTCGGCCACTCCAACGCTCGCCGTTACGAACCCGCTTGGATAACCCAGCCCTACGCCCTGCTGCTCGACCGCGAGGCGCATCTTCTCGGCGACGACGCGCGCGCCGTCCACGCCGGTCCCCACCAGGATTATCACAAATTCGTCCCCGCCGTATCGTCCCGCAACGTCGGTCAGGCGAATGTGTTTGTCACACTCGCGCGCCGTCGCCTTGAGCAGCGCGTTCCCCGCCTCGTGCCCATAGCCGTCGTTCACCCGCTTGAAATTGTCGAGATCGAGGAACAGTACCGCGAACCGGTCTCCCGTACGGTGGCACCGCGCGACTTCGTTCGCTAGACGGTCGCGCAACACGCGGAACGACGCAAGCCCCGTGAGCGCGTCGATCGCCGCCTGCTGCTGCGCCAGCTCGGCCTGGCGCTCGAGGTAGCGCGGACAGGACTTCAGGGTCGTCCGACCCTTCGCCGCCGCCACGGCGAACTCCTGGCAGGTCTTGTAGCCGCACGCCCCCGAATCCCACGGCCGGCCGTTGGGAGCGAGCCCGATTTGCACCAGGATCGACTCCACCGCCTCGACTGTCGGGCCCACGCCGTTCATTTCGACCTCGAATGCCGCCCCGACCCGGATCTCGACCCCTTCCTTGAGCACGGGGGCGGCAGCCCGTGGCGGCTCGGTGGCCCCCACGATCGCCCGACGCCGGAACAGCTCCTCCTTGGGGCCTAGCAGGGGGTGGTCCAGGCAGCCCTCGCACGGCAGGATGTCGATGAAGCCGAGGTCGATTCGGTCCGTGCCGACCGCCCGGGCGATCCCCTCGAGCGCCGCCAGCCCCCGGACCTTGCGGAACCGGCGGGAGGCGTGCCGCTCCTCTTTCAACAATTCGAGCGGGAGCCCCCCGGCCGTGCTCCAGAAGCGGCGTCGCTCTTCGGGAATGCGGCTGAAGAAGAGGGGCTGATCCTGAACCCGTACCCCCCTTTTCCTTAGTAACGATTCGAGCTCGGCGAGCGTGATCGCAGCATCGACGTCCTCCCCACCCTCGGTGAGGCACACCCCCGCGTACACGACCGGCGTATCCTCGCCGTAGAGCGCTTTGAGATACCGGGCCTCCGCCGCGATCGGCGTGGACACAGGGGCGAGGTGCGGGATCAGCTCGGGGTACTGGTTGCGGATCGTTTCGACGATGACGGGACACGTACTCCGGATTACCGTCCCGCGCTCCCCCCACCCCTCCTCGGCCCAGAGGTCCAGGTACTCCTTGGCCACCAGCTCGTCCCCCAGCACGCCGCGGTGCACGACGGAGAAGCCGGCGGCGTAGCAGGCGTTAACGACCTGCTCCGGCGTGGTCGGATAGAAGTAGGCGGCCGATTCGACTGACAGAATGAGCACGGCTTTGCGGCTCTGCGCGAGATCAAGCGCGCGGGTCGAGTCGCCGACGGCAATGATGGCTTCGTGGGGACACGCGGGGACGCAGAGGCCGACGCGGGTACAGGCCTCCGCGACAATCCAGACTTTCTGATCTTCGACCGCTACGGCGTCCGAGGGGCAGACTCGCACGCAGGCCAAGCATGCGACGCACAACTCGGGGTCGATTTTGTAGTCCACGCCGACTCTTGGATTAGGGTGGCAGGGCCGACGCTAATCTATGGCGTATTCCTTCAATTTCCTATAGAGCGTGCGCTCACCGATGCCGAGCGTCTCGGCGGCTTTGCGCCGGTTGCCACGCGTCTCGCGCAGCGCGGCGTCGATGGCCGCTCGCTCGACGTCCGACATGGACATCCCCGGCTTGTAGATGACGTGCCCCCCGTTTTGCTGCGGGCTCCCTTCGAGTGGATCGACGCTGGCCTCGAGGTGCCGGCTCCCGGCACCGGGCTCCCGGCTTCCGGCTCCGACCTCGATGACCTCGACGCGCTCGGCGGGCCGGTCCTCGATTCTCTGGCGGAGCGCCTCCAACTGCATTTTCAGCTCTACCAACGTCCGGAAGATGAACTCCAACTCCTGACTCCCCCCCCCGGCTCCTGACTCCTGACGCATGGGACTCGGGATGCGGACCGGCAGCGTACGAGTCCGCTCGCGCACGTCGGGTGGGATGTCGCTGTCGCGAATCTCCCCCTCGGGCGCAAGGACGACCATCGACTCGATGAGGTTCTTGAGCTGGCGCACGTTGCCGGGCCAGTCGGCCTCGACCAAGATCTGCGTCGCTTCGGGCGTGATCCCCTTGAACTGGCGATCGTGCGTCCGTGCGAACTCGGCGATAAAGGTGCGGACGAGCAGCGGGATGTCGCTGCGCCGCTCGCGCAGCGGCGGCAAGTAGACCGAGAGCACGTTCAACCGGAAGAACAGGTCGTCGCGGAACCGCCCGAGCGCCACCGCCTCCTTCAGCGATTGATTGGTGGCGGCAATGACCCGCACGTCGACCTGAATCGGCTGCGTCCCGCCCACGCGGAAGAAGCTGCGGTCCTCCAGCACGCGCAGCAGCTTGACCTGTGTGGCGGGCGGCATCTCGCCGACCTCGTCGAGCAGGATCGTGCCGCCGTTGGCCAGCTCGAAGCGTCCCAGCCGGCGCTCGGCGGCGCCCGTGAATGCGCCCTTCTCGTGGCCGAACAGCTCGCTCTCGAGCAGTGTCTCGGGCAGTCCGGCGATGTTGACAGCGATGAATGGCTTGCCGCGCCGCGGTGACAAATCATGAATCGCCCGGGCGACCAGCTCTTTCCCCGTGCCCGACTCACCCTCGATCAGCACCGTGGAGGTGACGGGGGCGATCTGCTCGGTTTTGACCAGGACTTCCTGGATCGCGGGCGATTCGCCGAGAATGCCCGTGCGCTGCTGTAGCCGGCGCCGCTCGATCAGCCGCCGCACGGTGCCGACGACCTCCATCGGATCGACCGGCTTCACGAGCCAGCCGGTCAGTCCGAGCTCACGGCCAACGCGCTTGGGATCGTCGGTCGGCTCCACCAGGCCGAGCGTCGAAACGGCGTGCTCGCGCGCGGCGGCGAGGAGCCGTTGGGCGGTCGATTCGTGCAGGCCGCCGCTGAGGATGATTGCGTCGGGTTCCCTGCTCCCCGCTCCCGGCTCCCTGCTCCTAACAGCGGAGCGCACGTCATCCAGGGACGAAACCATCGCGGTATCGAATCCCGCCTGCTCCAGCGCGGCATTCACGCGGACGGCGTGTTCGAGGTCGTCTGTGGTGATGAGAACGCGGTCAGCCATGAGCGTGCGTGGTGCGTGGTGCATGGTGCGTGGTGTTCGTGCCGCTCAGCAGATCCACAGCGTGATCCAGGAATTGCGCCAGCACCGCCAGTCCTTCGTTTACCCCCTGCGTCGATCCCGGGAGGTTCACAATCAGGGTCTTGCCACGGGTTCCCGCCCGGCCGCGGGAGAGCCAAGCCCGGGGGAAGCTGGGGCCTGACGCCGCGCGCAGCGCCTCGGCGATGCCTGCGGCGTCGCGGTCGAGAATCGCCGCGGTCGCTTCAGGTGTGACATCGCGCTCCGTAAGGCCCGTGCCGCCCGTCGTCAGCACGACGTCCACCTCGTTGGAATCGGCCCAGCGGGCGAGCTTGCCCGCGATGCGGTCGGTCTCATCGGCGACCACGCTCCGCACCACGACCTCATAACCGCGCTCGCCTGCCCACTCGAGGATTGCGTCGCCGGAGGTGTCGGCACGTTGACCCACGGCGCCGAGATCCGAAATGGTGAGAATGCCGATTCTCATTTCTTGGTGCGGTGCGGGACGAACGGCATTTTGATCACTTCAGCTTCTACCTTCTTGCCCCGGACATCTATCTCGATTTTGGTTCCGGCCTTGGCGCGGTCCCCCCCCGTCGGCAGGTACGTCGTGCCGATTGCCGCGTTGGCGGTTGGCGTGATGGTGCCGCTGCGCACGATGTCCACCTGCGTGCCATCGAGGAACACGGGGTAGCCGTGCCGCGCGACGGTCTTCGGCTCGGTGACTCTAAAGCCGACCAGTTTGCGCGGTACGCCTTCGAGTTTCTGGCGCTTGAGCGCCTCGAGCCCCGTGAACGGCGCGCCTTTCTCGAGCTTCACGATGAAGCCGAGCCCGGCCTCGTACGGCGTGGTCGTATCGTCGATGTCGTTGCCGTAAAGCGGCAGGCCGGCCTCGAGGCGCAGCGTGTCGCGCGCGCCGAGGCCAACCGGCTCCCCCCGGCCCGCGCCGACGAGCGCATGCCACAGCTTTTCTGCGTCGGCCGCCCGGCAGTACAGCTCGAAGCCGTCCTCACCGGTGTAGCCGGTGCGCGAGACGAAGCACTGCGCGCCTGCGACCTTGCCCTGCACGAAGTGGTAGTAGGGGATCATCCCCACGCCGAGGCTCGTGAGCTGTCCGAGGAGCGCTTCGGCTTTCGGTCCCTGTACCGCGAGGAGCGCCGTTTCGTCCGAGATATCGCGCAGCCGGACGTCGGCGCCTCCCTTTTGCGCCACGATGTGATCCCAGTCCTTCTGAATGTTCGACGCGTTCACGACCATCATCAGCTTGTCTTCGAAGCGGTACACGAGGCAGTCGTCGACGAAGGTACCGTCTTTGGTGAGAATCCCGGAGTATTGCGCCTGTCCCGGTTTCAGCGCTCCCACGTCGTTCGATGTGACGCGCTGGACGAAGGCGTTTCGGTCCGACCCGGTGATTTCGAACTCACCCATGTGCGAGACGTCGAACACACCGACGGCCTCACGCACCGCGCGGTGCTCGGCGTTGATGCCGCCAGGATAGGTGACCGGCATCTCGAAGCCGGCGAACGGCACCATCTTGGCGCCGAGGCTCACATGGACGTCGTGCAGGGGCGTCTTCTTCAAGGTTTCAGTGGCCATTAGCTCATCAGGGTTGCGAGTAGCGCTTTCTGAACGTGCAAACGATTCTCGGCCTCGTCCCATACACGCGACTGAGGTCCGTCGATTACATCAGCCGTCACTTCCTCGCCGCGATGTGCCGGCAGGCAGTGCAGGAAAATGGCCTTCGGGTCCGCGAGTTTCATGAGCTCGGCATCGACGGTGTAGCCCTTGAAGGCGTTGCGCCGCGCTTCCGCTTCGCCTTCCTGTCCCATCGAGGCCCAGACGTCGGTGTTGACCACGTGCGCCCCTTCCACTGCTTCTTCGGGAACCTCCGTCACCATCACGCATCCGCGCTTCTTGGCGTCTTCGTACTTGGATATGTGGGGCTCGAACCCCTCGGGGCAGGCGAGCCGCAGCTCGAAACCCAGGACCGCGGCAGCCTCGAGCCAGGCGTTGGCCATGTTGTTGCCGTCCCCCACCCACGCAATTCGCTTCCCTTCCCATCCGCCGAGATGTTCCTTGACCGTGAACAGATCCGCGAGGACCTGGCACGGATGTGTCAGGTCGGTCAGGCCGTTGATGACCGGAACGGTTGCGAAGCGAGCCAACTCCTCGACTTCGGCGTGATCGTAGGTGCGGATCATGATCCCGTCGACGTAGCGCGAAAGCACGCGGGCGGTATCGGGAATCGGCTCGCCGCGACCGATTTGAATGTCTTTGCTAGACAGGAACAGCGCCTGGCCGCCGAGCTGGTAGGCGCCCACCTCAAAGGAAACGCGGGTTCGAGTGGAGGACTTGGCGAAGATCATAGCCAACGTCTTCCCGGCGAGGGGGGTCTCCCGGTAGGATCGGGCCTTCATCCGCCTGGAGAGGTCGAAGAGCTGTTCGATCTCCTTGCGGGTGAAATCGGTGATTTGGAGGAAGTCTCGCTTCGCCATGGGCCCCGAGTCGGTCAAAATGACAGGAATGTGTGACGGATTTTACCCGGAGGCCCGGGCTGAGACAAGGCTTAGGGTAACGGGGGGTCGGTCGCTTGGCTAGAGAATGTACTTCCGCAAGTCCTCATCCTCGACGATACGCATCAGCCGTTCCCTCACTGCGGGCCCATCGAACACGATGTGCTTCGACGGGTAATCGGGCAGCTCGAACATCACGTCTTCGAGCAGCGTCGTCATGACCGTGTGCAACCGCCGCGCCCCGATGTTCTCCATCCGCTCGTTCACCTTCGCCGCGATGCGCGCGATTTCCTTGACGCCATCGGGCGTGAACTCGAGCGTCGCGCCATCCGACTGGCACAGCGCCGCGTACTGTTTGGTCAGCGCGTTCTCCGGCTCCGTCATGATGCGAACAAAGTCCGCTTCGCTGAGCGACGAGAGCTCGACGCGAATCGGGAAGCGGCCCTGGAGCTCCGGAATCAGGTCGCTCGGCTTGGCGATGTGGAACGCACCCGCCGCGATGAACAGGATGTGGTCCGTGCGGACATACCCGTAGCGCGTCTGGACGGTCGAGCCTTCGACGATCGGCAGCAGATCGCGCTGCACGCCCTCCCGCGACACATCCGGGCCCGTGCGCTCACCGCGGGCGCCTGTGATCTTGTCGATCTCGTCGATGAAAATCACGCCATGATTCTCGACGCGGTCGAGGGCCTCGTTGACGACGTCGTCCATGTCCACCAGCTTTTTCAGCTCTTCGTCGATGAGAATGCGCCGAGCTTCATGCAGATGGACCGTGCGGCGCTTTTTCTTCTTCGGGATCAGCTCCTGCAGCATCTCGCCGAAGTTGATGTCGGGTCCTTCCATCCCCTGCGGCGGCTGCATCATCTCGAGCATGGGGAAGCCCTGCTGCTGCACTTCGACTTCGACGTCGCGCTCTTCGAGCAATCCGTCCTTGAGCTGCTGGCGAAGCTTTTCACGCGTGCGGCGCCGGCGCTCCTGCGCCTCCGTCTCCGCCTCGGGGATCTTGGATTGCACGTCGCCCTTGGAGGACACCACGAATAACGGGCGCTGCCCGGGCTGCTCGGTGGCCGCCGGGGAGGCAGGTGAAGCGGCGGCGGAGGGCGGCGAGGGAAGCGGCGGCAAAAGCAAATCCAATAGCCGTTCTTCTGCCCTTTGCTCGGCTGTGGGATAAACGTCGTCTTCCCTCTCACTCCGCACCATGTTGATCGAGACGTCCACCAACTCGCGGACCATCGACTCGACGTCGCGGCCCACGTAGCCGACTTCGGTGAACTTCGAGGCTTCGACCTTCAGGAACGGCGCGCCCGCCAGCCGCGCCAGCCGGCGCGCGATCTCGGTTTTTCCTACCCCCGTCGGACCGATCATGATGATGTTGTTCGGCATGATCTCGTCGCGGATTTCCTCGGGGGCCTGCGCGCGGCGCCAACGATTGCGCACGGCGATCGCTACGGCTTTCTTCGCCGCCTCCTGGCCAACGATGTAGCGATCGAGCTCCGCCACGATCTTGCGGGGCGGCATCTCCTCCAACCACGGCATGGTCTCGTCCGAGGACGGCGCTGCGGGGGCGGTAGGAGGCGGTAGAGGAGTTTCGGTTGGTGACTTGGCCATGTCTATAACTCAAGTACGGTAATGTTTGTGTTGGTATACACGCAGATCTCCGCGGCGATCTCCAGACCCTTTCGAACGATCTCGGCCGGACTCAGCTTCGACTCCTTGAGCAGCGCTCGCGCCGCCGCGAGGGCGAACGACCCTCCGGAGCCGATCGCCAGAATGCCGTCGTCCGGCTCGATCAGCTCGCCGGAGCCGCTGATGACGTAGCCATGCTCCTTGTCGGCGACGACGAGCAGCGCCTCGAGGCGGCGCAGGACCCGATCGGAGCGCCAGTCCTTTGCGAGCTCGACGGCCGCACGCGGCAGGTTCGTGGGATACCGCTCGAGCTTTTCTTCGAACTTGTCGAACAGGGTAAATGCGTCCGCCGCGGCGCCGGCGAATCCCGCCAGAATCTTGCCACCTTTGAGCGTGCGCACCTTGTTGGCGTTGGCCTTCATCACGGTCTCACCGACCGTGACTTGCCCATCGCCGCCGATGGCCACTTTGCCATCGCGGCGCACGCAGAGAATCGTAGTGCTGTGAATGCGTTGATATACGTTCACGTGTCTTTCCCCAGGCCCCCAGGCCCCAGGCCCCAGGCCCTAAGCTCTAGGATGCGCCTGCTGATAGACCTTTCTCAGTCGCTCCACCGACGTATGAGTATACACCTGCGTGGTGCCGAGCGAAGCGTGGCCGAGCAATTCCTGCACAGATCGTAGATCAGCGCCCGCGTCGAGCAGGTGTGTGGCGAACGAATGACGCAACGCGTGCACGTGCAGCTGGGTTCCCCGGGCCAGCGTGGCGAACAGCTGCTTCATGGCGAGCTGAATGCCGCGCGCCGAGATCCGCCGCCCTCGTTGGTTGACGAAGACGGCATGAGCCCCCCGAAACCGCCGGTCCCGATACTGGAGGTACTGTCGCAGCGCTGCCCGCGCGCGTGATCCAACCGGCACGATGCGCTCTTTCTTTCCTTTGCCGCGCAGCTTGACCTGATCGGAGACGAGATCGACATCGCCATCGTTCAGCCCCGCCAGCTCCGACAGCCGCATGCCGCTCGAGTAGAACATTTCCAGCATGGCGAGATCGCGCGCTTCGGGAAACCCGCCCGCCCCCGCGCGTGCCTCCGCCTCGGCGAACAACATCTCCATCTCGGCGCGATCCAGGTACGCCGGCAGCGTCCGTTCGAGCTTGGGCGTGCGCGCCGCGCGCGCGGGATTCACCTCGACGCCCTGCGTGGCGTTCAGAAAGCGGTAGAACGTGCGCAGCGCCGAGAGCGCGCGGGCCCCAGAGCGTTTCGATACGCCGCGCCGCTGCTCCGCCGCCAGAAACCCGCGCACCGCGAGGCGATCCACGCCGGCCCAGGTCCAGGGCCCACCGTAGTAGTCGTTACAGAACGTCGCGAATGCCCCCAGGTCACGGGCGTAAGCCTTGACGGTGTGGGGGGAGTCGTTGCGCTCTTTGGTGAGGAACGTGACGAATTCGGAGATTTCTGGAGAGATGGGTTGTGTCTTCATTGGGTTGTTCCCACCCTGAAGGGTGGGCTCGGCTCAGCATTGTCCTGAAGGACATTCGTGAAGCGCTCCATCTCTCTCAACGCCCGCTCTGCGAGGGCTTCCTTCTTTTTGAACTTGTCCCGTGGCGCGTTCTCGAGCGGGTCGAGCAGACCAAAGTTGGCGTTCATCGGCTGGAAGCGGCCGGGTTCGGTCTCGCGCAAGTAGCGATACAACGCGCCGAGCATCGTGGTCGCCGGTGGGATGAGCGGTTCGTCACCCATGAGCATCCGCGCGAGATTGATCCCCGCAACGATCCCCGTCGCTGCCGACTCGGTGTAGCCCTCGACCCCAGTGAGCTGGCCCGCAAACAGCAGGTGAGGGTCGTCTTTGGCGGACAGGTGCGGCGTCAGCGCCTGCGGCGCATTGAGGTAGCTGTTGCGGTGAATGCTCCCAAACCGCAGGAACTCGGCGTTCTCGAGTCCGGGGATCATCCGGAAGATGCGCTGCTGGGCTGCGGTCTTGAGTCGCGTCTGGAACCCCACAAGGTTCCACATCTGCGCTGCCCGATCTTCTTGTCGTAGCTGAACGACGGCGTACGGTTCACCCTGCCTTTCTGACCCCGGGCGCAAGCCCGGGGTCTTGACCCTGGGATCTTGCAACCCGATCGGCTTCATCGGTCCGAATCGTAGTGTCTCGACGCCTCTATCTGCCATCTCCTCGACCGGCAAGCAGCCCTCAAAATACGGCACCTTGTCGAATTCGTGCCCGGGCACGTACTGCTCGCCGGCGATCAGCGCTGCCACGAACGCCTCATACTGCTCTCGAGTGAACGGCGCGTTCCAGTAGTCGTCGCCGCCACCTTTGCCGTAGCGGGAAGCCTTGAAAAGGCGCCTGTAATCGAGCGAATCAGCCGAGACGATGGGCGCGATCGCGTCGTAGAAAGCGAGTGACTGCACGCCCAGCCTCGCTGCGATCGCAGTGGCCAGCGTGTCCGAAGTGAGTGGACCGGTTGCGATGATTCCGGGGCTCGGAAGATTGGTGATTTCGCCGCGAACTATCGTGATGTTCGCGTGCCCCGAGACCCGAGCCTCGACCCCCCTGGCAAATGCGACGCGATCCACGGCGAGCGCGCTACCGCCCGGGATGCGCGCCTCGTCCGCTGCCTGCAGCACGATGCTGCCGAGCAGGCGCATCTCGGCCTTGAGGAGTCCGTGCGCGTGCAAGGTCTCGACGGATTTGAACGTGTTGCTGCAGACCAACTCGGCGAGGGCTTGGGTCTGATGCGCCGGCGTCATTTTCACGGGACGCATCTCGTGCAACGTGACGCGGAAACCACATTCTGCGAGGGCCCATGCGGCTTCACAGCCGGCCAGACCACCGCCGACGACGCGCGCCCCTACGTTGCCACCTCTTCGGCTTCGGGGGTCTCCGACTCGACCGTGATCTGATGCCCGCACTTCAGGCATTTGCGTGTCGTTTCTCCCGTGGTCTTGGCCTTGATCTCTTCCATCCCGACGAAGCCGCAGTTGGGGCATGGAACGACGACCGGCTTGTTCCAGGTGGAATAATCGCAGTCCGGGTAGCGCAGGCAACCGTAGAACGTCCGTCCACGCTTGGTGCGCCGTTCGGCGAGATCGCCCATGCCGCACTTGGGACACTTGATGCCGAGCGGGACGGGCTGTGTGTACTTGCACTTGGGGTAGCGGGTGCACGCGAGGAATTCGCCATAGCGGCCGGTCTTGATGACCATCGGCGCGCCGCATTCCTTGCAGATCTCGTCCGAGGGCCGATCGGGAACTTTGTCCTTCTTGACGGAGCGCGAGTAGTCGCACTCCTTCGTGGCGTAGCGCGTGCAGGCGATGTAGGGGCCGAAGCGGCCGCTCTTCACCTCGAGCGGTGAGCCACACTTGGGGCACTTTTCCTTCTCGAGCCCCGTGAGATCGTGCACTTCGTGGATGATCTTGTTCACATCCACGGCTTCGAGTGCAATGCTGAATGGCTTCCAGAAATCGCCCAACACGTCTTGCCAGGCGAGGTCGCCCTCTTCGACCTTGTCGAGCTCGGTCTCCATCTGCGCCGTAAAGCCCACCTCGAATACTTCCGGGAACGAGCGCTTGAGGACTTTCCAGACCGTCTCGCCCTGTGGCGTGGGATGGAAGCGGCGGTCTTTCGCCGTCGCGTACCAGCGCATGCGCAGCGTCGAGATGATGGCCGCGTAGGTCGACGGCCGGCCGATGCCCAGGCGCTCGAGCTCCTTCACGAGGCTCGCCTCGCTGTAGCGCGGCGGTGGCTCGGTGAAGTGCTGGCTCGGCACGACCTGCTTGACCGCGACCCGGTCGCCCTCCTTGAGCGGCGGAATCGGCTCGAGGCTGCCTAATGTCTTGGCGTCCTCGGCCTCGTAGGCTTCCTGGTAGACTGCGTGGTAGCCGTCGAAGATGACTCGCGAGCCCGTCGCCCGGAACAGGAATTTCCCGTTGGCCAGGTCGAAGTCGACCTTGGTCGCCTCATACACCGCGGGATTCATTTGCGAGGCGACGAACCGCCGCCAGATCAACTGGTACAGCTTGAAGAGGTCGCGCTCGAGATACTTCTTGAGGTCTTCGGGGCGGAGCCCGACTTCGGTGGGCCGGATCGCTTCATGCGCGTCCTGCACCTTCGAGCCGCGGCCTCCCTTATAGACGTTCGGCTCTTCGGGGAGGTAGCGCTTGTCGAACTGCGCATTGACGTATTCGCGAGCCTGCTGGATCGCCGCGTCCGACACGCGCACCGAATCCGTGCGCATGTAGGTGATCAAGCCGACCGATCCCTGGTCTCCCAGCTCGACGCCTTCGTAGAGCTTCTGGGCTGCCCGCATCGTGCGGCCGGCCGAAAAGCCCAGTTGTTTCGCGGCTTCCTGCTGCATCGTGCTGGTGGTAAAGGGGGCGGGCGCCTTGCGGCGGCGCTCGCCGGTCGAGACGGACGTCACGACGAACGGCAGCTTCTCGACTTCGGCGACGATGTCGCGCGCGTCTTTCTCGGTCTTGATCTCGGGCTTGTGCCCGTTGAGCTTCTGCAGCCGCGCCTGGAACGGCTGGCCATCCTTCTCGAGATCGGCCGCAATGGTCCAGTATTCCTGGGGCACGAACTTCCGGATCTCTTCCTCCCGCTCGATGATCAGCCGCAGCGCGACGGTCTGGACCCGACCGGCCGACAGGCCGGTCTTGATGCTTTTCCAGAGAACCGGGGAGGCCTTGTATCCCACCAACCGATCGAGCACACGCCGCGCCTGCTGGGCGTCCACCTTGCGTTGATCGATGTCCAGCGGATTCGCCAGCGCTTTGGCGACCGCGTCCTTGGTGATTTCGTGAAACAGGACGCGGCGGATCTTGCCGTCACCGCCGTCCGGGGCCCCGTTGAGCTGGGACGCGACGTGCCAGGCGATCGCCTCGCCCTCGCGGTCCGGGTCGGTGGCGAGCAGCACGCGATCGGCCGCTTTCGCGGCTTTTTTGATTTCGGCGAGCGTCTTCGCCTTTTCCTTGATGGTGACGTATTTGGGCGCAAAGCCGTTGTCGACGTCGACGCCCAGCTCGCGCTTAGGAAGGTCGCGCAAGTGCCCCACGGTCGCCTTCACGGTGTAGCCGCGACCCAGGTACTTGCCGATTGTTTTGGCCTTCGTGGGGGATTCGACAATGACGAGTGCGCCGCCCTTTACAGGAGCGGCGTCGTCGGTCTCGACCTCGAGCTCGACCTCAGCCTCGATCTTCTTCTTTCGAGGCCTCCGCGTTTTTTTCACAGCGTCGTCATTATCAGGCACTGATCAACCTTTGTTCAAACGTTCGGGCTTGCATCTTTACCAACCTGCACTGATTTGCGCAAGTCGGACGACCTCGGCAGTCACCTGCTCGGGCGTTTTCGCCTCGGTCAGGACGGTCGCATCGGCAGTCGTGTAGAACGGCTCGCGCGTTGTGAACAGCTCGCGCATCTGCGTCACAGGATCATCACCCATCAAAACGGGCCGTGTTCCCGAAGGCGCGGCGCGTGCCGCGGCGATCTCGGCGCGTGCCTTGAGATAAACCACGTACGCCTGAGGCCGTGCTGCATCGAGCGCTCCCGGCTGTGCGGCCCAGCCTCCACCGGGAACGATAACAGCCGGCTCCCCGGCGAGCGCGCCCTCGACTTCTTTGCGTTCCATGTCGCGAAACGCGGGCTCGCCCTTCTCGGCGAAGATCAGCACGATCGGTTTGCCTTCCTTGCGCATCAAGATCGAGTCGATGTCGACGAACGTCGTCTGCAAGCGCTCCGCGACGAGTCGGCCGACCGTCGACTTCCCCGCCCCGGGCAGGCCGATGAGCACGAGGTGCTTCTTCACGACGCCGCACCTCTGGGCGTTCGCGCCCGCACCTGCGCGAGATAACCCTCGACGTTACGCTTCAATTCGCTGAGCGCATCGCCGCCAAATTTCTCCAGCAGCGCCTCGGTCACGACGATCGCCATCATCGCTTCGGCGATGACGCCCATGGCGGGCACCGCCGTCACGTCGGAGCGCTCCGATTGCGCTTGCGCCGGCCCGCCGGTCTTCAGGTCCACCGTCTTGAGCGGTGACATGAGCGTGGAGATCGGCTTCATCGCCACGCGCGCAACCAAAGGCTCGCCAGTCGTCATGCCGCCCTCGGTCCCACCCGCGCGGTTGGTGGCACGCGCAAAGCCCGGCAGAATCTCATCGTGCACTTCAGAGCCTTTGCGGCGTGCCGCCTCGAAGCCGAGGCCCAACTCGACGCCCTTCACGGCTGGAATCGACATGAAGGCCTGTGCCAGGCGGCCGTCAAGCTTGGTGTCCCAGGCGACATGGGAGCCGAGCCCCACCGGCACGCCGAGTGCAACGACTTCCACGATACCGCCGAGGGTATCTCCTGCTGCCTTCGCCGCGTCGATGCGCCGAATGATCTCGGCTTCCGCCTCGGGATCCAGACACCGTACCGGACTCTGGTCCGCCCGCTCGTTCAGGGGAGCGGGGAGTGGGGAGTGGTACTTGGCGGTGACTCCTCCCAGCTCTGCGACGTACGAGCCGATCTCGATGCTGAATTCCCGCAGGAGCTTCTTGCACACGGCGCCGCACGCCACGCGCACGACTGTTTCACGAGCACTGGCGCGTTCGAGAATATCGCGTGCGTCGGTGCGGTCATACTTGAGCGATCCCGCGAGATCTGCGTGCCCGGGCCTCGGGCGTGTGACTTGGCGGCGCCGTCCCTGCGGATCGGGGGTGGCGTCGGCTTCCGGCGCCATCACATCCTGCCAATGCTCCCAATCGCGGTTCCAGATCAGCATTGCGATAGGAGAGCCGATGGTCTCCCCCGCGCGGACCCCGGCAAGCCACTCGATGCGGTCGGATTCGATCTTCATGCGTGCACCGCGTCCGTACCCCCCCTGGCGCCGCTTCAACTCCGCGTCCACATCGGCAGCCGACACGGGGAGACCGGCGGGGATCCCTTCGAGGATGCCCACGAGGCCGCGGCCGTGCGACTCGCCTGCCGTTGTGAAGCGGAACGTCACGAATTCCTCCTCGCTCCTGCTCCATTAAACAGCGGAGCCCGACGGAGGGTCGGGCTCGCGCATCCAGCACCCGGGCCCAGAAACGCCCGGCGTCTAGCGAATCGGCGGCCCCCATGGCGGTTTCACTGGGAACGGGTTGTTGATGACCTGGAGCTCCACCATCACGACGCCGTTCGCGGTGACGCCGAACAGCCATTGGCGCGTGTTGTTGCGGTTTCGGGCAACACGCAGCGGTCCAATGATGGGGTCGCGCACGACGATTCCGCCAACCCTACCATAGAAGAAGGTATCCCAGACGTCGATGTTGCCGTCAGGGCGTGCAGAGAACGCTATGCGGTCATTGGGGTTACCTGGGCCACCGAAGATCGGCGTGCCGGGGTCGCCCGCCAGGAACGCATGGTTGTAATTCATGTCCATGCCGAACGCCCCGATCGGCGCCTCGGCCGTGCCTTTCAGCTTCATCCCCTCGTCGAGAAAGTAGATCGAGTCGGCGCGAACGAGGTTCGTCCCACCGTTGAAGTTCGTCGCGACCGAGTGGATGTTGACGCCGGTGTTGCTGATGAAGTCGCTGACGTCGATGAACGGCGTGATGCCGAGGTCGCGATGGTTTTCGCCCGTGTCGGCCGTGAGCAAGCTGCCGTTCGTGTAGCACGACCGCAGGGTGCTCGGCCCCTTCAGCAACGGCGCCTTGGTCGTATAGCCCACGACGCGCGCGAACTCGCTGGTGATGTTGCCACCCTCACCCATGATGGCGTGCGTGAAATTCCCGGAGTTGCGCACGTACGTCGAGTCGCCCAGTCCGAATTCTTCCAGCGCAATGGTGACCCCGTTGCACGCGGACAGCTGCACGCGCTGCTCGTTATAGGGGCGGCCGCGGCGCATCTCGATGCGCAGAGTGTCGCGGCTCGTGCTGGTCAACGTACTGTCACCCGCCAGCTCCCAGAAGAAGTGGCTGAACAACTGCGCCGTATCGGGCGTGTCGATCAGCTTCTCCATCCGCAGCGTGGCCTTGTTGGCGAACGGCGGTGTGCTGCTCGCCGTGGGCAGCGTTGAGTAAATGGCGAACACCGAGTCGGCATGGCAGTTCGGCGTGCCCGACGTGACCCGGCAGACCGACGCCACGTATTGCGGCCGGTCCGAAAGGTCGAACACCCTGATTTCTTCGCGGATCGGCGCGGTCAGCACGCGGTAGGTCTCGATCAAATAGTCCGGCAGGTCCTGCCGCCACGCCAGGCGCCGAATCCCCGGACGCACGTCGATGACAGAGAGCTCCACACCGCCCGAGTTCGCGACGACAATCGAGTCTTTGTAGTTGCCCAGCGTATCCAGCGGCCACAACGCGATCCCCCACGGCTGCGGGCCGGCGGTCGGGATGCCGGCCGCAACGAACGCGGTGTTCGCGACCTGGAAGATTTCGACGCGCCCCAGCGCCGGATTCGTCAGGTAGAGGCTGCTGTCGTTCCCGTTGAAGATCGCGTCCGCGATCTTGCCGCCGAACGGCAGCGGCCGCGTGACCCCCGCCACGACGATGACCGTGTCGATGAGCGCCATCGGCGCCGGACGCGGGGCGGGGGCCGGCGCGCTGCCGAACCTGATGGGTGGGCTGGGAATCAGCGTGGTGCTGTTCGTGAAGTCACAGTTGCGCGCGATCGCCGCGTCGCAGGCGTAACCCCGCACGACGATTGTATGCGGCAGCGGCTGGAGACCTTGCAGGCCCAGCGTGAAGTGACGCGTCACGTCGGTCAAATTCCCGGCGCCGACGTAGAGGCTGTCGAACTTCATGAGCACGTTATTCGTATCGACCCGGAAGCCGATCCACGCAATCGCACTCGGGTCCTGGGCGCGCACGTGTATCGTGTCGTCCACTTCGACGCGCTGGCCGATGCGGTGCGCGACGACCGGGACTTGATTGTCCGTCGCCACGGACTGAATGACCACCGTGATGACGCTCGTGAATCCGCGCCGTCCGGCCGAGTCTTCTGCGAAGCCGACGACGTTGAAGGTGCCGCTCGAGGGAACGACCACAAGCGTGTCGACGTACTCCACCGAATCGGCGAACGGCGGCGTGAAGACGAGCGAGTCGTTGGGTGGCGTGGTCGGGTTGGTGACACTGCTCGCTGGTGACACGAGGAACCCGATCTTCGCAATACCCGAGTTCTGGACCGCGATCACGTCGACCGGCAGGCCCTTCCCGGTCGAG
The DNA here is from genome assembly GCA_044869265.1 of Gemmatimonadales bacterium. Classification (GTDB taxonomy): domain Bacteria; phylum Gemmatimonadota; class Gemmatimonadetes; order Gemmatimonadales; family GWC2-71-9; genus 20CM-2-65-7. The sequence continues at coordinate 39,258 of JBIOXD010000021.1, forward strand.
GCCAGCGCGCCCGGTGACGGGACAACCAGCCGCACGCGCAGCGCCTGCACGTTCGACAGAAAGATGCTGAGCGTGTCTTCGGAGAAGTTGCCCGCGCCGTCCGTGGCGCGTCCAATGATCTGAATGTCGCCGCCGACCCCGGAGTTGGACCCGAAGGTCAGGGTGCGGGACACCGCATACGTCTTGACTTGGCCGGTGAAGTTGGTGTCCGCGATGCCGATCAGTCCACCGCTGAACCGCAGGCTGATGCTCTTGAGCGCGAGATTATCGATCGCCTGGATGCCGAATTGCAGGCCGCTGGCGATGTCCTGGGAATCGCCGGCGGTGTTGACCAGGAGGATGGCCGGCGGCGTGACATCGCGCTGGATGCCGCCCGGATTACGCGTTGTCTCGCACGACCAGATGGCCAGGGCGAGCGCGCCTATCCCCCAGACTGCGGTGCCGCGAGTAACCAGCCGCATATCAGCCTCTCCCACTGCACGTCCCGCCGGTTACTGACCGGTGGGCGGGACGAGATCGTCGATGATGTGGGGCGTGATCAGTATCAGCAGATCGCGCCGGTTTTCCTGCTGTTGCGTGAAGCCGAACAGCTTGCCCAGAATCGGCAGATCTACAAGGAAAGGGATACCGGACTTGGTTACAGTGACCTCAGTCACCGTAAGTCCGCCAATTACGGCCGTTTCGCCGTCGTTGACCAGGATCTGATTGTCCGCCTGCTGGGTTTGGAAGGTGAACCCGATGTCCACCGAGGCCGGCCGGACGTTCGAACGCTCGGCGTGCACTTCCATCAGGATTTGCCGATTGGCAGTGACGTGCGGCGTGACGCGGAGGTTGATACCGGTCTGCTCGAACGACACCGTGGCCCGCGGGACGTTCTGCTGCTGGGCCCCGGCGGTGGCGGTCGAGCTGACGTCGATGATGCGGATCGGCACGCGGTCGCCGACGAGGATTTCGGCTTCACGGTTGTCCAACGTCGTGATCGTCGGCTCGGCCTGGATGTCGGCCAGCTCGACGCGCTGCAGCGCCTGCACGAACGTCGTGAGATCGAAGTTCCCGATCGCCGTCGAGAAGATCAGATCGAGCGCCGGATTGATGACCTGCTGGCCCGCGTTGCCGAGCGCCGACAGCGAGTTGCCGCCCAGCGCGACGATGGTTTCGTTGGGCGCGAAGGTTTCCGTCGGCACGAGCGCGTCGGGAACGCCGTCGAGGTCCGTGTCGACGGGCTCCGCCGTACGCGGATCGGGCCGCTGCACGAGCCGGTTGAAGAATTGATTGGTCGTGCCGAGGTCGTACTTCACACCCAGCTCTTCGACATCCGTGCGATCGACGAAGATGATCTTCGCCTGGATCGAGACCTGCGGCGTGCGCAGGTCGAGGCCCTTCACGAAGTCGACGACATCATCGATCCGTGAGCTGACCTCCGTGATCACGAGCGCATTGCTGGTCGAGTCGGCGACCACCTGGCCGCGCTTCGTGAGGATCGACTGCACCGACGGGACGAGTGACGACGCCCTCGCGTAGTTGATGCGCACGAGCCGCGTCGTGATCGGCACGGTGGAGTCGGCGCGCGCCAGCTCGACCTTGCTCACGACATTGAGAATGCCGCCGGGCAGTGTCTGCACCGCCAGGCCCTGCGACTCGAGCACCGCGTTGAGCGCGAGGTCCCACGGCTGATTCTTGATCTCGGCGGTCACGTTGCCGGTGATGCCCTTGGCGAGGATGATCGTGCGGCCGCTGAAGGCGGCGAATCCGGCGATCACATCCTCCATCGACGCGTTGTCCCACTGCACCGTGATCCGTGGCGCTTGCGACTGCGCGGCCTCGGAGCGGTGCGCGGCGAGGTACTCTTCGATCGACATGGAGCGGCCCAGCGACATGGAGCGACCCAGCGCGGGCGTCGTGACGCGCGCCGCCTGTTCCGGTCCGCCGGTGACCGCGGGCGCGACCTCACCCCCCCGCCCCCTCTCCGCTACGCGGAGAGGGGGAACGGGGGGTGAGGACGACCACGCTGCGAAGCTCGTTCGCTCGCTGCCGATGCGCACGCGCACCTGTCCGCCCGCGCGGTCGACCTGATAGTCCTTCAGCGCATCGAGGTCGATCACGACACGAACAATATCCGGCTTGAATTGTCCGTAGCGGATGTTCCGGACGCCGCCACGGTTCAAGCCATCGTACATTGCCGCGGGCACCGTGAGCCGCGTCCCGACCAGGTCGATGACCAGGCGCGCGGGATTGGTGAGCGTGAAATCGTTGACCTGAGCGACTCCTCGCAGATCGATGACGATCTCGACCTTGCCGCTGGCCGGCAGCACACTCACTCCCCGGACTTCCCCGTCGCGAACCGCCGTCCCGGCAAGGGCCCCGGGAACGGCGGCCGCGAACAGGGCCGCGTGGAGCAACAGAGCCTTCATGGCGTCTCCCCCTGCTTGGTGAGCGACAGGGTCTCCTGCCGTTCGAAACCGAATTCCTGCACGGTGAACACGACCTCGCGCGGACGGATCTGCGTCACCTTCAAGCGCCCGACGATGTCGCCCGTTTTCACGCGATAAATGCGCCGGTTGGTGATGTCCCGAAGCACCGCGACGCTGCGCGCGGCGTAGCGCCCGTCGTAGACGATGGTCGTCAGCTTCAGGTCGGAAATCAGCGGCCGCACCTCGCCCGACCTGAGCAGCGACATGAAGGGGTCGCGTCCGCCGCCCTCATACGCGAACACCTCGCGCTGGAGCGTGGCCGCCGCCACCGTGGTGTCTCCAGCGGTGTCGCGTTGCTGTCCCGTCACTGTCGCTGGAATAGCCGCGCTCAACACCAGGGCGAGGCTAATTGGACGCACGCGCCGGCGCTCCTCTCGTCGGCGTCGCCGACGCGGTCGTCGACTTTACGAATGTGCGGATTGCGAACTCCGCGAGCAGCAAGGACCCCGCCGTGTCAGCGAGCAGCTTCTGCGCGGCCGGTGATGCCGCTGAGAGCGTCACTTCCTGCGGCACGACGATGCGCGGCAGCGAGGCGATGTCGGCGATGTATTCGCCAAGTTGGTCGTAGTGGCCGTACACCTCCAGCCGGTAGCGATAGGTGTCGAACGGAGACCCTGGTTCGGGCGTCAGCGGCTGGATCTTGCCCAGCGTCACGCCGCGGACTTTGGCCTTGGTCGAGATGTCGTCGATCAGAGTCGGGACTTCGTTCTTGTCGGGCACCAGACGCCGCATCAGCTCGAGCGCACCCTGATAGCTCTCGACACGCCGCTGGAGATCGGCGGTGCTGCCGGTCTCGAGGTCCCGCTTGGCCGCTTCGACGATCCGCTCCAGGCTGTCGGCTTCCTGGTTCGCCGTGGAAATCCGCGCGCTTTGCGGCTCGTGCACTTTCGTCCAGAACAAGTAGCCGCCTGCGAGGGCGACGAGGACGAGGAGCGCCATGATCTGGCCGCGTTGGTCGGTGGGTAACCCAAGTGCCATGGCGCGCTATCTCATCGATTGCACGAAGGGAACCGTGCGGATGTAGACGGAATCCGCCGGGCGATATCGCACCGTCACGTTGAACGCTGTGACCGGGCGGTCGGCTTCGATCACCGTCTGGGAACTCGCAGGCGTCACGTCGGTGAACCAGGGCGACGCGGCGAGCTGGCGCAGGAACGTGGTGTAGGCCTGGATATCCACCGTGCGGCCGTCGATCGACACGCGCACGAGGGTCGCGCCCATCGAATCCGTATCCATCGCGACCGGGCCGCTGGGCTGTCCCGGCGTCGCGGCGACCATCGGATTGACGGACTGAATGCGGGTGAGCCACGTATAGGGCGGCAGCGCCTTGGTCGTCTGATCGAGCACGTGGGGCCAGATATACCGATCGGCGTCGATCTGACGGATCATGTTGATCTGATACAGCAGCGAGTCCCGCACCTTCTCGAGCTGACGCTTCTGCGCGATCACAATGTCGTAGCGGCGCTTCTCGGCGCGGATATTCTCGAGACGCGATTCGGCGCGGGCGAGCCGCGCGCGCTCGGTGATGAACAGCAGCGCGCCGCCGCCGCCCACGATCACCCACGCCACCACCGCCGCGATGAGCCAGGGATCCTTGACCTGCGCAAACAGCGCCTTGAAGTCGGGCATGGACAGCTTCATGCCCGCTCCCTTGACGCTCCTCTTCTTTCCCGGGAGTAGGTTTATCTCAATCATGCGGCGCGCCTCAGCGCCAGACCCACCGCCAGCATCAAGAGCGGCGCGACCTCATCGACCGGCACCGTCTCGAAGACGTCATCTTTTACGCGCAGCCGCTGCACCGGATTTGCGAGCTCGATCGGCACTCGGAGGCGCGCGCCGAGGACGTCGTTGAGCCCCGGGACGCGCGCGCCGCCACCAGTCGTGTACACGCGCGACAAACCGCCGGCATTGCGGGAGGCGGTGGCGAGGAATGCCGCGGCCCGCTCCACGCCGACCGCGATCTCCTCACCGCGCGCGCTCACGTAGCCGCCGAGATCGGCGTGCTGCGCCGAGCCCTGGATGACTTGCTCGGCTTCCTCGCTCGCGAGCCCCTTCTCACGCTGCAGATCCTCGCGGAAGCGCCGGGTGCCGACCGAGAGATCGCGCGTCAGCACGGGCACGCCATCCTCGAGGACGTTCACGTTGGTGACTTCGTGCCCGATGTTGACGAGACCGACGACGCCCTGCATCGCGTCGGGGTGATTCAGCTCGAACGCGTTGTGGATTGCGAACGCATCGACGTCGATGATCGAGGGATCGAGACCGGCTTCGCCGAGGAGCGCGACGCGACTCTCGACCAGCTCCCGCTTGGCGGCGACGAGCAGCACGTTCATCTGCAGCCCCTCGGCGTCGGGATCGAGGATCTGGAAGTCGAGCTCCACGTTGGCCATGTCGAACGGCACATGCTGCTCGGCTTCCCAGCGGATCACCTCGCGGGCGTCCGCTTCCTTCATCCGATCCATCTGGATTTTCTTGACGATGACGTCGCGGCCGCCGACGGCTGTGACAACGGATTTGCGCTTCACCCCGGCCGCCTCGAACAAACCCCGAATGGCCTCGGCAACGAGTCCGGGATCCATGACTTCACCCTCGACAATCGCGTCGGCGGCGACCTCGGTGGTGGCGACCTTGGTCAGCTCCGGCTCGCTGCCGCCGTGATCTACGACGACGAGCTTGATGATCCCTGAGCCGATGTCGAGACCGACCGAGGTTTTTTTACCACCCAAAAAGCCAAAAAGGGCCATTAGCGCCTTTTCTTAGAGACAAGAAGGGGGCGAGGGCAAACTACAATAGGCCCTGCCCCTTATCCTGTCAATCCTCGAATCGACTTTAGCCCGAAGCAACAAGTGTCGCCCCCGCATTTACTTAGGTCGTGTTTTAGAAGAGCGCAACCCACCCCCGCTGACGCATCATTGAGATCTGACTGGTCGCTTGCAGCGCGGCTAAGATCGTGCAGCTAGAGAAGTTGAGTGTTGCTTTACCGCTGATGCTCTGCGAGGACAAATCCGCGTTCTTGGCCAGCACGCCCCCCCAGAAGTGTGCTTCTTCGGTGCCACCTCCGGCGGTCTTCAAGTCACCTTGAATGATCGTGATTCCGAAAAACTGATACGACCCTTGAACGTTCAAGTCGCCATCTACCAACAAGATACCTTGCCCCTGGGTGCCGTTGAGCGTCAGCGAGCCCGCGACGTGAATGATGGGGAAATAGTCCTGACAGGGCTGGCCGGGGTTCATTCCGTCGCCCCAGTTCGTCAGCACGTTCCTGTCGCAGGTGCCGCCGCTGACGGCAGGGGCGGTCGAGTAGGTGCCGCCGGCAAGCATGATATTGGCGCGGGCCGCCAGCTGCTCATAGGTCGCGCCGCCAAAGACCGTAAAGGTGTTGTTGCTGATCGTGGGGTCATTGAGGACGGGCGGGTTGCCGGCCACGTTGGCGTTGCCCGTTTCGGTCACGTTGCCGCCCTGGTCGCGAATGCCCGCCTGTGGAGGACCCGGGGGATCGCAGCTCACCCACCCTGGTGGGACCTGGTCGATACCGTCTACCGTGGCGTTTCCCGACATCGCCACCGAGCCCTGTGTCGTTAGAGACGCCTTGATGCCGAAATCGACCGGGGCGATGCGGGCGATGATGCCGACGCGCTGCCGGGCGCCGCCGCCGCCGGCAATCGGGCCGCTGGCGCTGGCGCGATCCAGCCCCGTGACGTCCAAGAGCCAGAGATTGGGACCCACCTTGTAACTGTAGCCCCCGTAGCTGCCCGTGCCGCTGGGGGCGGGGTTTGGACCGATGACGACGGAATCCCGTGGCCACTGCGGCCGCCTATTCATGATCGTGGGGTCCCAGGTCAGGACCCGCTCCTGGGCGCCTGCTTCTGCGACACCGAACGCCGCCTGGACGCGGCGCTGGTTCTCTCCAACTCGCTGCTCCTGCGTGCCGGCGAAAAAGGCTCCGGCGATCATCGCTCCCACAACCACCAAGACAAAGATCGCGATCGCGAGCGCCATGCCGCGCTCGTCTCTCAGAATCGCTTTCATTGTGGCTCCCTCAGGGCGCTACATGAGCCGGTCCGGTCCAAGCGACCGGCTCACGTTGCGTTTTCCTCAGGGCGCCTTGAGGTATTACGACACTGCGATCAACTAGTACAGCTGGACCCAACCCCGCGACCGCATCATGGAAATCTGACTCGTGGCCTGCAGGGCCGAGAGAATGGCACAGCTCGAGTAGTTCAAGGTCGCGTGGCCGCCAATCGTTTGTGTCGACAAGTCGGCGTTCCGGGCCATAACGCCGCCCCAGAAGTGCGCATCAGAAGTACCACCACCCGCGGTAATCAAGTCCCCCTGAATGATCGTGATGCCGAAAAAGTCGAATGAACCCTGGATCGTCAAGTTCCCGTCCACCAACAGAATGCCCTGCCCCTGCACGCCGTTGAGCTGCGTGCTCCCCGTGAGGTGAATAATCGGGAAATACGTACCGCAGGGCAGGTTTGGATTGTGCCCGTCACCCCAGTTTGTCAGCACGGTCTTGTCGCACACGCCGTTGGTTACCGCTGGCGCGACTTGGGTGTAGGTACCACTGGGCAACGTGATCGTAGCGCGCGCCGCCAGCTGGGCGTAGGTCGCGCCCCCAAAGACCGTAAACGTATTGTTGTTGACCGTCGGATCGTTGAGAACTGGGGGATTCCCCGTCACGGTCGACGTACCCTGCGTCGTGACCGTGCCGCCGGCGTCGCGGACACCTGCCTGGGGGGGACCCGGAGGGTCGCAGCTCGCCCACCCTGTCGGGATCTGATCTGCGCCGTTCACGTTGGCATTACCACTCACCGCCACTGATCCTTGCGTGGTGAGCGACGCCTTGATGCCGAAATCAATGGGTGCGATACGCGCAATCATGCCGATGCGCTGACGCGCGCCGCCGCCCCCGGCAATCGCCCCCGCGGCGCTGGCTCCATCGCGACCGGTCACGTCGATCAGAAAGAGGTTGGGCCCCACCTTGTAGCTGTAGCCGCCGTACGAGCCCGTGCCGTTCGGCGCAGCCGCGTTCGGTATGACGACCGAGTCCCGCGGATACAGGTTCCGCTTGTTCATGGTCGAGGGATCCCACGTGAGCACACGCTCCTGGGCGCCCGCTTCCGCGACGCCGAACGACGCTTGCAGTCGGCGCTGGTTCTCACCGACCCGCTGTTCCTGCGTGCCGGCGAAGAACGCTCCGGCAATCATGGCCCCAACGACGACTAGGGCGAAGATCGCTACTGCGAGCGCCATCCCGCGCTCGTCTCGCAAGATCCGGTTCATGCTACTCTCCGTCATAGGGTTCCGGTCGGCCTTAGAACCGCCGGTTATTCCGTAATGCCACACTGGTGACGACGCTGTCGACGACCGTCGCCCGTGCCGCATCGCCACTGCGCACCGCAGCGGCGGTCCGGGCACGGACCGTGATGTCGATTCGCGCCACATTGGTCCGAATCGCGGTGACGTTGCCGTTGGCGTCGAAGTACTGGAACGTGAGACCGTTGGTGAGCACGGGCCCGATCAGCGGCTGCATCGTCCCGGTCGCGCCCTGGAACCCGACATACCACGAGGTGTCGCCGGCGGGCTGATACAGCTGATAGACGACGTGCTCGTAGCCCCGCACGGGCGCACCCACCGGGATCGCGTTCGCCACGTTCGGGCCGAGACCGAGCAGGTTCAGCGAGAAGTTCACGCGCACCGCGGGCTGTGGGCCGGGCGGGTTGGGGTCCGGGCAGGTCGTCGGCGCATTCGGAATGGCGTTGAACGTGCCGCGCGACCAGAAATCATCCTGGCGTGAGGTCGGATCGCCGTCATAGTAGATCAGCATCGTATCGACATTGATGTTCGGCTCGCGCGCGCCGAAGAACATCGGCTGTCCCGGCGTGCCGCCGCGGATCGTCATTTGGAGCCCATTCAAGCCGGCGCCGCCCAGTACCGGCGGAACGCAGATGAAGCTCAGCCAGCGCATGACGCGCAGCTCGAGCCGTGTCGGCGTCATCGAGATGATGTCGCCATCGAACGCGTCGAGCTCGCGAAACTCCGCCGGCAGAATCGACCCCGCGGCGCGGATGTTCTGCGCCAGATCAATGCGCTGTGTCTGCGCCATATACAGCCGCTGATTGTTCACCAGCACGCGGTACAACGCAGTGCTCACCAGGCCCAGGAGCACGAGGGCCACGATGAGCTCGACGATCGTGAAACCGCGGCGCGCGCGGATCATAGGAAGTTGTTGCATGTGATCGTCGTCTCCGTCGAATCGCTGCGAACGCGATTCTGCGTTGTTCTGTAGGTGCTCACGATCTTCAGCCGGTAGTTCAGGTTGCCGAGGTCCGTGTACGTCCACCGGTTGATCGAGGTCCACGTCGAGCCGCGGTACAGTGTGTCGGTACCGTTGACGCGCAGTGCCGCTGTGCACGCCGCGACGCGCATCCGCTCGATCCGTCGCTGCGCGAAGGCAGTCGCCGCCGCGGAGCGCTGCCCGCGCGCGATCATGCGCGTCACCAGCGCCGCCGTCGTCACCATGCCGAGCACGCCGACGGTCAGCACGATGATCGCGATGATGATCTCGATGATCGTGAAACCCTTGCGATTCTTGATGATCTTCATTGGCGCTTCACTCTCCCGAGCTCGTTGATGACTACCGAGTCTTGGTAGTTCGGACCGATGACATGAATCGTGGTAGGTTGGAAGACCGTCGCGATGCCGCGTGGATCGTATACGATCGAGCCGCTGCTCGAGCTGAGCTGCACGTTGTAGGCACTTCCCACGAGCTTCTTCGTCCCCACCTCCACCAACGCGGCCGGCGGATTCACGCCGCACGCCGTCACCCAGATGCTGTCACCGGTGATGTTGAGCGTCGCCGCGCAGCCTCGTTGAATGGCCGTCCCGCGCGCCGTCGCCGCCATGGTGGCGATCAGAGCCTTGGAGCTGCGCACGTTCTGCTTCTCGAGCCCCCGACGCAGCCGGGGAAACCCGATCGAGGCAATCAAGCCGACCAGGATGATCACGAAGAGCAGTTCCACCATGCTGAAGCCGTTGCGGCGCATGAAATCCCCCATTGGCCGGGCTGCTATTACAGGATCTGTGCCTGAATCTAGGTACCTGATATACAAAGACTTACACTAGGAAGGGACAACGCGAAGGCGTGCAGAACGCTTCATACGCGCAAGATCTTGCATTAGGTGATCCCATAGCGGTCGATCTTGTAAAACAGCGTTCTGAGGCTCACGCCGAGGCTCTTGGCGGCTTGGCGCCGATTGCCGTTGCACCGCTCCAGTGCTTCGGTGATCGCCTGCCGCTCAGCTGCACCGACGGCATCGGCGAGGGTGCCGAGTGGTGCGTGGGGCATGGTGCGGGGTGCTTCGCCGAAGTCGTTCGGCTCGAGCGCTTGCTTGTTCGAGAGCACCGCGGCGCGCTCGATCGCGTTCTCCAGCTCCCGCACGTTGCCGGGCCATTCTTGGTCTTCGAGCCATGTCAGCGCCGCATCGCCAATCGACAGCGGGTGCGCGAAGCGCTTGGCCAGCTGCGCCGCGAAGAGGCGCGCCAGCGGCGCGATGTCCTCACGTCGCTTCCTGAGCGGCGGCAGCTCGATTGCCACGACGTTGAGGCGATAGAACAAATCCTCTCGGAAGCGCCCAGCGCGCGTTTCGGCCTCCAAGTCGCGAGCGGTAGCAGCGAGCACGCGGACATCCACCTGCCGCGTTTTCTGATCGCCGACCCGTCGGATCTCGCCCTCCTGCAGGACGCGGAGGAGCTTCGCCTGCAACCCAACGGGAAGCTCCCCGATCTCATCGAGCAGCAGCGTTCCACCGTTTGCCGCTTCGAACAGCCCCGTCTTGTCGGCTGTCGCTCCCGTAAACGCGCCGCGAACGTGACCGAACAGCTCGGACTCGAGTAGTGCTTCGGGAATGGCGGCGCAGTTGATGCCGACGAAGGCCTTGCTTGCGCGTGGGCTGGCCCGATGAATCGCACGGGCGATGACCTCTTTACCGGTGCCGCTCTCGCCGGTGATCAGCACCGTCGTATTGTGCTCCGCCACGCGCGCGACCAAGGCCAGCGCCTGGCGCATTGCGCCGCTCTCGGCGACGAGACCGCGCTCGGCGGGTCCTGTCGCGAGTTGCGCTCGGAGCCCGGCGACTTCCTCGCGGAGCCGCTCGCGTTCTTCCGCTTTGCGCAGCGTGAGGACAACCTCATCGGGACGGAACGGCTTGGGCAAGTAATCGTAGGCGCCTTCCTTCATCGCCGCGATGGCCGCGTCCTCGCCGCCATAGGCGCTCATGACGATGACCAGCGCGCTGCCGCCGCGCTCACGGTAGTGACGGAGGAAGGTGAGACCATCCATCTCGGGCATACGGACGTCACACAGCACCAGATCGAATGGCTCGGCCGTCGCTCGCTCGAGCGCGCGGCGGCCGTTCTGCTCGGCGCTCACCGCATAACCGGCATCGGTGAGCAGGAGACCCAGGCTCTGGCGCAGGCCCGGTTCGTCGTCGACAACCAGGACTCGCTTCAGTCCTCACCCCCGGGCCCCTTCTCCCGATGGGAGAGGGACGATGGGACGGCGACCGGGAAGAAGAGCTTGAACGCTGCTCCCCCCTCTCGCGCGACGTCGACCCACACGACGCCGCCCATCTCGTGAACCGTCCGCGCGACAATCGCCAGCCCAAGACCCGTGCCACGGCCCGGATCCTTCGTCGTATAGAAGGGCTCGAAGACCTTCTCCCGATCCCCCGGTGCGATGCCCGGGCCCGAATCAGCGACGAAGACCAGCGCTCCCGGTTGCCCCGCCGCAAACTCCATTCGAGCGGGCCGGCGCTCGGCCGCCCGCGGGAACACTGCGAAACCGGGATCGCTGTTGCGTTTCGGCGGCGATCGCCCCGGCTCGTACGCCCAGCGGCGTACCCCAATCACGATCGTCCCGCCAGGTGGCGTGGCGTCGACGGCGTTGAGCAGCAGGTTCACCAGGGCCTGCTGGAGCACGTGTGCGCGCCCGGCGATCTCGGGGACGTGCGGGAAAATGTCGGTGTTTGCGTTCACGGCGCGAAACGCCCCCTGCGCACGCAGCAGCTCGAACGCTCCCCGAACGATGCGAGATGGGTCGACCGGAACGAGGGGATCTTCCTGGGGCCGTGCGTAGTCGAGGAGGCTGCGAACGATCCGATCCAGCCGCTCGAGCTCCTGAGCCATCCCTTCGGTGACTTGCTGATCGGCGCCTCGGCGGCGCAGCACCTCGACGTAGGTGCCGATCGCACCCAGCGGGTTGCCCACCTCGTGGGCGACGCCGGCTGCCAACCGGCCGATGCTCGCCAGTTTTTCACTGCGCACGAGCTGGCTCTGCGCATCGAGCAGGCGTTCGGTCATTCGGTTCAGACGTTCGGCAAGGGTCGCGAAGTCCCGGGTATCGGCACCGGGGGCGCGGGCTCCCAAGTCGCCATCTGCCACCGCATCCGCCGCCTGCATCACGCGGTCCAGCGGCCTCAGGACCAGGCGGCTGACCAGCCACCGGCCGTAGAGGACGAATATCGCGACCTCGACAGCGATGAGGATGATGACGAGGATGACACCACTCTCGGGGGCCATGGCCAGCGTCAGCAGCGAGGTCGCGACGCCGACCAGGAGCGCGAAAGCGACAAGAAATGTCAGGTAGAACAGCAGCTCGACGCGGAGCGCCGGCTTGGGGCGGCCCCCCTTTGGCGAGGGGGGAGGAGCAGAGACGGTCTGAGGCGCTGCCACGGTGCAACAATATGCACTATCAAGTTGGAAGGAGGTTCAAACGGCCTGATTGACCCAGATAAAAAGGCGGCGGGGATCTCTCCCCGCCGCTCTTTCATGCCTCAGGCCAGAGGCCTTATTGGCACTTCGGCTCGCCTTCCTTGTTGGCAGGCGCCAGCGGAGTCGACCCGACGTAGATCGCGCAAGTCTTGGTGGTCGTGGTGTGGGACACCGTCGCGGTGAACCCGTCAGCCGTCACCGTTATGGTGGGGCCAACCACGCCAGTGGTGGTGTTGTATTGCGTACCCAGGTTGCTGGTGTACTTGACCGAGTCGGCGAAATACGCCTCTTCAGCCGTGATCAGGTTGCGCAGATCTGACTTCATCGAGGCGAGGTACGCCTTCTCCTTCGTGTTCGCGAACTTCGGAATCGCGATCGCGGCCAGAATACCAATGATCACAACCACGATGAGAAGTTCGATCAGTGTGAAGCCCTTACGGTTCATCCGGACGACCTCCCTCCCTCAGGGGAACAACGCGGGCGGGCACGCCTCAACGATCCGCATTGAGTCGCGCCCCACTCTGTGCCGCAGGTCACCATTTACGCGGGCGCGAACCCGGGGATTTCCTTGATGGGGGAGTTTGGTTACAAAAAAAAACGGCGGGGATCGCTCCCCGCCGCTCTTTCATGCCTCAGGCCAGAGGCCTTATTGGCACTTCGGCTCGCCTTCCTTGTTGGCAGGCGCCAGCGGAGTCGACCCGACGTAAATCGCGCAGGTCTTCGTGGTCGTGGTGTGGGACACCGTAGCGGTGAACCCGTCAGCCGTCACCGTGATGGTGGGGCCAACCACGCCGCTGGTCGTCGCGTACGCCGTACCCAGGTTGCTCGTGTACTTCACCGAGTCGGCAAAATACGCCTCTTCAGCCGTCACGAGGTTCCGCAGGTCCGACTTCATCGACGCGAGATAGGCCTTCTCCTTCGTGTTAGCGAACTTCGGAATCGCGATCGCGGCCAAAATGCCGATGATCACGACCACGATCAGAAGTTCAATCAGTGTGAAACCCTTGCGGTTCATCTCGACTACCTCCTGAAAAGATCCGAAACAGGGCACATCCTTATGTTCCACCCTGGGATCAAGCACGATTCATGCCTTTGATGGATAGCACGGCCGCATATTGCATTGCTGCAATGACTTACGTCGTCAGGTTAGTGATTGCCGACCACCCCAAAAGCGCTGAAACTCACGCTTTTTGCAAGGCCCCGGCCACCTACTGCAAGTATTGCCGGTACCAGGAGGCTTCCCCTGGCAGCTCCTTTGCTGAGTCCGCGATGGCACGCGCTAATCCAGGCTGATTGCGCGCGCGCGCAAGCAGAAACCGCGCTCTACGCGTCATCCGCACCCCCACCTTCGTGCTCTCACCTCGCGCGATGAGCGGCAGGGCAGCCGCCGTGTCCCCGATGCCGATCAGAAAAATCGCGTGCGCACCGTCGAGATAGGGATCGCCTGAAAAGAGCGAGTCCGCCGTTCGGTATTCGCGCCGCGCTCCGGCGGTGTCACGGAGTCCGGCGAGCACCGCAGCGGCGGACGCGTGGGCTCGATACGACTCGGGATGATCGATAAGCAGCGTCAGCAATTGCGCGCGGTTGTCTTGCCATGCGGGGAGCCGTGCGAGCGAGCGTGCGCCGGCAGCAACGACGAGAATCGCGGTCGCGAGCGCGGCCGGGCGCGCGCCGCGCTGAACAGCGAACCAGGCCGCGCCCCAGCCCACGAGGACCGCCGGAAGTGCAACCGCGAGATAGAGATTGCGCTCCGCCAGCGCCACGCCTGACGGGAAGAAGAGATTCGCCGTCGGCAGATACGAGAGCAGGGCGAGACCCGCTGCGAACGAGATCGCGGGAGCGCGCCGCCGGCACCACAGTACGAGAGCCGGAACGAGGACGACGATACCGAAGCCGAGCAGCGCAGCAAGCGAAACGCCGGTGCGCGCCGGAAGCACTTGCGGGCTATAGTCGACCGAGAGAGATGCGGGCCAGACCAGCAGCCACGCCGCCTGAAGCACCGCCGGCAAGGCAATCGCCAATCGTCCCCATGTTCCCCTTCCGTAGAATACTGCCGCCGCGTCGCTCTCTCCGACCCAACCGATGGCCAACCAGGCAGCAAGGAAACCGGCGGTCACGATCCCGAGAACGACCCAGAAACCGGCACTCGCATTCCGGCGCACGGCGCACGGCGCACCGCGCACGGGTGACAGCCACTTATCGAGCAGTATGACGACACCAGCAATGACACCGTGCTCCTTGCCGAGCATCGCCAGCACAGCACAGACCACGGCTACGATCCACCAACCGCGACGTACCGCGAGCACGCCCCCAAAGATGCCGACAGCCACGAGAAGCTCCGCCCGCCCGACGAGGCTCGCGACGGCCTCGACATGCACCGGGTGCCAAGCGAATACGAGGCCCGCCGCGGCGGCGCCGATCGGCGGAAGCCATCGTGCGATGATGCAGACAAACAACACGGTCGCGAGACCGTGCCAGAGCGCGTTCATCAGGTGGAGCCATCCGGATCGACCACGCCCGATGGTCCAGTCGACGGCGAAACTGAGGATCGTAAGCGGTCGATACAGCCCCGCCCCCGCCTCGGGCGGCCAGTAAGGTTCGTCAAACGCACGCAGCGCGGCGCCGATGGAATGCGTCGCCGGGTTCGAGACGATGATCGAGCGATCGTCCTGGACGTAGCCGTATCGCGACGTGGGGAGATACAGCGCCACTGCCGCGACAAAAATGACAACGAGGTTGCGTCTCACGGCGCGCGCGCCAACAGTGAGTCGGCCACAGCGTTATCACCGCGGGATCGGGCAGCAAGTGCCTGCGTGCGGTACGAGCCCGGACAGCGGAAGCAGAGCTGCTCGGCGCGGGCGAGCATCGAATCCGCAAGTGCCGGTCGGCCCAGCGTAAACGCCGCATCGGCTGCCGCGATGAAGAGCGTGGGATCGCGATCGTACGTGCGCATGGCCGTCCGCAACTCGGCGAGCGCCTGCTCCGGTCGTCGATGGCTTTGGTAGATCGCCGCTGCTCTCGCGTGACCGCGATAGGAACGTGGTGAGTCCTCGAGGATGCTCGTCGTGACCGTTACGTCATCACGCCAGACGGGTACGCGCAGCGCCGACCGAATCGCGCCCGCGAGCACGAGGACGCCAACGACCACGCGCAACCGCTGGGGTAAGAGACTCCCCGCGTTCCCCCTCTCCCGAAGAGCCTGCCCTGAGCGCAGCGAAGGGGAGAGGGGGTCAGGGGGTGAGGACGCGAGTGTCGCCCCCAAGGCGAGTACCAAGCCCACCGATGGGAGATACAGCGTGCGCTCGGCGATCAAGACGCCGGTCGAGAAGAGCAGATTGGCGACGGGCAGAAATGCGATCGCGATCCAACCCAGGCCGAACGCCTCCACCCGCCGTCCCCTGCGCCACGCGAACAACAGCAGCGCAGCCCAGAGAGCGAGGCAGGCCAGGCCAATCACGAATCTGCTGTCCACCATGCTCTGCACGATCGTGCGCTCGGCCGGCGAATAATCGACGCGCAGCGTGACGGGTACGAGCAACAACCGCAGGACATCCCAGAGAGCAGCGACGGCCGTTAACCGCCCGTCGAAGAAGCTTTCGCCAAGAAACACCGGCGCGGTGGCGTTCAGCCGGGCGTATGGGGCTAGGACGACCGCCCTAAGCGGCAAGTACACAGCAAGGACAGCCAACCAGCTGCCCGCATAGGCCAGGATGCGAGCACGCGGTGGCCGAGCGATCCCCACGATCCATGCCCAGGCGATGAGCCCCGGTCCCACGATGGCGTTTTCCTTACTCAACAAGCCACCGGCGAGCGCGAGGGCGCTCCAACCGACGCTGTCTTTGACGACCGCCGCGTAGACGGCGAGGCAGACGCCGAGTGCGGCCATCAACTCGCCACGGCCAATTACGTTCGCGATGGCTTCGACGTGTACCGGGTGAACCGCAAACAGAAGACCGGCGATGAGACCCACCCCCTGGCCCCCTGTCCCGTGGGGAGTCCTCACCCCCTGGCCCCCTGTCCCGTTGGGAGTCCTCACCCCTTGGCCCCCTGTCCCGTTGGGAGTCCTCACCCCCTGGCCCCCTCTCCCTTCGGGAGAGGGGGAACTAAAACGAAGGGCAAGTGCCGTGACGACCACCGCCATCGCGGCGTGCCAGAGCAGGTTCAGCGCGTGAAACCAGGCGGGATGGCCGCCCGTGATCGCCCAATCGATCGCAAAGGTCGCAAGTGGCAGCGGACGGTACATCTGGCCACCCAGGTCCGGCGGCCAATAGGGGGCCGCGAACGCGTTCCACACCCCACCCAGCGAATGCACCAACGGATTCCAGGCGATGATGTAGAGGTCATCCATGGCAAGCCCATTCCACAGGGCTCCCAGGTGTGGAACGATGGCGCACACGGCGACGGCGACGTAAAGCCGGCGGTCTTTACTGTCCATGGTTTACGGCGAATAGCCAACGGCCGTCAGACCAGCGGTACAATGCGGTGAACAATCGGGGGTAGGCGTCGAGCAACGCCTTGAGCTGCCGTGCCGACGGTGAGCTCGAGCTCGCTAGCAAAACGTGGGTGACGCGCATCCGATCGAGGTACGCCCGATGCTCGGCCGGCGTGGGCGTAATGAGCTCGCGGCCACGATAGCGCTCGAGATACAGCGGCACACTCTGACGGCGGCTGTACAACCACACCAGTGTTTCATCGTCGCTCGCGAGAACGGCTGAATCCGGCAGCGTCTGAACGACGGGAAGCAGCTCCACGAAATTGGCGGAGATGTTGCGCGCCTGCGCGTCCCACCACCGGCCTGCAAAGCCGCGGATCTCATAGTTGAGGTAACCACCCACGATCAGGGTGACGAGCAGGCCAAGCGGAAGACGAACCTCTCGCCGTGGCCAGCGTCGCCAAAGCTCCAGTGCGCCCGCAGCCCACGCCAATGCGAGCCACGGCAATACCGCCCAGAGAAACCGATCGGGTGGATGAGGCCAGACGGCGAGAATGAGCAGATAGAAGATCAGCGCGAGACCGATGGAGGACCGCCGCGCCAGCAGAGCAACCCCGTACAGACCAATGCCGAGGGCCACTGTCGCAAGGATGTGGTAGAGCCACCTGACGGGGATCCAACCGAGCGTAATGGCCTCGAGCGGCCGCGACAGATCGGGGACGTTCACCCTAACAGCGGTGAGTCCGGCTTGACTCAGATGCGCCGAGTAATTGCCATAGCCGAGTGCGAGCTCCGGGTCGATGGCGCGCTGATGCGCCATGACCCAGGCGGACCAGGCCAGCGCGGCCGCGATGACCGGGAGCAGGACCGCGACCAGGGCGCGGCGCGGTGCGCGCTGGACAAGCAGAAAGACGACCACGCCGGCCGCTCCGGCGATCCCGATCGACCGCGTCAGGAGCACGAGGGCCGCGGCAATGCCCAGGATCCAGGGACGATCGCCCCGGTCGCCCAGGACGATGACGATCGCGAGCAGCACGGTGAACAGGGGCTCGGCAAAGACAACGGTCTGGGTGGCGAGAACCGGGATCGAAATGGCGGCTCCGCCCACGATGACCGGAGCGAGCCAGCGCGGCGCCGTTGGTCCGAGCAGCGCCGTCCTTGTCGCGTGCCATGCGATGAGACCGGCCGCGGCAGCGCCCAGCAGCGCATTCAGCAGCTTCGCCGCGAGCGCTGCACCGGCAACGGAGAACAACCCAAAGAACGGGGCCAGAACAACTGGATACAGCGGAGGATAGTGAACCGCAGCCGGTGTCCCGGGCAGATTCGGGTGGGCGTAGCCGAGCCCGTTCGCGAGCGCAGTCGCGAGGCTGGCATACAGACCATCGTCGTAGAAGACTCCGACGAGCGCCTGATTAAGGGCGAGCACGCCGACGACGAGCGTAGCGCCCGCCGCGAATGCCGCGCCTTTCACTTCTCCAGAGACCGCCAACCGTTTGAATTGCTCGGGACGAACAGGTTATACCGCACGATGTGAAACAGGGCCGCCACGCCATCTTTCCAGGTGATCTTCTTCCCTTCCGAATACGTGCGGCCGCTGTATGAAATCGGCATCTCCCAGATACGTGCGCGCGCCTGTGCCAGGCGCGCGGTGATCTCGACCTCGAATCCAAACCGGTTCGACCTCAGCGGCACGCGCTTGATCAGGTCCATCCGCACGAGCTTGTAGCAGGTCTCCAGGTCGGTGAGGTTGAGATTGGTGAACATGTTCGACAGCAGCGTGAGAAAACGATTCCCGAGATAATGCCAGAAATAGAGCACGCGATGCGGGCCGCCCTGAAACCGGGAACCGTAGACCGCGTCTGCCTTGCCTTCGCTGATGGGCTTCAGCAAGGCGGGGAGGTCGGCCGGATCGTACTCCAGGTCGGCATCCTGGACGACCAGCGCGTCACCCGAAGCGGCTGCGACGCCGCTCCGAATCGCGGCGCCCTTGCCGCGGTTCCTCTCGTGGTGCACCACGCGGTCGACCAACCCCTCGGCGGCCAGTTTGTCCAGGATCTCTCGTGTTCCGTCGGTTGAGGCGTCATTGACAACGATGATCTCCAGACGGAGTGGCACACCGCGCACTCGCCGCAGGGCTGTTTCGACGGTTTGCGCTTCGTTATACGCCGGCATCACGATCGAGACGAGCAGGTTTTTCACCGAGCCTCGCCGATCGTGATCAGGGACTGACCGACGCGCCAGGGCAGGAACCGCTCCAGTCTGAAGAGCGGAACGAGCGCGTCGTACAACCGGAGCGAGCCGGCGGGAATCATCTGTCGACGGAGGACTCGGCCGGCGAGCCACCATCCCGGAACCCCGGCGAGATTGAAATACTCGATGTGGCGCACGCGAAATCCGGTTCGCTCGAACTTCCCTTCGAGCTCCACGCGGGTGTAGCGGCGGTGGTGACCGAGCGCCTCGTCGATCGTGCCGTACAGCGCCGGCAGTGCGGGGACCAGGAGAACCAGCCGGCCGCCAGGCTGGAGCAGCCTGTGAATCGCCGTGAGCGACCCGATGTCGTCGTCCACGTGCTCCAGCACGTTGAGGCAGATGACCGTGTCGAACAGCTCACCGGCGAGCGCGGCGTCACGGGGCAAGTACAGGCGCGCGACCGAGATGTTGGGAAGTCCCTCGAATCGCTGCCGCAGCCGCGCGAGATACTCCTCCCGCGTGTCGGTGAGCACGACGTGCGCGCGATCGACCAGGAACGCGGAGAGCGTGCCGATGCCCGACCCGACCTCCAGGACGCGGCTGCCGATCCACGGCCGGATCCGGTCGAACATCCAGCTGTTATAGCGGACCGCATCGGCCAGGCGATCAAGCGTTGCCGCTCCGACCGGGTCATTCACCCCGGTGGTTATCGGACTCCGCTCCAGCAGTCGAGCCCTCATAGCGGCTCAACTTCCGGTACAACGTGGATGGATCGATGCCCAGGACCTCGGCCGCCCGAGTCTTGTTGCCGCCTTCACTCTGGAGCACCCAGGTGATGTACGCCCGCTCGATCACGTCGAGCGAGGGATTCTTGTGTAGACGCTCGGCGACGAGAGGCTCCGCTTTGCGCTCGGTGATCTTGTCGGGAATCGCGGCGCGCGGGATGACATCGCCCTTGGTGAGCGTGACCGCGCGCTCGAGTGCGTTTTCAAGCTCGCGGACGTTGCCTGGCCAGTCGTACGCCAGGATCACTTCCTCGGCCTCGGGCGAGACGGTTTTCGGGCTCTCGCTGCGCTCGGCAGCGATATGCCCAAGGAATTCCTTCACGAAAATCGGAATGTCATCGCGCCGCTCGCGGAGCGGAGGCAGATGAATGTTGATCACGTTCAGCCGGTAATACAGGTCCGTGCGGAAGCGTCCGCGCTTGATGTCATCCTCCAGATCGCGATTGGTCGCGGCGACGACGCGAACGTCGACGGGAATGGCTTCCGTGCCGCCGACGGGTATCGCTTCCCGTTCCTGGAGCACGCGCAGGAGCTTCACCTGCGTCGCGGGCGACATCTCACCGATTTCGTCGAGAAAGAACGTGCCGCCCCGCGCGGCGGCGAACAGGCCCTGCTTGTCGCGCACCGCGCCCGTGAACGAGCCTTTGATGTGACCAAACAGCTCGGACTCGAGCAGGCTTTCGGGCAGCGCGCCGCAGTTCAGCGAAAGGAAAGGTCCCTCAGCCCTGGCCGAGAGCTCGTGCAAATAGCGGGCGATGACTTCCTTACCGGTTCCCGATTCACCCTGGATCAGGACTGTGCTCTCGGTGGGCGCCACCTGCTCGGCAAGCCGCAGAACGTCGGAAAACAGCCGTGACTTGCCCAGCGGCTTGACCTTCCCCGACTGCTCCCGACGCCGGATTTCCTGCTTGAGCTGCTTGTTCTCGGCTCGCAGCCGGCGGTGCTCGGCGGCGCGGCGGCAGATCGCCACCATGTCGTCGTTGGAGAAGGGTTTCTGGATGTAGTAGAAGGCGCCCTCGTTGACGGCCTGGATCGCCGTCTGCAGCGAGGCCTGAGCGGTCATGAGAATGACGGGCGTTTCGGGGTCTTGCCCGCGAACGGCCGACAGGATCTCGATGCCGGTCACGCCGGGCATCTTCAGATCCGTCAGCACGATGTCCGGCGCCGAGCTCTTGAGCTGCTCGAGCCCGGCCTTACCGCCCTGCGCGGTCGTAATATCGAACCCTTCGTTCTTCAGCAGGATCCTCAGCGTTTCGAGGATGCCCTGCTCGTCATCTATTACGAGTATCGAGGGTGCGGTAGCTGTGGAAGGCGGATTCATTATGCAGCCTCCTCTTTTCGGCGGGCGGCTGGGAAATAGATCGTGAAGGTCGTGCCCTTCCCTGCTTCACTATCTACGAGCACGAGACCGCGATGCGCTTCTACGGCACGCTGCACGATGGCGAGGCCGAGTCCGGTCCCGCCTACGCGTCCCGTGGCGAACGGCACGAACAGCCGGTCCTGCAGCTCCGCGGGAATCCCCGGCCCGTTATCGATCACGCGCAGCGAGACAGGGTTTTCGATACCGGCGCCGCCCGGCAGCTCACTGTGCACGGCGCGCCCGGTGCGCACCCTGACCTGTGCGCGCGGGCCTCCGGCCTGCACCGCGTTCAGCACGAGATTGGATACGACACGGTGCAGCAGGTCTTCATCACCTTCCATCGGGGTCGGCGTGCCTTCGAGCGCGATCTTCACCCCGGGGCCGCAATCGGGGTGCTGCCTGACCAATCGGATGGCGGCTTCAGCGACTTTTTGCAGATCGACCGACCGGCATTCGGTGACGCGGACGCGCGAAAAATCGAGGAACTCCGACAGCAGGCGCGAGAGCCGGTCACTTTCGCGCACGATGAGATTGGCCAGGAACTTCTCGTCCTGATTGGAGCGCGACGAACGGGAGAGCTGCTCGACCGAGCTGCGAATCGACGCGAGCGGATTCTTGATTTCGTGGGCCAGGCTCGAAGACAGCTCCGCCACGGCCTCGAGCCGCTCGGCACGCAAGTGCAGCTGCTCGAGCCGTTTCGAGTCCGAGATGTCCGTGAAGATGGCCGACACCCGCGGTTTGGCCCCGGGAGGGGCATCGAGGGTCGTGGTGGTTAGGCCCAGAGGGAACGTGCGATCCGGCCGGTGGACCGTGGCCTCAACGCGCATCAGACGCACGCCCCGGCGCGCGGTGGACGTCATCGCCGCCCAAAACTCGGGAGCGAGCCTCGCGAACTCCGGCATCACCGAACGGCCAAGCCACTCCCGGGCCTTGAAACCCAGGATTTCTTCGGATGCAGGGTTGGCGTAGAGCAAGCAGCCGTCGGCATCCACCGTGATGACGCCCGTGCGGATGTTGCGCAGCACATCATCGGCTTCGAGCTGCACCTGGCGCACTTCAGCCGCGAGGGCTTCCCGCTCCGCGCCCATCACATTCACCCGGCTGCCCACGTAGGCCGTTACCACGGCAACGACCACGAAGACGCCAAGCTGCACCCAGACGCTGGGAGCGACCGTCGCGGCGTGCCCCCAGAAGATATCGGAGAAGTAGACGAGCCCGGCGAAGAGTGTGACCAGACCGGCACTGGCCGGCGGCATGAGGACTGCGGTGATGGCAATGAGAAGGACGTACAGGCCAGCGAGGTCACTCTCCGCGCCGCCGGTCATGTGGACGACCGCGGTGATCAGCAGGACGTCGAACACGGCCTGGAGGTACAGGAACGTGGGTCCCGGCAGTTTGCGGCGGAGATGGGTGTGCCAGTAGGAGGCGAGCGTGACGACCGCGGCCGAGACGAGCAGCAGCGAGGTGACGAGTATGTCGAGCGGCGCGGCAACCCGGATCTTGAGAGCGATCGTGACATACATGGCGATCGCCAGGCACATCCGGCCCACGTAGACGGACCGAAGCAGTGCCCTCGCGGACGGGATCGCGGATCCCTGCGAGTTGATCCCTAGCCAGCGCATGGGGACGCATTATTGGACGGACTGTCGCAAAATGCAAGAGCGGAGGGCACAAAGCTGCCGGTAATGCGACGCTAGGATACAGCGACGCTAGAAAAACGCGACGCTAGGGTGAGGCGACCTCGCCTGATCCTAGCGTCGCCTTGCCCTAGCGTCGCCGTGTCCTAGCGTCGCCTTATCCAGTTACTGCACCGCGTTCACCATATCGAAGATAGGCAAGTACATGGCCACCACCATGCCGCCGACAATGACGCCCAGCACCACGATCATGATGGGCTCGAGCAAGGACAGCAGCGCGCTGACCGCCGCGTCGACTTCATCGTCGTAGAAGTCAGCGATCTTCGTGAGCATCTCGTCCAATCCGCCTGTTTGCTCGCCCACCGCGATCATCGAGATCACCATGGGTGGGAACACTTTGGACTTTTGCAGCGGCGCGGCGATTGTCTCACCGCCCGCGATCGAGGCCCGTGACTCCATCACCGCATTGTGGATCACCATGTTGCCGGCGGTGCGCGCCGTGATCTCGAGTCCATCGAGAATCGAGACGCCGGAGGAGATGAGCGTGCCGAGGGTCCGCGTGAAGCGCGAGACGGCGGACTTCCGCAGCAGATCGCCGAGCACCGGCAGGCTCAGCAGCAGCTTGTCGATCTGTAGCTTACCAGGCGCCGTCTTGTAGTAGCGATTCAAGCTGAAGATCGCGAACCCGAGGGCGCCGAGGATGGCCCACCAGAAGTTCTTCAGCAGATCGCTGGCGCCGATCACGATGCGCGTCGGCAGGGGCAGCTCCAGGTTCACCGACGCGAACATGTTCTGGAACGTAGGGATTACGAAGATGAGCAGGACGGCAATGGCGATCCCTGCGACCGCGAAGATGACGGCCGGGTAGATCATCGCGCCTTTCACCTTCCGCACGATGGCGTCGTTCTTTTCCAGGAACACCGCGAGGCGCAGCAGAATGGTGTCGAGAATACCGCCCGCTTCACCGGCAGCCACCATGTTCACGTACAGATCACTGAACGCCTTGGGATGTTTCCGCAGCGCGTCGGCGAGCGTGTGCCCGCTCTCGACGTCGTAGACGACCTGCCGTGTCACGTCGGCGAGCACCTTGTTCTCGGTCTGCTGTGACAGAATGTCGAGCGCTTGCACGAGCGGCAGGCCCGAGTTGATCATCGTGGCGAACTGGCGCGTGAAGATGACGACGTCGCGCGTCTTGATGCCCGCCTTGAAGAGGTCGGCAAGACCGCCGCCCTTGCCCTTGGCTTCGCGCACCTGCACCACGATCATGCGGTTCTTGCGCAGGTGGGCGATCACGTCGTCGCGCGAGGCGAGATCGATCTTGTCCCGCACGAGCTCGCCCTTCAGGTTGCGCGCAGTGTATTCAAAGACCGGCATTGCTACCTCCGGACTGCCACTTTAGGTGGTCCGGCCTGGGCAGGCGCGCCGGCAGGCAACGGCTTGTCGTCTTCGGGCGGTGTTTCCCCGATCGACCGCAGGAACTCGTTGGGCTTCGACGTCACGCGCAAACATTCGTCCTTGGTGACTTCGCGCCCCATATAGAGCTGGTAGAGCGCGTCGTTCAAGGTCTGCATGCCGTACTTCTTTCCCGCCTGCATCGACGATTCTATCTGGTGGACCTTGTCGTCGCGAATAAGCGCGCGGATGGCGGGCGTGCAGATCATGATTTCGGCTGCCATGACGCGGCCCCGCCCCTTGGCGCGCTGCAACAGCGTCTGCGTGACCACGCCCTCCAGCACGAAGGCGAGCTGCGCGCGCACCTGCGATTGCTGGTGCGACGGGAAGACGTCGATGATACGGTTGATCGACTCGGCCGCGGAGTTGGTATGCAGCGTCGCGAACGCCAGGTGGCCAGTCTCGGCGATTGTGAGGGCCGCCTGGATCGTCTCGAGGTCGCGCATTTCGCCGACCAGCACGACGTCCGGGTCCTGGCGGAGCGCGTATTTCAGCGCGGACTGGAAGCTGTTCGTGTCCGTGCCCACCTCGCGCTGGTTGACGATGCACACCTGGTGCCGGTGGATGAACTCGATCGGGTCCTCGACCGTGATGATGTGCCCCTTCAGCTCTTTGTTGATCTTGTCGATCATCGCCGCGAGCGTCGTGCTCTTGCCGGAGCCCGTGGGGCCGGTAACCAGCACCAGACCGCGGGGACGGTCGGCGAGCGACGCCACGATCGCCGGCAGGCCAAGCTCCTGAAAGGTCTTCACGTTGAACGGGATCTGCCGGATGACGACGGATACGCAGCCGCGCTGCTTGAAGACGTTTCCGCGGAAGCGCGCGAGGTTCTGAATGCCGAACGAAAAGTCGAGCTCGTTCTCCGTCTCGAAGCGCTTCTTCTGGTTCTCGGTCAGCACCGAATACGCGAGCGACAACGTGTCCTTGGGCGTCAGCACCTCATCGCTGGAGGCGTTGACGATATCGCCGTCCACGCGGACCTTGGGACGCTCGCCCGCCACGAGGTGGAGGTCGGAAGCGTCCTTCTCGATCATTTCCTCGAGCAGAGCCCGGAGGTTGACTGGCATGAGGCTTCCTCTCCTTTATCCCGCAGCGGTTTCCTTGACGATTTCTTCCAGCGTCGTGATGCCCTTCTTGACCTTCAGCATCCCGTCCATTCGCAGCGTCAGCATGCCTTCTCGGACCGCGAGATCGCGGAGCTCTTCGGTCGACGCTCCCTTCAGAATCTCGCGGCGCAGCGGACTCGTCAGGTTCATCACCTCGTAGAGCCCCTGGCGGCCGCGATACCCGGTCTGCGCGCACGTGTCGCAGCCGCTGCCCTTATAAAACGGCCCTTCGGACTTATCGATGCCGAAGGCGTGCATCTCTTCGGGCGTGTATTCGTGCTGCTCCTTGCACTCCTTGCAGATCCGCCGCACCAGACGCTGCGCCACGATCAGATTGACCGCGCTGGCGACGTTGAAGGGCTCGATGCCCATGTCCACCATGCGCGTGATCGTCGAGGGTGCATCGTTCGTGTGCAACGTCGAGAGCACGAGGTGGCCCGTGAGCGCCGCCTTGATCGCGATCGAGCCGGTTTCGAGATCGCGGATCTCGCCGACCATGATGATGTTCGGGTCCTGCCGCAGAAATGCCTTGAGCGCCGCCGCGAACGTCATGCCGACTTCATTGCGCACCAGCACCTGGTTGATGCCGAGGAGGTTGTACTCGACCGGGTCCTCGGCGGTCAGGATGTTGACGTCGATCTGATTGATCCGGGAAAGGGCCGAGTATAGCGTGGTCGTCTTCCCCGACCCCGTGGGCCCCGTCACCAGCACCATCCCGTACGGATTCTCGATGGCCCTGAGGAGGTTCGCCTCCGACTTGGGCTCGAAGCCGAAGGTCTTTAGATCGAGCGTCAGATTGCCCTTGTCGAGAATACGAAGCACGATCTTCTCGCCGAACAGCACGGGCAGCGTCGAGACGCGGAAATCGATGACGCGCGAGCCCATCTTGAGCTTGATGCGGCCGTCCTGCGGCACCCGCCGCTCCGCGATGTTGAGCTGCGCCATGATCTTGACGCGCGAGGTGAGGGCGGCGCGCATTTTCACCGGCGGCTTCATCACTTCCTGTAACGACCCGTCGACCCGGTAGCGGACGCGCATCTCGTACTCGAAGGGCTCGATATGGATATCGGACGCGCCGCGCTTCACGGCGTCGGTCAGCAGCCCGTTGATCAGCTTGACCACGGGCGCGTCGTCGGCCAGATCCTCCTTCTTGACGTCTTCGTCCTCCTGGTCCTCGACGACCTCGAGGTCGTCGGCCGCCTCGACCGACTTGAGCAGCGTCTGGAGTTGCGCATCGGACTGCTGGTAGTAGCGCTCGATGGCGTTGCGCAGCGTGTACTCGCCGGCGATGACCGGAAATACATCGCACCGCGTAATGAACTTGATGTCCTCGATCGCCGTGACATTGTTCGGGTCCGCGATCGCGACGGTCAGGGTCCGCCCCTCCCGCTTCAGGGGCAGGACGGTGTACTTGCTGGCGATATCGGGAGGCAAGAGCTTGAGGATCTTGGGGTCGACCTCAAAGCGGGACAGGTCGACGGCGGGCATGCGGTACTGCCGGGCCAGCATCTTGCTGACCTCGGTTTCCTCTATAAAGCCCAGCTTGACCAGGGTATAGCCCAAGCGCATTCCGGAGCTCTTCTGCTCCAGCAGGGCCTTCCTGAGCTGCTCCGTGGTGATGAGACCCTCGCGGACGAGGATTTCACCGAGCTTGTCTTGAGTGAGGGCAACGCTCGCCGTATGCAACTCGTTGAAAATGAGGGGACTAACATGTGAATCGGCCCCAACTGGGTCAAGGTTTTGGGGGCGAACCGGCTGAAAAAGACACAAATGGCTGGATTGCTTTGAGAAGCGCGGGTCCGACGCCTGAAACACTGTCGAGACGAGTGAGACTGCCAAAAGCGCCATGTTGTTCGCGCCAAGCTACGATACGCTGGGCCAAGGCTGGCCCGACGCGCGGCAATCGTGTGATTTCGCTCACGTCTGCCACATCGAGATCAATTTTCTCCCCTGGCAGCAGTGGTCGGGAGAGTTGCGCCGCGCGCTTTGCTACCTGCTGCAGCGCGCCTGGTCGACTTTCGGTGGTGGATTGGAGTCGAACATCACCTGGCGGCGCGTCTGGCGAGGGCGAGAGGAAGTACCGAACGCCTGCGCCCGCAAGAGCCAGGCAAGCCAGCATGAGCGCGGCGCGACGATCATCCATCTAGTGGTGCGTGGTGCGTGGCGCGTGATGCGTGGTGCGTGGAACTACCGTGCGTGGTGCGCGGTGCGTGGTGCGTGGGACTACCGTGCGTGGTGTGTGGTGCGTGGTGCGTGGAACTACCGTGCGTGGTGCGCGGTGCATGGTGCGTGGAACTACCGTGCGTGGTGCGCGGTGCATGGTACGTGGAACTACCGTGCGTGGTGCGTGGTGCGCGGTGCATGGTGCGTGGGGTTGCGGGGAGGGTTTCGGATAAGGCCTCTAAGCGTCCGCAAACTTCGAGAGAGTAGCTCGCCTAACTCGCGAACGACTGCTTGGTCAAGGTACTCGAGCTCGGCAATATCGCGGACGAGGCATTCGGCTTCCGCCGCGGATCCGAACGCGATCCAAAGATGCCTGCGACACTGCGGCCGAGTAGCTAGCGCGTATCCCTCGACGATATTCGTTTCGATTGACAGGCTGGCGCGCCTGAGTTGGTCAAAAATGGCCCACGATTTCGGACGGTTGAGGACTTCGGTCGACTTATGGACGAGAATTACGGCAGCGTGAGCGCACTTCCAAGCGTCGAGTGAACGGTAGCTGTCCATTCGGACAACCTACCCATCATCGATTCCCCTCTGTAATCCAATAAACGCATCATCCAACGAAACCACGCACCACGCACCACGTACCACGCACCACGCACCACGCACCCTCTTATTGGCGAACCAGGGCTATCGCAACATCACCGACTATCTGGAGAGACTCCGCGCTCACCTTGTCGATGGTATCCTCGGTCGTGTGCCAGTAGGGATAGTCGAAATCGACGACATCGATGGCACGGATCCCGACCTTCTGCAGTGCCACATGATCATCCGTCAGCGTGTGTCTCACGTCAGGCACGAACTGGCGCTCATGCCCGCGATCCATTGCGGTCCTCCACACGCGCTGCACGACTTCGGGCGCGAACGCGACGGAATTCCCCTCCTGGTGGATCTGTAAATCCTTGTCCCCCACCATATCAAAGAGCACCGCAAAGAGGGGTTGGTAGCCAGCGGGCCGGTGCGCGGCAAACCAGCGCGACCCGATCAGCACGTCGTTCGTATCGGCAAAGTCGCCAAAGTCTTCGCCGTCGACAAAGAGGAGATCCACGCCATTCGCCGGTGGCCGAGCCTTGAGGGCATCCGCGACACCCAACAACACGGCGATCCCCGATGCTCCGTCGTTCGCCCCCGGCACGGGCATGCGTTGCTGGCCGACGTTCATGCTGCGGTCAGCCATCGGTCGCGTGTCCCAGTGCGCGAGGAACAGTACGCGCTCGGTCGCTTGCGGGCGGAAGCGCGCGAAGAAGTTGCGTAGCCGGAGCGTGTCGCCCTTATGGGTGACGTGGCGGAACTCCTGCACGATCACCGTGTCGGCGCGCGCACGCAGCTCCACGAGCAGCCAGTCGCCCATCTGCCGGTGACCCGGCTGGTTCGGGATGCGCGGCCCGAACGACATCTGCTTTTCGACGTAGGAGAACGCCGTCGGCCCATTGAACTCCACGGGCCCGGACGCTCGGTCGGCACCCGCACGAGCCTGGCATGCGACGGAGAGTGCGACAACCACGCACGACGCACGACGCACCACGCACGACGCACCACGCACCACGCCCCACGCACCACGCACCACGCACGCTTTCATCGGATCTGCCCCACGCTCGCCGACAGCTGGACAAACGCCGTGATCACGAACTGGGAGATCTTGCGGTTCGTCTGACGTTCTTCGTTCAGCACGTACGCCATTTGCAGTCCCGCGCCCATGTTGGAAGGAAGGTCGGTGTCCATGGTAAGCTGCGCCTGTGCCAGACGGCTGTCTACCGTTGGAGCGCACGTGCCCTGGCCCGCGCCCCGAAGACAGGTCGTGTTGGCCAGGAGGTTGTACCCCGCGGTGGTGCGTATGACATTGCGCGAGCGAACGACCGGCGGGCGGAAGGAAAACGTGAGCGATGTATTGCGCGCCTCGCGCTCGCTGTGGAATAGGCTGCCTGCGGCCAGCCGATCGCCGTAACTCCGCGCCCAGTCCGTGGTGAGCAACACGTTCCCCGGCAGCGTCAGCGACAGGGAGGGATTGAGCGCCTCATCCGTTGTGCGCGTGATGACGCTGCTCCCGTCCTGGAAGGTGGGCTGTTCGTTCGACGTTTGGGACTTGCGGTACGTCACCTGGGCAACGATCCGAGGGATGAGGCGTCCGACGTTCTGCTTGGACGGCGTCACCGACCACGTAATCTGCCCGCTCGGCCAGTCCCGAATCTGCGAGCGAAGCGGCACCTGTTCGCCCGAACGGAGCGTCCAGGCGACGTTCGACGTCTGGCGGTAGGTCGCCGTCACGCGGAGGCCCAGGCCCGGACTAATGCCTCCACCCGCCGTGAACACGTCATTCTGAACCGCCGACGTCGCGAGCTGCCCGTTCACGCTGCGGAACACATCCATGCCACCCAGACCCAAGCGGTACCCAAGGCCCGGCAAGTCCGTCGCCAGGTTGTAGCTCGAGCCGCGCTGGAGCCCGTACGACACATCGATCGGTGCGATCCGTGCGAGCCACAAGCCGAGGCCCGCCGAGTCGCCGAAGATTGCCCGGACGAAGCTGCCGACGTCGAACTGCGCGCCGAGGTCGAACCGCCGCGTGTTGTTGAACGCCGCGGGAACCCGGAATGCCCCCGCGCTGTCTCCCTCCGCGCGGATGGGCTGCCGGGCGTTGGGATCGCGCGTGAAGGTGAAGCCGGAGACCGCCGAAAAGCGCGGGCGTATCCAGACGCCAACGCGCGGCGTCAGGCTGACCGCGCTGGCGAGCGACCGCTGCGTTTCGACGCCGACGTCCATCCCGAGGAACGTCTCGCGTTCCTGCTCGAGCAACCGCCCCATCGTCGTCGAGTCGCCGTAGTCGCGCAGGTCGCGCGTGGACGCCGCTTCAACGCTCAGCTGAAACCCCGTCAGGGGCAACAGGTCAAGACGTCCCGAGTTCCGCCACGCCCTAGTTTTGGACAGCGATGGCGGCAATGTGTCGTCGCTGCGCGGGATCGGAACGGTGAACGTAAAGCGCTGAGCGTCGCTCCCGGCGAGTCCGGAACGAACCGTCAGCGCGGAGGGATTGATCCGGACGTTCGCGCCGGCGATGCGAACCGTCCGCGCACCGGGCACGAGCGTGTAGTCGAGGTTGACGCCGTAGTTCGAGCCGCTCGCTTGCGCCAGCTCGGACCGCGAAGCACCTCGGTTGAACACGCCGCTGATGGACAGGGGATCGATCAGCAAGCGGCCAAGGCCGCCCGGCGAGCGGCGAATGCGCCGCACCGAGACGGTGTAGGTCGAACTGGTGGCGTGCGGGCGCCGGAGGCCCGGCAAGGCGTCCGCGCGGATGTCGGTATTCGTCAAATAGAAAGGATCGCTCGCCGCGATGGTGTGGTTGAACGTGATCGGAATTCCCACACCCCAGGTCTGCGGCAGGAACCGGTCGAAGCGCACCGTACTCGCGATATTCGCGGCATTGTCGGTGAGATAGCTGGGATCCTGCCCCAATTGCCGGAATTGGTCGTCGCGTCGCGACACACTGACCGCGAGGCTCGCCACATCGGCCGCCGTGAGCGACACATCGAGTGCCCCGGCCATGCCGGCTTCCTCCACGACATCCGCCAGCCGGATGTCGTCGACCCAGACCTCCGCCTGCTCGATGAAGACGTTCGTGTTTACGCGCAAGATGCCTGCGGCGATCTCCTGGACACCCGCGAGGTTGGGAGGCGCCGTGCCAGGGTTCCTCACATGCACGATGTAAGGTCCGTCGCACATGACAAACGAGGAATCGGGAGTCAGGAGTGTGGAGTCCGGGCAGCCGGGATAGATCTGCGCAGAGTCTCCGCGCAGCCACGCCTGCTCGATGCGCGCGCGCAATGCCAGCCAGCGATCGAACGACACATTCACTTCGGGCTCCCACGAGATCGTCCGCGCGGGTATGTGATAGAGATAGAAGTTGTCCTGATCTTTTCCGGCCTTGATGAAGAATTCGAGATCGCCGTCTTCCCAGCCCGGCCCGCGCCCGCGCGCCCACGCGCGCAACGAGCGGTACTTGAGGAATTTTTTGTCCCCCTCGGTCGTAAATCGCAGATACGTCTCCGCGCGCTCACCGACATTGAGACCGCGCGCGAGCACGCGCATCGAGCGCTCGTTGATTTGAACGGCGCCGAGCTGAAAGCCCGCATCTCTCCGGTCCGCTTGATCGCCGACACCGGGCGGCGGCGTGTAACCCAGATCGGTGTTCTCCGTGCTCACGATCGAAGCCACGACTTCGCCGCTGCCGGTGCCGCGTTGGCCGGCGATGCCTTTGATCGGCGTGTCGCTCCGCTTGACCCAGCTGCTCCCGATGAGTCGGACCCGCGACAGCGCGAAATACACTTGGGGGCTTGGGCCTGGGGCCTGGGGCGCCGGCGTGACAATCGTGAGGCGCAGAGCCTGGACCTGACGCAGGTTGGGGTTCCCGATCTTGAGCGTGTCGGTGCGGAAGGGGATGCGATACAGCCGCCACCCGGCCGACCCGCCCGCCGGGTCGGGTAACATCCCGCCGTCGCGCACATAGTAGCGATCGTCCCCGATCGGAAACACGTACCGGACGAAGTTTTCGGCGGTTTTCACGCCGCTCGCCGAGTCGAGCGCGAAGTCGCCGTCCTCGTCTTCCGTATCGGCGAAGCCGTTGTGCCGGCCGCACCGCGAGCGCACGTCACCAAATACAAACGGGATGACCTGTCCGTTCTCGCTCAGGCTGCACAGGGGCAGCGTATCGATAGTCGTCGACTGCGTCGCGTTGAGGATGCCGTCAACGACGCGATCCGACAGGATCCCCTCGTCGTTGATCGTCGCACTCCAGGTCTGCGTGCGCGGGTCGCGCTCGCTGTCGAGCCGGCCGATCCCGACGGTATCGATCCCGAAATACGTCGTGTCGCCGCCCGGACTCACCGTAAACGACACCGGGACGAAGGCCAACGCATCCTCGAACACCGACCCGAAGTCGAAGAGAACCAGCGTGCGGTTTTGCCTGGCGACCCGCGAGCCGTCCTCCCACACCCAGAATTCAAGGAATTCCGTTCGCGACAGATCGACGCCCGTGGGGGAGAGCGTCTGCGTGGCGGTACGCCAGCGCGGGGCGTTGGTCGCAGGCCGCACCCAGTTGGGCGCTCCGTAGTTGGGCGATGCCGGCGTATTGTTCGCGAGGCCCAGCACGGTGTCGGGCTTGAGCATCAACCACAGCACCGGCTCGGCCGACGTCGTCTGACCGGCGAGCCGGATCGTGGGGTCGATCTGCTGCGAAAAGAACTGAATCGGCTGCAGGACGCCGTTACGAGAGTTGTACGGCAGGCTCTGCCAGGTGAGGAACGCTGCGTCGGCGGGATCGAAGCTCGCCCCGATTCCATAGAGCTCGGCACCGCGCGTCGACGAGGGGATACTGCCCCAGTGCCAGGCGCTCTCGATGAGCGGAATGAACCGAGCTGCCCCTCCCTCGAACTCTTCGATATAGGCCTGCCCAAAT
This sequence comes from Gemmatimonadales bacterium, assembly GCA_044869265.1. Classification (GTDB taxonomy): domain Bacteria; phylum Gemmatimonadota; class Gemmatimonadetes; order Gemmatimonadales; family GWC2-71-9; genus 20CM-2-65-7. Next base: position 72,137 of record JBIOXD010000021.1, read on the forward strand.
CGGTTCGGACTCGGCTTCGACAGCGCCACTTCACCTGAAATCGCGAGGGACGACGGCGCGTCGGTCCGCACGCCCGGGAGGAGATCGGCAAAGCGGGTCAGCCATGCCGGCTGAAAACTCAACTGGGCAGACAGTCCGCCGATGAAGCTGGACGATGGCTCGAAGCCCAACGGCGGCCGGGTGAACGAGCTCTTCTCGTTCTGGAACAAGCCGGTGAAGTTGATCTGCCCCACCGCGCCGAGGGTGTAGCGCGCGGCCAGACCATAGATCGATGTCGGCGCGATGTTAAACGCGGCCCGCTCCTCGAACTGCGCGCGCACATCGGCCCTCCCGCCCGGAAACAGTGAATCGGGGCGTGTGAATTGGACCTGCCCGGTGGTGTAATCGATCGAGTAATCGACGTCGCGCACGAGCAGTGCGTTGCCCACGTAGATGCGCTCGCTGCCCTCCCGGATCTGGAAACTGTTGAGCGACAAAACTGCTCTGTCCTCCGACGCCGACGCCTCGAGGCGCATGCGGAGCGTGAACACCGAAGGAGGGGCCTGCGTCGTGAGGTACACGCGCGGTGTGCGGTACAGCGAATCGTTGCGCTCGGCTTCCAGGAGCTTCGTGGAATCGGCGAACGGTGTCAGATGCGGAAAGATCACGAAGCGGTCGCGCACGGGATCCCCCTGGTTGGGATCGCGCACCCGCGGAAACAGCCGGTTGTACTGATCGAACTGGTTGGGGTCGGTCTCCAACGCTACGCCGAGCACGCTGAGGTACGGCTGACCGGCAGGCGAGCGCTCGCGCTGGTTGACCATCAGCGCGAGCGCCATGGACTCGCGGTTCGCCTCGCGGCCGCCGACGCGATACGCATTGCGGATCTCGAAGCGGAACGAGGGCGCGGCCGCGGTCAGCCCCGGGTTGGGATCGTAGACCAGCCGCAGCGTATCGATCACCGAGGTGTCAGGATTCACCTCGACCGGGAACGTCCCGATCGTATCGGTCCGGCTGGCGGTGATGTACGAGACCGCGAGGTAGTCGCTCTGATCGAGCCGGTTCGCGAGGGCGAACCAGGTACCGGAGGGATCGACGTAATAGTCTTTTCGCTCTTCGAGGAATTCCCACTCGAATGGGCCGGCGCGCTGCCCCGCGGGACCACAGTCGACCGCTTCTCCCAGGCTTCCGGGAGCGCACGCCACCGCCCGGACGCCGCCCGCGTTCTGGTTCCCCGTCGATCCGGGCGCGACGGCGCGGCGCCGGTAGACGCGGAGCGCCGCGACCGTGAGCGAATCGGGTCGCGCCGTCTGGTCGAGCGACAGCATGTCGATCGCGGGGTAGCCAGGCAACCCGGTCGCGTCGATCACGAAGAAGAATCGCCCCGGCTCGTAATCGAGATCGCGCGCGTCCCGGTCGATCGGCTGGCTGGTCGTCTGTCCGACGTGGTAGATCCGATCGGTCACCATGTTGCCCTTCTGCTGGGCGTAGATACCGCGAAACTCCATTGGCCCCAGCTGCGCGATGGCTTGCACACCGAAGTTGTTCGCCGGGATCGCGGCGCTGATGAAGCGCGACGACGGAGCCTGGAAGGTGACGTTCCCCGCCTCGACCCGCCGCAGGATTTCGTCCTCGAGCCCTTCATACCAGAGCCGGATGTTATTGTTGGCGTCGAATTCCCGCTGGCTATCGAAGTCGACATCCACGTGCAGCCGCTGCGCAACGACGCCGCTCGTGCGCACCGAGTACAATGGATTGGGCGTGATCGTCGGGAATCCGCTCTGGCAACCCGAGAGCGCGACCTGGCGATCGGCAGCCGTGCAGCGCAGGTTGCGAAACTGGTCCGCTTTCAGCTCGAAGCGCATGTTGAGCTGCATGCCGATGTCGGCATAGGGGCCCAGTAAACCGGCGGGTATGGCCCGCGGCGCAGGAGCGGCGGGAGGCGGCGAGGGCGCGACCGCGAGCGTTCCCGGTACGGCATGGAGTGGGCGGCGCCGCGCGAGCAGCGAGCCGGTCCATGCCGCGGCGAGGATCGCGGGCGGCACGCGCGCGCCGAGCCGACCGCCGGGCGCCAGCGCCGGATGCCGTGGCGGAGTGAGTGGCGGCACGCCGAACGTGTACACAGGAGCCTGCGCATGTACCTGGGGTACGACCAGCGTGGAGGCGAGTAACGCTATGGCGGCGAGACGACGCATCCCTTGTAGAGACTTGGGGTGCCGAATATAATGGCGCGACCAATCGTGCGCATCCTCAGCCGTTATATCGTGCGGCAGCACCTTCCTCCGCTCGGCTACGCGCTCGCGGCGCTTACGTTCGCGATGCTCGTCAATCAGATCGCGAAGCAATTCGGCAACTTCGTGGGCAAGGGATTGCCGTGGGGCGTCGTGTTCGAAGTGTTCGCGCTCTCGATTCCCTTCATCGTCGCGATGACGCTGCCGATGGCGGTCCTCGTCGCAGTGCTGTACGCGTTCAGCCACCTGGCCGCCGACAACGAGATCACCGCGATGAAAGCGAGCGGTGTGAGCGTGGGCCGGCTGCTCAGGCCGGTCGTCGGAGGAGCGACGTTCGTCGGTCTGATCGCCTTCGCCTGGAACGACCAGGTGCTCCCGCGGTCCAATCACGAGCTGCGGACACTCCTCATGGATATCCAGCGTAAGAAGCCGACATTTCAATTGAAGGAACAGGTGATCAACGAGGTGGTGTCGAAGCAGTTCTTCCTGCGTGCCGCCCGCATCGACCCCGCCGCGAACACCCTGACCGACGTGACCATCTTCGACCTGCAGGACCCCGACCGGCGCCGGATCATCATGGCCGACTCGGGCCGTATGGCTTTTACCCCCGGCGGCACCGATTTGTATCTCACGCTGCGCGACGGCGAGGTGCAGGAATTCAAACGCAGCGAGCTGGAACATTTCAACCGGACATTCTATACCGTCAATCGCATCAAAGTCGCAAATGTCAGCAATACGTTCACGCCAACGGGTAATGACGATTACAAGGGCGACCGCGAGATGACGGTCTGCGCGATGCAGGAAGTCGTCGCGCGAGCGCGCAAGGACATGGCGCGCGTGCGGCGCGACGGCTTCGTGGCGGTCAGTGGCGAGCTGCGTCGCCTCGTCAAGGTAGCGCCGTTGCCGCCCGTTCCGGAGGACACGACCCCCCCCCGCACGTCGCTCTACTGCCAGGCGCTCGGCACGCTCAAGCGCCTGGTCACCCCGACGCCCGCGGAGGCTCAGGAAGTCCGCCCCCAGGCGAGGCCGCAAGCCGCCGCGGGCTCGTTTGCCGACGCACGGCAGGCGGCGATGACGGCCTACGACCAGCGCCTGCGAGCCGCGCGGCAACGCGCCGCGATCTACGAAGTCGAAATCCAGAAGAAGCTGGCGATTTCAGCGGCGTGCATCATCTTCGCGCTGCTCGGCGTGCCGCTGGCGATTCGCTTTCCGCGCGGCGGCGTGGGCCTGGTGATTGGCACGAGTCTCGCCGTCTTCTCAGTCTACTATGTCGGGCTGATCGGCGGTGAAGAATTCGGGGACCGGCTTATTGTTTCCCCGTTCCTCGCGATGTGGGCGCCTAACATCATCTTCCTGATCGTCTCGATTCCCCTGCTCTGGACAGTCGGGCGGGCCGGCAGCAGCGCGCACGGCGGCGATTGGCGGGACATGAGGCGAACGATGCTGGGGTGGCTTCCGAGATTCACGGGAAACGTGCAACGGGAAACGGGAAACGGATAATGCGAATCCGTTTCCCGTTGCACGTTTCTCGTTTCCCGTTGGGGAATACACTGGACCGGTACGTCATCCGGGAATGGATGCGCGTCTTCGTGATCACGCTGCTCGGCTTCCCGATTCTGGTGATCATCATCGATCTCACCGACAAGATGGATCAGTATCTGAGTCGCGGGCTCGCGTCCGGGAAGATCGCGTTGTCGTACGTCTTTGACTTGCCCGAGAAGATGTTTCTGGTCTTGCCGGTCGCGGTGTTGTTTGCAACGGTCTTCACGGTCGGCACCCTGGGCCGGCACTCGGAGCTCACCGCCGCGAAAGCGTCGGGGATCTCGTTTCATCGTCTGGTGCGGCCGTTGTTCCTGGCGGGCGCGGCCGCGTTCCTCATGGGCTTGGTGCTCGGGGAGCTCGCCCCGGTCGCCACGACGAAACGGCTCGAGCTGCTGGGAGAGCGCACGACACAGTCGCTGCCGACGCGGGACAACTTTGTGTATCGCGCCGACGGCGGGTGGGTCTACGCCATTCGTGGGCTCGATCTGCGCACCCGTCAGATGGTGGACCTGGTGCTGGAGCGCGAAGGCACAGGCGTCGAGTACCCCACGATCGTCCTCGCGGCCCAGAGCGCGACCTACAGCGACAGCAGCAAAAAGAAGAAGGGCGCGCGCGACCGCGCGTACTGGATGTTGCAGCGCGGCTCGTTGCGCTATCTCGAGGGGAACGAGCCGGGCGGGGAGTTTGCGTTCGCATTCGATTCGCTGCAGTCGCGGACGCTGCGCGAGAGCCCGGTCGATTTGCTGGCGCAGCCCAAGGCCCCGGATGAGATGCGCTACGCCGAGCTCCAGCGCTATATCGACGCGCTGGCCCGGAGCGGATCGAACGCCAAGAAACTCCAGGTCGAATTGGCCCTCAAGATCGCCATTCCGTTTATCTGCCTGCTGATCGCGCTGTTCGGCGCGCCGCTGGCGATCTCCTCACCGAAGAGCGGCGCGGCCTGGGGCGTCGCGGCGAGTCTGGCAACCACTTTCATCGTGCTCTTGATGTTTCAGCTCGCCAAGGCGGTCGGCTCGGGCGGGGTGTTGCCCCCGATGCTCGCCGCGTGGCTGCCGAACCTTCTCGTCGGTGTCGCGGCCGTGTATCTGCTGCGTAAAGCGCCGACCTAGCGTCCTTGACGAGGGTACGAGGGCGGGCGACTTTCTCCCCGGTCTCATGCGTACCCCGCTCTGTTTCTCTCGAAGGGGAGGTCCATCCATGCGCTCGATCGTCAGCTCGAGCCGCGCCGTCGTGGCTGCGGCGTTTTTTGCGTTCTTGTGCCCGGGCGTCCTGCCAGCCCAGGGCGTGACTACCGGCGCGATCGCCGGGACAGCAACCGACTCGGCGGGCACGCCGCTCGAGGGCGTGCGGATCACCGCCGTGCATGGTCCTTCGGGAACGACCTACGCGGCGTCGAGCCGAGGGGACGGCCGGTTTACGCTTCCAGGTATGCGCGTGGGCGGGCCCTATCGCGTCACCGCCTCGCGCGTCGGCTACCGGCCGACGGTCCACAACGACGTCAACGTCGGCCTGGGGACGACGAGCGACCTGCGGTTTCAGCTGACGCCCGCGTCGGTCGAGCTCGAGGCGATCACGGTGGAGGCGACGGCCGACAACATCTTCAGCTCCGAGCGCACGGGCGCGGCGACCACGGTCACCAAGGAGCAGCTGCAGAAGCTTCCCACGATCAGCCGTCGAGTCGAGGACCTCCTGCGGCTGACGCCGCAGTACAGCCCCATGTCGTTCGGGTTTTCATTTGCCGGCCAAGACAACCGCCTGAACAACATGACGATCGACGGGTCGTACTTCAACAATTCTTTCGGCCTCGCCGGGCAACCGGGTGACCGTACCGGTGTCACGCCCGTGTCCATCGACGCACTCCAGCAGGTGCAGGTTGCGATCGCGCCGTACGACGTGCGCCAGGGCAATTTCGTGGGCGCCGGCGTCAACATGGTGACGAAGAGCGGCGCCAACGCGTTTAGTGGCTCGATGTTCTACAACATGCGCAACAACGATTACGTCGGCACTCAGGCTGGGCCCAACAAGTTCAACCCGGGAACGTTTGACTATACGAACATCGGCGTTTCTTTGGGTGGTCCGATCATCAAGAACAAGCTGTTTTTCTTCGCCAATTATGAAGACGACAAACAGACGCAGCCCGGCACAACCTTCACCGCGCGAAATTCCCTGACTGATTCGGTAGGTGGAACGACGACTCGCGTGCTGGCCTCCGATCTCGATTCACTCAGCAGCTACCTGCGGAACAATTTCGATTACGAGACCGGGGCCTATCAGGGGTACGATTTCCGTATCCCCTCGACGCGCTTCCTCGCGCGGCTCGACTTCAACCTGAACGAGAACCACAAGTTCAACATCCGCTACAACCTGCTGAACTCGGTCTCGGACCAGCTGGTTTCCAATTCTGCATCGCTTGGAAGGGGGAATCGCCGCACCAGTCTGAACTCGTTGAACTTTGCGAACTCGAACTACGCGATTCTCGAGAACATCCGTTCGATTGTGGGCGAGTGGAACGCGACGTTCGGCAACAAGTCCAACAACCTCATCGTTGGCTACAATAAGAGCGACGAGAGCCGCAAGAACGTGGAAGGCCCGTGGTTCCCGGAGGTCGAGATTTTCCAGGCTGGAACCAACTATACCACTTTCGGCTTTGAGCCGTTCACGCCGCACAACAAACTGTTCTACCACAGCTATCAGCTGCAGGACAACTTCACACTGTACCTGCCGCAGCACTCCGTTACGCTGGGCCTGAGCGTCGAGAAATATCACTCGACCAACGTGTTCAACTCCGGGGCGCAGAGCATTTACGTCTATAACTCGCTGGCCGACTGGTACACGGACGCCAACGACTATCTGGCCAACCCCACCCGCACGGTATCGCCCGTCACGCTGAACCGGTTCCAGGTCCGGTACGCCAACCTCTCTGGTCAGACCGAACCCGTTCAGCCGCTCGACGTGTTGTATTCCGGTGTCTACGTGCAGGACGAATGGCGGCCGAACCCCAACTTGACCCTGACGGCCGGATTGCGGGTCGACGCGCCGAATTTCGAGAACACCGCCTATGCCAATTCGGTCGCCGATACCATGACGTTCCGCGACCAGAACGGGAACCCGGTCCAGTACAGCAGCGGCTCGCTGCCGGGAGTGAACCTCCTCTTTTCGCCGCGCGTTGGCTTCAATCTCAACGTGGGTGGTCAACAGCGAACGCAGATCCGGGGTGGGACAGGCGTGTTTACGGGGCGACCGGCATACGTGTGGATTTCGAACCAGATCGGTAACACGGGGATGCTGACCGGTTTCATCCAGCAGGACAACACGACCGCGTTCCCGTTCCACCCCGACCCCGAGCATTACAAACCGGCCCCGTCCGACGCACCGGCCGCCAGCTTCCAGCTCGCGCTGACCGATCCCGATTTCAAGTTCCCGCAGCTGTGGCGGAGCAACCTCGCCATCGACCAGCGGTTGCCATGGGGCCTAACCGGCACGGCCGAGTACATGTACTCGAAGGACGTGAACGGGATCGCGTATATCAATGCCAACCTGCCGGCGGCGCAGTCGGCATTTTTCGGACCGGACGGGCGGCCACGCTGGACGTCAAACCGCATCTACGGCGCCGTGAGCGACGCGACGGTACTCACGAACCAGGGGAAAGGCTCCTCGTGGAACATCGCGGCGACGCTCGAGGGCTCGTGGCGCAGCGGGTTGTTTGCGAAAGTCGGCTACAGCTACGGCGTCAGCAAGAACACGGTCGATGCGGGCTCCATCGCCGCAGGGTCGTGGACGGGCAACGCGATCGCCATCGATCCGAACAATCCGATCGCCGCGTACTCACAATTCAATCCGGGCCCGCGGATCTTCGCGGCCGTCACGTACACGCGCGATTTCTTCAAGATCGGACCAACGAGCGTCGGCCTGTACTGGGACGGCCGCAGCTCCGGTACCGACAGCTACATCTTCAGCAACGATATGAACGGCGACGGCGCGACGAACGACCTGATCTATATCCCGCGCAACACGAGCGAGATGAATTTCCAGCAATACACTCAGAGCGGAACCACGTATACGGTCGCGCAGCAGGTGGCGGCGTGGGAGGCGTACATCCAGCAGGATGCCTACTTGCGTGCCCATCGCGGCGAGTACGCGGGACGCAACGGGGTCGTCCGACCCATGGTCTACCGCGCCGACGTGAGCATCTCGCAGGACATCAGCCGCCGGATCGGCAGCGCGCCGCACAGCCTGCAATTGCGGTTCGACATGCTAAACTTCACCAACTGGCTCAACAGCGACTGGGGCGTGTCCACGATCCTGATCACGAACCGTCCGCTCGCCTCGCAGGGTGTGGACGCGACGGGGGCCAACCTCTACCGCCTCAATACGGTTTCGGCTGGCGGCCCGCTAATCTCCAAGAGCATCCAGAAAGCGGTCACGACTAACGACGTCTGGCGGATGCAGCTCGGCGTGCGGTACATGTTTAACTGGTAACACCGTTGGACGGTTGGACGGTTGGACGGCTGGACCGTTGGACCGTTGGACCGTTGGACCGTTGGACCGTGAGGCGTAAAAAGGGGCGCGGGCGACTGCGCCCTTTCTCTCTGTTAGGTCGTTTCCGGCCCGATCGGCGGCTGGACCCGCTGGGTGCGCTGCCATATCAGGTACGCGGGAATACCGGTGAGTATGATCCCGATGTCGATGGCGAACGCACCGGTCTCCGACACCAGATAGTTGCCCAGCAGCAAGAGGGCGCCCGCGAGAAACACGAGCGGCACCACCGGATAGCCCCACGTCTTGTAGGGGCGCTCGAGGCCCGGTCGCGTGCGCCGGAGCACGAACACCCCCGCCACCGCGAGCGCATAGAACGGCCAGATGCCGATGATGAATTGATCGGCGAGCGCGGTGAACGTGCGAACCAGAATGAAGATCATGCCCATCACCGTCATCAGCACGATCGCGCCCGTGGGCGCGGTGGTGCGTGGATCGACGCGCGCAATCGCCTTCGGAAAGAGCCCGTCTTCGGCGGCGGCGAAAAAGATGCGCGGCGCGGTCATCATCGAGCCGTTCAACGTGCCGAACGTGCTCACTGCGATCGCCGCCGAGACGACCACAACGCCCGCCGCCCCGATCGATAGGCGCGCAACATCGGCCGCAACCAACTCCGCTTGCTTCATCTGCTGAATCGGAATGAGGTAGAGGTAGACGAGATTCGCCGAGAGGTAGAGTACCACGACGATCGACGTGCCGATCAACAGCGCGCGTGGCAGCGTCTGTTGCGGTCGCTGTACCTCGCCACCGACGAAGGCCAGGTCGGCCCAGCCATCGTACGCCCAGAGGATCGCCACCATGGCCAGCAGGAACGGCGACAGGCCGACCGACGCGCGCTGCCCCAAGATGCCGCCCGCCCCGCCCGCGCTGGGCTCGCTCGGGGTGCCGAGCATGAATCCCACGAGCACGAGCAGCACCAGAGCTCCCACCTTGAAGACGGTGCTCAAGTTCTGCAGCACCGCACCGCGGTGAATGCCGAAATAGTTCACCGTTCCGACCAGCAGAATGTATCCGGCACCGAGCACCTGCTCGGCGCGAATCTCGATGGGTCCGATGACGGCGGCCACGGCCGCGGGGTCTGCCCCGAGCGTGCGCAGCGTGTACGCCGACGCCGTGATGCCGATCGCGCCGAACGCGCCGGGCCGGATGATCCACAGCTCCGCCCACGCGAACAGGAACGCGGGCAGCGGTCCGAACGATTCGCGCACGAAGACGTACACGCCGCCCGAGCGGGGAAAGGCGGCGGCGAGCTCGGAATACGTCAGGGCACCGCACAGGACGACGACTCCACCCAGCACCCAGGCGAGCAGGAACAGCGGCACGTCGTCGATCCGTTGCGCGACGCTCGCGGGAGTGCGGAAGATCCCGCTGCCGATCGTCGAACCTACGAGCACCGCGACGGCGCTCCACAAGCCGAGCCGGCGGATCAATCGCTCGCCCCACTGATCGGCGGGCATTATCGGAGTGGACATGGGGATGCAATATACGAGGTGCGTGGTGCGGGGTACGTGGTGCGTGGGAACGCGTGGAAATTAGATTTCCCGTCTATGTCCCGACGTTTCAAAATACTCGCCTGGTCCGCAGCCATCTGCACCTATCTCCTGATCATCCTCGGCGGCGTTGTGCGCATCACCGGATCGGGAATGGGCTGCGGCGATCACTGGCCACTTTGCAACGGCCATTTCTTTCCGCCACTCGACGACATCGGCACCGTGATCGAGTGGAGCCACCGGCTGATGGCGGCGCTCGTGTCAGGGTTGGTTGTGGCACTCGCGGCATTTGGTTGGTTTCTCGACCGGCGACCGTCCCCCGGCCGGCAACGTTCCGTTAACCCCGGGCTGGCGCCCGGGGTTAGAAAACCAACAGCCGCATACATTGCTGTCGGACTGCTCGTGCTGCAGGTCCTGCTTGGCGCGATCACGGTGAAGCTCGAGCTGCCGGCGTGGACCGTCATTCTGCATCTCGGCACGGCGATGCTGTTGCTGGCGACGTTGCTGGTTGTGGCGGCCGCACGTCCAACCGTCGTGTCGCGCGACGATCGGCCTCACCCCCTGTCCCCCTCTCCCTTCGGGAGAGGGGGGACGATGCTACTCGTTCCTCTGGCGTTCGTTACCGTGCTGTTCGGCGCACTCACCGCAAACCTCGGCGCTGCCGCGGCGTGCGGTGGACTCCCGCTCTGCAATGGCCAGATCTGGACCACCGCCGGCTCGCTGGCCTCGATTCACTGGATCCATCGGCTGCTCGCGTACACGCTTGCGGTCGTCGCCATCGTATGGGCCGTTCGCTCGCGCGCACGCGCGGCGTTCATCGTCGCGGGGCTCGTCGCACTCCAGGTGAGCATCGGCGCGGCGACGGTGCTGCTCGGTTTGCCTTGGGGCTTGCAGGCGGCACATGTGGCGGTGGGCACAGCGGTATGGGCGGCGGTGGTGGTCGCAGCGTCGTGGCGCGAAGGCAGCCGAGCTCCGGTGTCGACGACTTCAGAACCGCATCGCGTCGTCGACGGCCTCGGGGCCCAATAGGATGCGCCAGTCGGGCCGGGTGCTCTCGAGAGGATCGTTCGTCCAGATGAGGGCGTAATTGCCGAAGCGGGTCAGGTCGAGAAAAACGAACTTGAGCAGTCGCCCTTTCTCGTAACGCCACACTTCATACGGATTGGTCGACCCAGGCCGCGGCCGGCTCAGGACTGCGGCCGGCGGGCCGTATTTCAGGTAGATGCGGCCACGGTCGGTACGCCATCCGGGGATCTCGGCCGCTCCCCCTTCGCGGAACATGCGGTTGACCGTTGCCACGCGGCCGTAGAAGCTCGTCATCGCCTCGTTGGTCGGTGTATCGGGCGTCGGGTCTCGCCTCTTCCAGAATTGCCGCAGGTAGGCGCGCTTCCCTTCCACAGTGAGGCCGCCATAGCGGCCGCGCTCATCGGCTCTCATGAGGTAGACGAGGGGACCGTACAGGCTGTCGAGCTTTGCTTCGCGGGCAGTGGCGAGCGTCGTGTCGTGCTGCATAGCAAGCACGGCGGGAACCAATGCGGGTGCGAGCCAGCGGACCATCACTCGCATCCAAACACCGAGCCCCGGGGTTAGTTCCCCGGGGCTCGGTACTCGACGGGCATCAGCGGGCCGTTTACGGATTGCGAATCGTGACCTTAAACAGGTGGGCCGGCTCGTCGTGATCGTCGAACGATTCCACTAACAGGTGGTAAGTCCCCGCCGGGAAAATCACCGTATACGACTCAGGGTTGGCACCTGTCGCAGCCGCCCCTCCACCTATGACGGTGAAGTTCGTACGCAGGTTGAGCATATCGAGGTCCGCGGCACCCTCCCACTCCAGCGTGAACGTCAAGGTATCGGTCGCGGCGAGAGTGAACTGATAGAAGTAATCGATGAAGGTCGTCGCGCCATTAGCACCCGCTTGAAAGCCGTCATGGAACACCAGATCGGGACCGCCACTCGCGGGAGGCGTGATGATGACTGCCCCCGGCGTCTCGCGATCACCCACCGGCACCACGTTGAGGGATGCCGACGGAAGTGTGACCACGAGGCCCGGCACGTAGTTGACAGCAATGCCCTGGATGTCGACGGGCCGCGGCTGCGATCCCTCGGGCTGTGGCACGCGGACAGTGAGGGTTTCAGGCGTCACACTGATGACATCGCCCAGAATGCCGTCACCGAAGTCGATATTCGCTTCGGCGGGGTCAAACGCGAACAACGGATCGGTGATGGCGACTATGAACAACTGGCCGATGACTGGGCTGCCAACCGCAGCGCCCGGGAAGGCAAGCGGCAGCACGGTGATCGTCGCCGAATCGCTCACACCGGCCGCGGACACGCGCACCCGCGCCTGTCCCGTACCAACGGCGTTGACGATGAAATCGTGGTGAGCGCCGTCGGCAGACGGCACCGACGTGTCTGCCTCGACCGTAAAGACGGCGGCATCGGACGACGTCACCGTGACCTCAGCGGCGACCGGGTTCAGCTGCTGGTCGCGCACCACGACCTCGAATGCCTTGCTGGCGCCGATATCGATGAACATGAGATCCGGGTTCATACTCACCGAGCTGACACCGGTGCGGAGGTCTGCTGTGGGGTCGCCCTTACACCCCGCCGCGGCCGCCAGGAGCACCACGACCACCGAACGAAAATCCAATCGCTTCATATCGCTCTCCCGACTAGGTGATAGTTCGTCGCTAGAACCTGGCGATATCCTGAACCGCTTCCTGCCCGACCATCCGCTCCCAGCCCGGCATGCCCTTTTCCTTGCGGTCGTCGGTGTAAATCAGCTGGTAGTTTCCCAGCCTGGTTTGATCGTAGAACACGTACTTCAGCGGCCGCGGCCGCGTGTACTTCCAGGCCTCCCACTGATTGCTCTGGCCATACTGCGGGCGTCGCATGATCTCATCCGGCTCGCCGTGCAGGATGAAGATCTTTCCCCTGTCTGTGCGCCATCCCGGAACCTCCGCGGCGCCGCCTTCACGAAACCGCCGGTTTGCCTCGGCCAGCCGCTGATAGAACCCATCCTGCAGCTCGTTGCCCGGCGTACCCGGCGTGGGATCGCGCTGGCGCCAGAACTCCCGCAGAAACCGGCGTTTCCCTTCCAGCGTCAGGCCGCGGTACACACTGAGCTCACTCGACTGCGCCAGGTAAAACAGGGGCGTGAACAGCGTGTCGAGCTCCGCCTCGCTCATCTGCGAGAACACGTCCCCGGCGACGGCCGATGTCTGCGCCTGCTGTGCCAGCTGCTGCTCAACCTCGAACCCCACCATGCGGAACGGCGCCGATCGTGTCACCGAGTCCGGGCCGCTGCCCGCCCCGATGACCACCTCCAGCCGGTACGACCCAGGCGGTAGTCCCGCCAAGTCCACCGAACCAGTAATCACGCCGCCGCCCGCGGCGATCGGGGCCGGTGTCGCCGGCGTGCTCACGATCGCGCGTCCGTCTTCACCGCGCACGCGCAGCGCCCACGGGACTTCACCGGCGCTGTCGCGATACACCTCGCAATAGTAGAACAACGCGGCCTGCGTCGGCGACAACGCCAACTCGGGTGCAGCGGTGATCAACAGATCACCTTTGCGCAGCTCACCAGGCCCTGTGGACGTATCCCCCGGCGCCGCGCGGCGGATTTGCGGTGCGAGCAACAAGTCCGACGCCGGCGGCCGCGTCCTGTATGCCTCCACGGGCAGCATCGCGGCCGACTGCCGGCCCGACGCCGAATCTTTCGTGATCGCCCGGATTTCGTAGGCGCCGGAGTCGACCGTGAACGTCACCATCTCGACGCTCGCCGCCCCTCGCGCCTGGGACGCGGTCCACGGCACGCGCCGTGTCCAGCTGTCAGTCGCGAGCACACTCCCGCGCGCATCCACGACACCGACATCCAGGCGAAACTCCGCGAACCCACCCGCTCCGATCGTCACCGGCTCGAGCATCGCATGCGGCACGCGCACGAAGCCGTTGATCAGCGTCCGATTTCCCCGATACGACCGCACCACGCCGATCGCGACGTCTCGCGACGCCGCCGGCGTGGCGGAGGACGCGGGAGACGAGGACGGGCTCTGCATGGCCGCCGCGCAGGGCGCGACGGCCAGCAGGATCAGCCACAACACCCGCAAAATCTCCTCCCTACAGCTAGGCTCCCCTGATTACCAGGAGACCGAGAACGACATCATGTTGGTGCCGCCCAGCAAGCCCAAGCTGCGGTAGGCGTAGTCGAACCCGAGCTCGATGGTGGGGCGACGATATCCGACGCCAAAGCCGGCCGCGAGGCCGTCCGTGTTCTCCTTCCCACTCATCGTGGTCGCGAATCCGGCGCCCGATCCCGCGTCGAGATTGTTGTCAGCCGCATACGACCAGCTGCCCCGGCCGGCGAAGAAGAACCCGCTCTTGCCGATGTCGTTGAGCATGAACTCGGCGCCGACACCGAAGCCCGCGCGGTTGTTGTTGGGCTGCGTGAACTCCGATAGCACGGTCACGCGCGTCTGCTCGTTGGAGTAAGCATCGAACGACGCGCCCACGCGGAACAGCACCGGGAGGCCCCATTCCTTCGTTGCCAGCTCGGCCGGCTGATCTTCCTGCGGAACCTCGACCTGACCAGGCACCGGAGGACGGGGAACCGTGGCATCGAGCGCCGATCCCGAGTGTTTCAGATCGGAGCCGAGGTTCTGAATCACGAATGAGACACGGATCGGCTTGCCCATCGCCTGCGCGTGGAAGTTCGTCCCGAAGTCCACCGCAAACGCGTTCGCCTTGGTCTTGCCGAGCGCGTCGGAGATGACCTTGAACGTCATGCCGGCGGAAAACCGGTCACTGAAGTTCTGGGCGTATGTGCCGCCGACGAAGGTCTGCGACACACTGTATTTGGTGCCGTCACCATCGGGGTTTTCGACCGTGTAGACCGGCTGGTCACTGAACCCGAAGTTGCCGATCTGCAGGCCGACGGTCCGCGCGCCGCCGCCCATCGGCAGCGCGATACCGGCCCAGATGTAGCGCGTGTCCACCGCGTAGTTATAGGTGGAGAGCGACATGCCCGGGCGCGCAATCTGTGCCGCGCCCGCCGGATTGTAGTAGAGCGAACTGATGTCGGTGGCGAGCGCCGCATACGCGCCCCCCAACGACAGACCGCGGGCACCGGCGCCGAGCAGCAGGAACTCGCCGGCGGTGGTGCCGTATGCGGTGTTGTCGGATGGCAGGGTAACCTGCCCAATGGCCGGCCCCGCGACCAACACCAGCGCCGCGAGGGCACCACTGAAGCTTCGAATCATGCGCGTCATCTCGATGCTCCCTCTTAAGCGCTATTGCGCGAAGTTGACCACGGTGAACCGGCCGGTCTTGGTTTTGCCGTCCGGTGTTTCCACCTGATAGAAGTACACGCCCGATGCGACGAACTGGTTGTTGCGGTTGCGGAGGTTCCACTCGACTTCGCCGCCGCCGGTCACGTCGTTCAGCGTGAGCACCTGCACCAGGATGCCGCTGACCGTGTAGATGCGCACGATCGCCTGGCTGGGCATGTTGACGAACCGGAGCTTCTTCGAGTTCGGGGACTGCTCGAGCGAGTTGGTGACGTAATACGGATCCGGCACCGTGTGCACACTATCCAGCCGTGCCGCGCTCGTCGTCGCCGGGTTGAATGACGAACCCTGGTATGCGACGCGTACCTGGAGCCCGCTCACCGCCGCCGGCCGGAGGCCGGGCTCGAACTCGTAGCTCCCGACCGAACCGACGATGTTGCCCGAGAAGAACCGCACGGTCCACTCCGTCCCCGCCGCCGGCAGCGCGGCCATCTGCATCAGGAACGAGTGGCCGTTGATGTACAGGATGAAGCCGGTCCCGGTGGGTGCGCCCGCCGTCAGCCCCGTCGATCCTGCGATCGTGGAGGAGGCGAAGTGCACCGGGTTCAGCCGGGCGTGGTTCTGCAGGACACCGGGCACCTGCGCGGCCCCGCCGCAGCGGTTCAGATACGCCGGTACCGGAGCGATGCAGTAGATGTCGGTCCACGTCAGCTCGGCGATGCTCGTATCGGTCATCGTCGCGCGGTTGGTGCCGGCGAGGTAGAACGACGAATCGTTGATGATACCCCACGACGCGCGGATCTTGGGACTGAACGGCACCGGCACGAGATGGGTGAGGTCCATCACCTCGTCCACGGCGCCGTTCGCACCCCAACGGATCCGCATGTCCGCGGCCCGGAAGACGCCGGCGCCGACGCCCTCGAATTCACGGCCGAGGTTCTGCACCGTGAGGTAGGAGTTGTGATGAAAGATCTGCACGCCCGGGAGGGCCCCGGCGTTCCGTGACAGGTTGGCCTGTACGCAGGCGCCGTCCGCGGGACTGCAGACGATGCCGTTGGGGTCGTCGGTGGTCTCGTTGGTACCGGCGAACCAGCGCGGTCCCGTATGATCGGAATTGGCGGGATCGCCGTTGATCGACGCGCGGCCGTACGACGTCACGCGGTAGTCACCCGCCGTGGTGATCGTGGTGCTCCCGTACAACGAGTACGTCGAATCGCCGCCGTATCGCGTCGATTTGCTGGTCGTTATCGCGGTCGCGGGAAAGTTGGCAGTGGCGCTATGCTCGGCGCTGAATTGATCGAGCGCCACCGGTAAGGCGAACGAGACCGGTGCCCCCGCGCCCTGGGCGCGCATGTAATACGTCGCGGGCAACACGGCCGGGCCGAACACCGTTCCCGGGATGACGGAGTCGATGAACAGCGTCACGCTGCCATCGGCCAGCACTTCCGGCAGGAAGGCCGCCAGCCCCAACTCCACGGCGTCGGTCGGCTGCGCCGGGCCGCTGAATCTGCCCGTCGCTGGATCGAGCGTTGGAGGCGTGCCGGCCGGGATCGCGCCGCTGCTACCAACGAGCTCCGCCGGCAGCAGAGCGCCGGCCGTCTGCTGGCCGGAGGGCTTCCGCGGAGTCACGGTCTTGGTGGTTCGCGGCGACTCGAGCGCCGTGCTCCCAACGCCGACGGACTTCACCGCGTTCACATCGAACGCGGTCACGGCATAGTAGTAGGTGAACGAGTTCTTCACGCCGTTATCCGTGAACGCAAACGGCACGCCGGTGTCGCGCAGCGGCAGGCACAGGTGCGGCGCGCACGCGCCGCTTGTCCCACCACCCGTGACCGCCGTATCGGCCTCGAGCACTACGATGCTCGAATCCGGCAGCGCCGCCAATCTTCCGCCGGGCGGAATCTGCACCACGTGGTCCACGAGCCCGTGGGGCACGCCCGTGGTGTTGTATCCCGCCGGGCAGCCCGACGTGATGCCGAGCTCCGGCGCGCAGTCGGTGTATTGGAAGGCTGCCGTTTTGTCGATTATCTGCGTGCCGCTGTAGTCGAACTGGGCGATGAGCTGCAGATCGCCCGTTGTCCGGCCGCGATAGAGCCGGTATCCCTCAACATCCCGTTGACGGTAGTTCGGATCGTACAGCGGGTTGGGTATGGAATCGGTCGGATCGGGCGTCGACAAGTCCGGCACACGCGCCTGCCGAGCAATCTGGAAGTAGGGATCACCGATCGTGTCGGTTTCCGTAGTGCTCTGCTTCCACACGATCGTCACTTGATTGTCGCCGGGGACCACGAAGAACTCCGGTCCGTTCGGCGGGAACGGCAGCAGGAACTTGTTATCGAACACCGCTTGAGCGATCAGGCCTTTGTTGAGCAGTGAGCGCGGGACGGTCCGGACCTCGGCCTGGTCGATTCTGCCGTTCGCGTTGTCATCGATCACCGAGATGGCTCCGAAAACCCGATCGACAGACCGCAGGGTATCGGCGCCGGTCGCCAGCGCCGTCGCTTGCGCCGGGTACGCGGGCTTCAGATCGAACGCCTGGCCGCGGCCGGCGATCGCGGGCGTATTAACAGGCGCCGCGGCCACGTACGCCACGACGATCGTCTTCGACTCACCGGGCTTCAGGTCCAGCGGACCGGATGACTGGAAAAACCGGATGTCGTCGCTCGACTGCGACACGTAGCAGACCCTGCCGACGTCGGGCGGGAGGGGCGCGCCGCACGGCGCGTCACCCGCAGTGGGGTCGAGTTGGGCTGAGAGATAGCGCCAGAGCTGCGTCGTGTTCTGCGCGTCGTCGAACTGCCCGCCGTTGATCGTGTTGCTGAACATCGTGAGACCGACTTCCTGGCCGCCGACGATGGGACTCTTCAGGTATTTCACGCCCACGATGCCGGGTGCCGCGGCGAATGGGGCGGAAAAAATCGACGCCGGGAACAGCATCGCCGGCGCGTGCCAGTTGTTCTTGAACGCCGTGCCCATGCTGAACGGCAGGAACGCCGTCGAGTAGTTCTCCCGCGCCGCGTCCGACACGTCCGCGTCCATGGCGAACGCCGCGTACATGTCCGTGATCGTGTAGCCGGTGTCGGGGATCTGCACGCCGAAGGCGGCCTCGTTCAGCGACTGGAACCGCGCGCCGTACCTCGCCAGCGAATCGGCGTCCGGTTTGCCCGCGTAGACCGATGCGTCGCTCGCGGTGATGTTGGTAAAGGTGTAGAGGTAGTAGATGATGTCTTCATTGCCGCTGGGGAAGTTCCAGCCCATGCCGCGTTGATCCACCAGCACGCCGAGCGGGTGTTTGCGGCCGGCGTTTTGCTGGGGGTTGCCGTCCCAGTAGCGCGACCACGTGTCCTGCTGCGACGCGGCCTTCAGCCCGATGAGCACCGGATTGAAGAGGCTCGTGTCGTTGGGCACGTAGGCGTCGCGCGGCCAGTTGGCGTTGTCCGTGTTGTCGAGCGAGCTCCACACGAGTGACAGCCGGTCGCCGTGCTCCGTCGTCCCCTTGGGATCGAAGAAGAAGGCGCCGATCGTGTCGCCCGCCCACGCGAACCCGGTGATGCCTGGGTTCACGACGCCGGCGAGCTGCAGGCCGGAGTTAAAGACGTATTGGTCGGGCGTCCCCTTGGGCCAGAATCCGCCGCCCACGGTGGTGGAACCACCTGGGTCGACGCACACCATGCCGACGGCGTTGAGCCCGCAATCGAAGCGGTTCACGTCCTGCCGGCCCAGGAAGCCCGAAAAGAGTTGAAGGACGCGTCGCGCGCGCGGGCGCGGGGTCGCCTCCGCGGCCTGAACCGCCAAGGCGAGCCCAAGCGCGACCAGCGCGCCGAGCCGCAGTCCGGTTCTTACCGATACACGTGCCATTGAACGGTCTCCTTGAGAAAAAAGCGATCCTGGGGAAACGGCCGCCGGGCGCGTCGTCCGGAGGCCGCAGCCTCCGGACGAATCACCCGGCTCCAGGTCAAGTCCTTAGAACGAAATCTCCGCGCCCACACGGAGGCGACGGCCGGCACCATAGAAGCGATCGGGCGCCTGCTGCAGGTTGTACCAGGCGTTGAACGCCGCCGAGTACTCCGAAGCGGTGTACACGCCGTCGCCGTTGCCGAACCGGGCCTCGGCCCGCTGCAGCAACACGCAATCCACCGGTCCGCCGGCGCCGCTGACCGCGCGAGACCGCCACCCGGTGCAGACGCCGGGAGCCGACAGGTCGAGCGCATTCTCGCCATTGACGGTGGTGAACAGACTGTTCTCCTGCGCCTGCCGTTCGATCTGAGCGGTCTGCTCCTCCAAGTACCTTTCGCGATGCTGGGCGTTGACCACATCGCCGGTCTCGAGGAACAGGTTCAGCACGTTCCTCCAGTTGAACAGGTTCTTCGCTTCGGCGAACAACGTCCAGTCGAGCGTGCCGAAGGCGAGACCCTTCGTCACGCGGAGGTCGACGTTCTTGAACCAGGGCATGTACGACGAGTTGATGGGCTCCTGATTCGTGAACTCGAGCGGAGCCTCCCCCTGCGCCACGCCTTCACCGGAGTTGCGGATCTTGGTGTACGGCAATCCGCTCGCGAAGCGGAACGTGGCGAACACGCCCACGTCGCGCATGACGCTGCCCAGTGTCGTCCCGCGATGCCAATCGGTCGGGAACTGGAGCGCCATGGCGCCCGTGACCTGGTGCTTCCGGTTGTCATCTGTCGGCAGCGTCGCCTGCGGCGGCGGCGCCGTTTCATTCGTCAGCGAGCTGATCACGCGCGCCGTGGTGCGGAAGTAGGCGAACGGATCGGACCCGGTGCTCTTGGCAATCTGGAACGTGTAGGCTGCCGAGCCGCTGAAGATGTTCGAGAAGCGGCGGTCGAGCCGGAAGTCGAGCCCCCGCACGTTCCCGAAGTCGGCGTTGTTGAACACGCGCCAGTCGCTCAGCGCGTTACTATTGCCCGGATCGGGGATCCGGAACAGGCGGCCGGAGACGTCCGCCACCTTGTCCTTGTTGTAGGCCGACACGTCGAGCACCATGTCCTGGTTGAACGCGTGCCGGATACCGAACTCGAAGATGATCGTCTTCGCAAAGTCGAGATCGCGACCGAAGCTCTGGTTGCGGTTACTCTGCGACAGATCGGTGTTCTTGCCGCGATACATCAGGTCGAAATCGGGCGCCTGAACCTGATGCGCGTAGGACAGCCGGAAGTTCGAGCGCTCGGTGACCGGGAAGGACACCTGGACGCTCGGGCTCCAAGACGTGTGCGCCGGCGCGACGATGAAGTTCGCCGTCGGATTGAGCGGGTCGAACGGCGCGAAATTGTACGTGACACCATCGATGGTGACCGATGGTTCGGTGACCGACGAGATACGGCCGGGGACGACGGGGAACGAGGACTTGCTGTCGAACCGATCGAAGCGCAGTCCACCGACCAGCACGACGTCGCCCAGGTCGAGGCGATCTTCGATGTACATGCCCATCCGGTTCGGCTTCTCGGCGTAGCCGTTCAAGCCGAACGCCGAAATCATGCCGCTCGCGTAGCGCCGCGTGTCGAAGGTGTGGTATTCACCACCCAGCTTGACGCGGTTGTAGCGATCCGCCTGCCAGTCGAAGTTGGCGCGGAACTGCCAACGGTTTTCGCGAATGAGCGTGAAGCCGTTATCCACGCCCGACGTGAACATCGGCAATCGGGCGCTCTGCTCGGCGGCGTACGGGTTCATCCGGTACGGTTGCGCCGAGATCAGGTCGTCCCGATCGAGGAACGGCGCCAGATCCTGACACGCCGCCTGGCCGGCCTGTAAGCACGCGATCTGGAGGTCATCGAGCCAACCCACACCCTGATACGTCGTGCCGGCAATCGTCACGTCGTGTGTCGAGTTGAGATCGACCAGGAACTTGAGCGGGCTGATCAGGAATCCGCCCGTCGGATCGCGGGAATTGAGCTCGGACTCGCGGGTCAGGACGCCCGTGATCCCCCGATCTTGCTGGTACGATGCAAACACGTCGAGCGCCATCGCGCGCTCGGCCGACCGCGTCAAGTTTTGGTTCCAGTTCAGCGTCCAAGTCGACTGCGTCAGCCGCGAGCCCGTCTGGTTCGCCGAATTGTAGAGATCAATGGTCGGCGTGTTGCGCCACTGGTTCGTGCTGGTCGCGCCCGAGAGACGAATCTTCGAGCCACTGCCGTAGCTCCACAGCACCGAGGCGTTCCCCGTGAGGAGCGTATTCGCAGACAGCGGCAGCCGCAGGCCCTGGCACTCCACGCCGTAGTTGCTGGAGATGGCCTGCTTGAGCGGCGTGCTGCCGATGGGTGAGTTGCTACAATATCCGCTGTACTGCACGAAGCGCGGAATCTCGATGTTGATGGTATCGCTGAGCGGATTGCCGAAGTCCACCGGCTGGTGCACGACGGTGTCGACGCCGCTGGCGACGTAGACCGGACGCTCGACATCGCGATCGAGTTGGATGTCACCGCAGCCGTTCAGGCCGGCGCACGTGCCGCTCTGGTTGCCGGTGGCCGTGCCGCCGAGGAAGAATGTAATGTCGCTCGTGATCGGTCCGCCGAAGCTCGCCTCGATCCGGTGCTGGCCGACGTTGCGCCACAGATCGCCAACCTGATCCGTCGACAGCGACAGGTTGCCCTGATACCGCTGACCGCCGGACTTCGTGACGAACGCGAACACGCCGGACTGCGCTTCGCCGAACTCGGCGCCCACCGCTCCGGTCGTCACCGACGCTTCTTCGAGCGCGTTGACGCCGATCGTGAGGTTGGTCTGGCCCATTTGGCTGTTGCGGACCAGCACGCCGTCGACGAAGATCGCGGCCTCACCGGGACGGCCGCCGCGAATCACGAGGCCCTTCGAGTTCCCGCTCTCGACGACGCCGGGCTCGAGGCGCAGCGCCTCGCGCACGTCGTTGACCGGCAGCCGCTCGATCGTCTGACCGGACATGATCGATTTCGACGTGACCTGGTCGCGCGGCACGAGCGGCTGCGCGGCCGTCTCGATCGTGATGCCCGTCAGCACGACGGCCGACGATTGCATCTTGACGTCGGTCGTGACGGTCTGGCCGCCTTGCACGCGGACGTTGCGCACTTCCGCGGGCGCATACCCGATGAACTGCGCGCGCACCGTGTATGTGCCGACCGGCACGTTGTTGATGAAGTAATAGCCCTTCTCGTTGGTCACCGCGCCAAACGAAGTTCCGACGACGAACACTTGCGCGTTCGCGACTGGTGCACCGGCCTGATCCGACACCGTGCCCTCGACTTTTCCGGACACGGCTTGCGCGGCGAGCGGCGAGGTTGCGGCGCCGATTGCCAGCGTGAGGACGGAACAGAGCACCAAGAAGCGCGAGGCAGCGCTCATCACACGAGGCATCATGGATGCTTCCTCCAAAAGCGTGAATGCGCGTGAACTACCGGACAGAATGTGTGAGGTCGAAGCACCACACCTCCCTTCGGTCTGGATCCAACCGACGGCTCGAAATCACTCTTTCGATAAGCTGGTCGGGCTTTAGAAAGTCGTCAAGATAACGCAACGTCAACGTCTTAGGTCCGTCAGGCGGCGGCGAAGATGCGGCGTATCGCGCTACCCCGCAAGAGGCCCTCCTAGCCCTCCGAGATCAGCAGGAGGTCCTGCTGGGGTCGGGATGGCGTCACCTCTGGTCCGGCGTCCCCCAGATAGACGTTGATCTCGCTGCGCATGCCGAACCGTCCGGGCAGATAGATCCCGGGCTCCACCGAAAAGCCGACTCCTGAGATCAACATTCGCTCATCGGAGGTCTCGAAATTGTCCAAATGGGGACCGGAGCCGTGCAAATCACGGTCTATGGAATGGCCGGTCCGATGCACGAAGTACTCGCCATATCCGGCCGTGCGAATCACGCCGCGCGCCGCATCATCGAGCGCGGCGCCGGTCACGGGCTGGCCCTTGCCCCACCTCTCCTTCAGGATACCCACGGCGGCGTCCCGTGAGTCACGTACCGTTTCCCAGATTTTCCGCTGTTCAGCCCCGGGGTTGCCCCCCGCGTATGCCATCCATGTCTGATCGGCAAAGACCGAACCCTGTTTGGGTCCCGCCCACAGGTCGAGCAGGACCACGTCACCCGCCGCGAGACGGCGATCGGCGCCGGCGCGTGGCTCGTAATGCGGATTCGCGGCGTTCGCCTGAAAACCGACGATCGGCGGGTGGTCGGTGAAGAGCGATGCGCGTCCGAAGGCGTCCATCACACGCGCCTGCATCGCGGTCTCCCGGACTTCCTTGCCAGCGGCGAGTTGCGCGCCGGCCCAGCGCAGCGTGTCGCCGGCAATCTCCGCGAGGGACTCGGCAGCGCGGCGATGTCCCGCGAGCTCGGCGGCCGACCAGCGCGCCGCGAACCGGGTGATCAGCGTGCCCGACGACACGACCCGCGCGCCGAAGCCTTCGATCAGCTCGATCACGCCGTGCGGGACCCTGTCGACGTAGGGCACGGCATCGCCGGGAGAGATTTCCATCGCGACCGTTTTTCCGCTGACAATGGCGCGCAGCCGCGCATGCAGCTCGGACCATGCTGCGTACGGCCGCACCTCACCGGGAAAGCCTTCGAACGACGTCAGCTCGATGCGATGCGCGATGGCGACGGGCGCGCCCGAGCGGGGCAGCAGCACGAAGAACCGTCGCGTACCCATGCCGTGGATGCCGAGCACGCGGGCCGCCGCGGGATTGTTGCCGTGAAAATCGTACAACAGCCAGCCATCGGCGGGCAGTGCGCCGAGCAGCTCGCGCAGCGCGGAAAAATCAAAACCGTCGAGCGGTTTCATTGATGCCGGGGATCGGGACCGACGGCGCGCCATTCGCACGAGCTGGCGCCCCGCGCGCGACACGTCACGTGCAACATCGCGCCTTCGTAGCCCACGAGCAGGCGCAAGAGCTCGACGAGTCCCGCGCCGTAGAACGCACACGCCGAGCCGTCCGGCGTCGCCTGAATCGCGATCGGGTCGCTCACGCGGGCAACGGGCAATCGCTGCTCTCGACCGAGTTCCGCGCCCAGCACGGTGCGCGCGGCGCGGCGCGCGGCGACGTGGCCGAACCAACGCGGCGCACTCTGCGCGGCAAAGCGTGACACTCCCGACATGCGTCGCACGGCGCGGCGCGCCGCCCGCCGGCCCGCGTCGGCGAAGACGAGATCGGCATCCGGGCGGCGCCCCACCAGCCGCATCAGCGCCTCGACGTGCGACGGCTCGACGCGCGCATCCTTGCGAACCATCTGCTCGAACTCGGTGAGCTGCATCTGGACCGTCGTCGAAAGGCCGAGCCGCTTCACGAGCAACTCGTCAGCGAACTCGGTGAGCCCATCTTCGACGGGAGTGTCGAGATTCTTGACCGCCTCGAGGACGGCGAGCGGGACGATGCTGTGCACCACGGAGCGCGAAACGTAGCACCCCCTCCCCCATTGCGGAACTCGCGTCGGGGCATGAGCCTTCACAACAACGCGTATGACGCTTCCCCCATCCACCGACGAGAAGCGGGCGAGCTTCGAGAGCGAAGCGCTCGTTCATCTCGACGTCCTTTATCGCGTGGCCCTGCGCCTCACCGGCAACCCCTCCGACGCCGACGATCTGGTGCAGGAGACCATGCTCAAGGCCTACCGCGCTTGGGACCAGTACGAGAAGGGAACCAATGCCAAGGCTTGGCTGCTTACGATCCTGAGGCACGCCTTCATTAATGAATACCGCAGGAAGGTCCGGCATCCGGAGACCGTCGATCTCGACGCGATCGAGCCTTTTGCCGTCTTCGCAGAAGTCCAGGATGAAGACCCGCAGGGCGCGTTCTTCGACCGCATCGTGGATGACGAGGTGCTCCGGGCCATCGATCAGCTCCCGGAGGCGTTTCGTGAAACGTTGGTGTTGAGCGACGTGGAAGGCATGTCGTATCAGGAAATCGCCCAGATCCTCGAGGTGCCGATCGGCACCGTGAAGTCGCGCTTGTTCCGGGCGCGGCAGCTGTTGCAGGGCAAACTGTACAATTACGCCGTCGAAATGGGATATATCAAAGGAACGCCCGCATGAATTGCCGCGAGTGCGTCGAGCACCTCTATGAATTCCTGGATCGCGAGCTGACGCCCGAGGTCGAGCGAGAGATCCGGGAGCACCTGGAGGAGTGCCCGCCCTGCGGAGAGCAGTTCGACTTCGAGGAGCTATACCTGAAGTTTCTGCGCGCGCGCTGCCGCACGCAGGGAGCGCCGGCCGAGCTGAAGCGCCGCGTCCTGCGCGAACTGTTCGGCGAGTGAGATGGTTGACGCGACGGGGCGCCGCGGCGGCGCTCGCCGTCGGCGGAGCGACGCTCTGGGGATTTGGCTGGCGGGGATTGATTCTGCTCCTCGCTTTTTTTGTTTCTTCGAGCCTGTTGACGGCGGCGGCGAAGGGCGGCGAGAAAGGCGGCGGCGAGGGGCGGCGAAATGCACGCCAGGTCATCGCCAACGGTGGAATCGCCGCCTTGGCAGCACTGGCCGGCAACTGGGCCTGGTTCGCCGGCGCACTTGCTGCCGCCAACGCCGATACCTGGGCGACGGAGATCGGAAGCCATTCACCAACGCCGCCCCGTTTGATCACGAACTGGACCACTGTTCCCGCGGGCACGGACGGAGGTATGACGCTGCTGGGTACGGCTGGTGGCATGGCGGGAGCGGCGGTCGTCGGCGCCCTCTCCTACCTGTTCGGTCAGGACGCAGCGATGGCCCTGATCGGTGCGGGAACGGCCGGCATGATCATGGACTCTCTCCTCGGTGCGATCGGACAACCCAAGGTTCGGTGGATCGACAACGACGTGGTGAATCTGGCCGCGACGTTGACGGGCGCAGGATGCGCGGGGCTTCTCGCGTGAGCTCGCGAACCTGGGACGTCGTCGTCGCCGGTGCCGGCCCGGCCGGATCGGCCACCGCGTTGCTGCTGGCGCGCGCGGGTGCGCGCGTCCTGATGATCGATCGTGCATCCTTCCCGCGCGACAAGCCGTGCTCCGAGTACTTGAGCCCCGAGTCCACTCGGGTCCTCGAGCGGCTCGGTCCTGACGTCCTCGCCGCGGTCGCTGCGGCGTCGCCCGCGCATCTCACGGGCATGCGCGTCGTGGCGCCGAGCGGCGCCGGCGTGGTCGGCAGGTTCCCGACGTTCAGCTTTGCGCTGCCGCGCATGCGGTTCGACAAAATTCTGCGCGACGCGGCTGAAACCGCCGGGGTCGAGGTCCGCGAGCGCATGAAAGTCGAGGAGCTGGTTTATGACGCCGGCGCGGTCGCTGGCGTCATTGCGCGGGAAACGGGAAACGGGAAACGGGAGACGTATCGCGCGCGAGTCGTGGTTGGCGCGGACGGATTACGCTCCGTGGTGGCGCGGCGGCTTGGCCGCGTGCACGCCACCCCGCCACGCCGCATCGCGTTCACAGCGCACGTGCGCGACGTCCACGATGTCACGGACCTCGGCGAGATGCACATCGGCCGGCCGGGATACGTGGGCTTCGGACCGATCGGCGACGGCGTGACCACCGTCGCCCTCGTCGTCCCATTCCGCGAGGCGCGCCGGGGCGCGCGGTTCTTCGAGGAGCTCGACCGCTTTCCCGCGGTGCGCGGGCGATTTCAGGCCCGAAATCTCGTGCGCCGCGTGCTCACGACTGGACCATTCGCGCGCTGGTCGCGGCGGCCGGTCGCGAAGGGAGGCGGCGCGCTGCTCGTCGGCGATGCCGTGGACTTTTTCGATCCCTTTACCGGACAGGGGATCTACAGCGCCTTGCGTGGCGCCGAGCTTGCCGCCGCGGCGATCGTGTGCTCGCTCGCGACCGGCGCGAGTCTCGACAGCTACGCCCGCGCGCGCCGGCGGGAGTTCGCCGGGAAATGGATCCTCGAGCGCATGATCGGCATCGCCGTCGGCTGGCCCGCACTCATGGAGCGCGTGGTCGGACGTTTGACGCGACGGCCACATCTCGCCGATCTGCTGGTGCGCGCGACCGGGAACTGCGTGCCGGCGCGCGCCGCGCTCACGCCGCGCGTGCTCGCGGGATTGGTATTGTGAGCCATCCAAGCCACGCTTCGCGCGGCGTCGAGCCGCCGCTCTTCCGCCAGCTCCTCGGCCGCTTCGCGACGGGCGTCACCGTGATCACCGCCCGAAACGCGAACGGCGGTCCGATCGGGATGACGGCAAACTCGCTGGCATCGGTATCGCTTCAGCCCCCGCTCATACTGGTCTCGGTCGAGAAGGTGCACGAGATGCATACGGCCCTCCTCGCCGCGACACACTGGGTCTTCAACGTTCTGTCGTCCGAGCAAGAAGCGCTGTCGCGCCGATTTGCCGGCGCCGAACCGAATCGCTTTCTGGGTGTGAGCTATCACGAGAACGACCGCGGCATTGCGCTGATCGACGGGACGGTGGCGCATATCGAGTGCGAGAAGCACGTCGCTGTCCCGGGAGGGGATCACACGGTGTTCATCGGGCTGGTGGTCGGTGGTGACGCTACCGACCGCAGACCGCTCCTCTATTATAGAGGCGGCTACGCCGGCCTGAGTCGCTGATGCGCACGGTCGATCGGATTCGAGTTCACGCGCCTTTCGTGAGGGTGTTCGCGGCGGCAAGCTCCGTCGCGCGCTGGCCATCCATTCTGCCGCATTACCGCTGGGTCCGGCTGCTCGATGATCGCCTTGTCGAGATGGCTGCGTGGCGCCCCTTCGGGGGCGGCCTCATCAACTACCCCACGTGGTGGGTCTCCGAAATGACGATCGACCGGCCGGCCGGCGAGATCCGCTACCGGCACGTGCAGGGTATCACGCGGGGCATGGAGGTGGTCTGGAGGTTGGTGGAGGCCGGTGAAGGCTTGGTGGATGTCGAGGTGGTGCACACGTGGGACGGCCCCACGTGGCCGCTGATTGGACGCCTCGCCGCAGACTTCGTGATCGGTCCCGTGTTTATTCACGGCATCGCGTCCCGCACACTCGCGGGGATAAAGCGTCACGCTGAAGACGGTGGTTGGTAGTCATTGACAGGCTAAAGCCTGTGCTCGGCAAGCGCTGCCCTTAAGGGCAGTGTCTGCCGAGCGCACCCTTCAGGGTGTCGACCCGAAAACAATGGGGGAGAGCGGACATGCAGAGTTTGCGTCGGGTCGTGATTACCGGCGTCGGTGCCGTCACACCAATCGGAACGACAGTCGACGGGCTGTGGGCCGGCCTGCAGGCGCGCACGTCGGCCGTTCGAACCATCACGCGCTTCGATCCGGGGCCGTTTCGCAGCCGCATGGCCGCCGAGATCCCCGACTTCCGGCCGCAGGATCATCTCGACGCCAAGCGCGCGCGCAGGTTGGACCGCTTCTCTCAACTCGCGGTAACGAGTGCCGGCTTTGCCTTGGCTGACGCGGGGATTGCTCCACGGAAGGAGGATCCCGATCGCGTCGGCGCGATGATGGGCTCGGCGCTAGGCGGCGTGGCATTCGGTGAGTCGCAGGTGCCCGGCTACTTGGCCGAGGGACCACGGGGACTCGACCCATCGCTTGCGCTTGCGGTATTCTGTGGCGCCGCGAGTTGCAACATCGCCATCGAATTCGGCTTCACCGGTCCCAACACGACCAACGCGATGAGCTGCGCATCGGGGACGATTGCGGTCGGTGAAGCATTTCACGCCGTGCGAGACGGGCGGGCAGATGTGATGCTCGCCGGCGGCGCCGAGGCGCCGATCGCGCCCATGACATTCGCGGCGTTCAGCATCATTCGGGCGATGAGCACGCGGAACGATGACCCCGCGCGGGCGTCGCGGCCGTTCGACGCCGCGCGCGACGGCTTCGTGATGGGTGAAGGCGCTGCCGTGCTGGTGCTGGAGGAGCGCAGCCGCGCGATCGCGCGCGGCGCGAAGATCTACGCGGAGGTCGTCGGCCACGCCTTCACCAACGACGCCTACCACATGACCGCACCCCGCCCGGACGGCCGCCAGGCCGCGCGGGCCATCCAGCTCGCGCTGGCGGACGGACACGTGCTGCCCACGGACGTCGGGTATATCAACGCCCACGGCTCCGCGACGCCGCTGAACGATCCGACGGAGACCTCGGCGATCAAACAAGTCTTCGGCGATCACGCGTACCGGCTCACGATCAGCGGCACGAAGGGCTATTACGGTCACGCCCTGGGCGCGAGTGGAGCGATCGAGGCCGCGATTTGCGCCCTCGCGCTCGCCCGCGGCTGGCTGCCGCCCACGGTCAACCTCGAGCATCCTGATCCGTCCTGCGATCTCGACTGTCTGCCGGCCGCGGGCGGCGGACGCACGGCCTCGCCCGACGCGATCGTCTCGAACTCATTCGGTTTCGGAGGAGTAAACGCCGTGCTGGTGTTGCGGCCCGACGTTGCCGGACGGTAGATTCGCGCCGCCCTCACTCTCCGGAGTTGACGCGTGAATGTTCATGCCTTTCGTGCGCCCGTCGCCGAGCTCATCGGAACCGCGCTGCTTGTTTTCTTCAGCGCCGGTGCGGTGGTTGCGAATGCCGCGGGCATTCCGCTCGGACCCGTCGGCGTGGCGCTCGCGTATGGCGTCGGCAGCGCCGTTCTCATCACGATCACGATGTCGATCTCGGGAGGCCATTTGAATCCCGCGGTGAGCCTTGGCTTATGGCTTGCGCAGAAGATCGACGGGCGGCAATTGGCACTCTACGTGGCCGCGCAGCTCATCGGCGCAGTCTTCGGCGCGCTGCTCATCAAGGCCTTCTTCTCGACTGGAGTCGCGCGCGTCTCCTCCCTCGGGATACCGCAGATCTCGGGAGCGCTGTCGCTGTGGGAAGCGATCGCCATCGAGGCAGTGCTGACCTTTTTTGTCGTGAGCGCGGTGTTCGGAACGTCCGTCTCGCCGCTGGCGCCGAAGGTTGGCGGCTTCGGCATCGGACTCGCGATCTTCACTGGTACGCTGGTCTGCGGCAACCTGACCGGCGCCGCGATGAATCCTGCACGTGCCTTTGGCCCCGCGCTCGTCTCCCTGGATTGGCACGGCCAGATCGCCTACTGGATCGGTCCGGCGCTCGGCGCCGTGGCTGCTTCGGCGCTCTGGCGATTCCTGTTGCTGCCGAGGGATGTGACGGAGCTGGCCTGACCGGGAGGGGCGCAGCACTGCTGCGCCCCTACATTTGTTCTGCCAGTGTCGGCGCAAAATACGTCAATATGATATCCGCCCCCGCCCGTCGTATTGCCGTCACCGATTCCCACATCGCTCGTTTCTCGTCCACCATGCCCCGCTCAGCGGCAGCTTTGATCATCGCGTACTCGCCGCTCACTTGATAGGCGCCGAGCGGCGCCCCGAAGCGGTCTTTCGCGCGGCGAATGAGATCGAGACAGGGACCCGCGGGCTTCACCATCACGATGTCGGCACCTTCATCCAGATCGAGCTGGATTTCCTTCATTGCCTCGTCGGCGTTGGACCCCGCCATTTGGTAGCTCTGGCGATCGCCGAATTGCGGCGTCGAGCCGGCCGCTTCGCGAAACGGACCGTAGAACGCGGACGCCATTTTTGCAGCGTACGACATGATCGGAATGTGAGAGTGTCCGCCTGCGTCGAGCGCTTTGCGAATCCCGGCCACGCGGCCGTCCATCATGTCGCTCGGCGCAACCAGGTCGACACCGGCACGCGCCTGCATCACGGCGATCTTGCCGAGCAGGTACACCGATGAGTCGTTGTCCACCTCGCCATCGCGAATGACTCCGCAATGGCCGTGATCGGTGTACTCGCAGAGGCAGACATCGCCAACGACAAGGAGCGCCGGGACGGCGCGTTTCACGGCCCGGATCGCCCGCTGCACGATTCCTTGCTCGTCGTGCGCTTCAGACCCGGTCGCATCCTTTGTGACCGGTATACCGAACAGGATCACGCCGCCGAGTCCCAGCTGTTTCGCGCGCTCGGCGTCTTTGACGAGCTCGTCGACCGATAGCTGCGCGACATCCGGCATGGCCGCTATGGGCCGCCGCACCCCTTCGCCGTGCACCACGAAGAGCGGCCAGATGAGCTGCGAAGGAACGACGTGCGTCTCCTGCACCAGGCGCCGGAGCGCAGGGGTGCGGCGCAGTCGCCGCATGCGTCGAATCGGAAACTGGGCGGAGCTCATCGGGCGAGTAAGCTCGCGGCCCCCTCCCCCTCGAGCAAGCGCGCGACCGCTTCACCCGCGGCTTCAGGACGCTTCGGGTCGATATCCGCGGATGCCGTCAGCTGCACAGAACCATCCGGCGCCGTAACCCTCCCGTACAACCTGGGCCCCAGACCCGAGGCCCCAGGCCCCACAAACGCAGCAACCGGCGTCTGACACCCGCCGCCGAGGTCCGCAAGAAGGGCGCGTTCGGCGGTCAC
Organism: Gemmatimonadales bacterium; assembly: GCA_044869265.1. Classification (GTDB taxonomy): domain Bacteria; phylum Gemmatimonadota; class Gemmatimonadetes; order Gemmatimonadales; family GWC2-71-9; genus 20CM-2-65-7. The sequence goes on from JBIOXD010000021.1 coordinate 103,492, forward strand.
CGCCGCGGCGCTCGCTGCATCGTGAAGCGGTTGCAATGCGTTTCGTGTAGTACGGTCGTCCGAGCGAACCTCGATGCCCAGCGCGCCTTGCCCCGGCGCAGGCATGACGTCTAGAGGGTCGACGGGCCACGCCTTGCCGCCGAGATCCAATCGCTCGAGCCCCGCCAGCGCCAGGAGCGCCGCATCCAGCCCGTCCCGCGATTCCGCCTTTCGCACCCGGGTGGGAACGTTGCCCCGCAACGGCACGACCTCCAGATCAGGGCGAAGAAACCGGATTTGCGAAATGCGGCGGAGACTCGATGTGCCCACGCGGGTGCCGGCGGGAAGGCCGGAAATCGACGGCCCCCCTCCCCCCCCGGTGACGAGCGCCTCGCGTGCATCGTGCCGGGCCGGGATGACGCCGAGCACGAGGCCAGGCGGCAACGCCGTCGGCAGATCCTTCAGTGAGTGCACCGCGACGTCGATGCGTCGTTCGAGCAGGGCGTCTTCAATCTCTTTGGTAAAGAACCCCTTCCCTTCGAGCTCGTGCAACGGCCGGTCGACTTCGGCATCACCGCGTGTCTTGATCACGACCAACTCCGTCGTCACGCCGCGCTCGGCCAGGCGGGCCCGCACCCACTCAGCCTGCCAACGGGCGAGCTGGCTGCCGCGTGTGCCGATCTTCACGCGAACCGCCTCACGAGCGACTCCACCAACCCGGCCACTGTGTGAGGAAGGGCCTCGGTGACGTCCCGCAGTCCAAGTTCGCTCGCGGTCCTCGCGGTGATTGGGCCGATCGTCGCGGCCACGAAACGGCCAGATGTCGCGGCATCGCGACCCACCAGGTCGACAAACGCTCGCACGGTGGACGACGACGTGAACGTCACGGCGTCGATGCGTCCTTGGACAAGATCCGCAGTCAGGCCGCTGAAATCCGCCTGCACCGGAACCGTCCGGTAGACCGGAATGCTTTCGACTGTCGCGCCGCGCTGCCGCAGGCCGGTCACGAGCACGTCGCGGGCATCCTCGGCACTCGGGATCAAGACGCGTGAGCCCGCGAGATCTCCGTCGCTCCTAGAATCGAGCGCTTCCACCAACGCTTCCGCCACGAACTCGTCCGGGACAAGCGCCGGGATCAGGCCCCGCTGTTTGAGCATGTCGGCCGTGGAGCTTCCGACTGCCGCAATCGACGTGGATGCGAACACCCGGGGCGTGAGTCCCCAGGCGACGAGGCGGTCGAGTACGATCTGCACAGCGTTTTGGCTGGTGAACACGACCCACCGATAGGCGGAGAGCCCAGTGAGGGCGGCGCGCAAGGGTCCGAGGTTCTCCAGCGGCTGGATGCGAATGACCGGTGCCAGCACGGTCTCAGCGCCGTGATCCTCGAGCGCGCGGATCAACTCTCCGGCCTGCTCGCGCGCGCGAGTAACCACGATGCGGCGCCCTTTCAGGCCAGCGACGCGTGTCATGCGCCGTTGCAATCTCACCGTCGCTTTCTCCATTATCAAGCAATGCTCCGCTCCCTGCGCGCCGCGCTCGCGCGCTTCTGCGCCCGTCGGGCTGCGGCCTCCCAGCGTGAGGCGCCCAAGCGGGCGGTCGCCTGGCTGCGGCTCGGCTGTCGCGTGGCGCCCGGCTACGCCGATCTCTACCCGGCTCTCGTGCACCTGTCGCGCGTAGTCGAGGACCGCTGGGGCGCCGTCGATGCCGCGCGCGAGGCGAGCATTCGTTTCCCCGATCACGCCGATGCCTGGATGCTGCTCGGCGAGGCACTGCAGATGGTGTTTCGGCAGGACGAGGCCCTGGGCGCGTTCGAGCAGGCGCTCGCGCTCGAAGAGCGCGCCGATGCGGCGATGGCGGCAGGGGCGATCTATCACCGGATGGGGCGGTTTCCCGAAGCGTCCGCGCGGTTTGCCCGTGCACATGCGGCGGGAGGGGGCGCGACCGCGCTCTGGAACAATGCACAAGCGCTGTACGACGCCGGCGATCACGCCGCGGCCGATGAAGCACTCAACCTGTGGGCCACCCAGGTACCCGACGGCCACAGCAAGTTGTCGGAGGTGCGCGCCGAGTTACGCGCGAAGGCTGCGGCGCGTTCGCAGGTACAGTGACAACGCGTAACCGCCGAGAATGACCGCCACAATCACATAGGCTGCGATCATGTAACCGCCATTTTGCGGAATGGACTCAGGCATGACCCACCCCGTCCGCAGCCGCTTCCAGCTGCTCCCGGAGATAACTCAACGCGTAGCGCTGGACCACGAATCCGACGTACATCAGGGTGAAGACAAATAATGAAAGCAGAAATGTCGACAGCATGCTTGGTGGAAGCGACGGGGCGCTCGGCTTCAGCACGATCGGCATCGGATGCAGAGTGCGAAACATGTACACGCTGAGGTGCACGAACGGAACCAGTACCATACCGCAGATGCCGAGCACCGCGGCGAAACGCGCCCGCGCGGCGGGATCGGCAACCGCGCCGCGCAGCAGCAGGTAACCCACGTAGAGCAGGCAGAGGAACAGCGTGAGGGTCAGCCGCGCATCCCACGACCACCACGTGCCCCAAATCGGCTTCCCCCAGATCGGCCCGGTGGTCAACACGATCGCCGCGAACACCGTGCCCGCTTCCGCGGACGATTCCGCAAAGCGGTCCAGTCGCGGGTCCTTGAGGAAGAGGTAGAAGATGCTCGCGAGGCCCACGAGTATCATTGCCGTCTCCGCCCAGATCGCCGCGGGCACATGCAAATAGTAAATCTTCTGCGCGAGACCTTGGAACCGCTCCACGGGGGTGTACACGAGCGCCCGGACGTAGACTCCGGCAAGCAGAAGGAATGCAAGCGCGGTAATCCAGCGGCCGACGCGCAGCATCCTCATTCGTTCACCGTTGCGGGAAAGAGGAGAAGAGCGATCCCCACGAACACGATGTCATAGGCGGCCAACATCTTAAGCCACCCCTCGATCTCGCTCAAGGGACGCGCGGCGAACAATCGCCCGGTCGCGAGCACCGCCCAGATGAGGGGCGGGATCATAAACGGCAGTAACAGGACCGGCAGAAGCAGCTCGGCGAAGCGCGTGCGCACCGTCATCGCACTGAACAACGTACCCACCGTCACGAATCCCACCGTCGCGAGCGCGACCACACCCGCGAGCGGCGCCACGACAGGCAGAATCCGCACGTTGAAGAAAAGCGCCAGGAGCGGTACCCCAATCACTTCGATCATCGCCACAAAAGCCAGATTCGCAATCAGTTTTCCCAAATAGATGCTGCTCCGCTGGATCGGCGCGAGCAGCAGACCGTCGAGCGCCTGGTTCTCGAGCTCGAGCTGGAACGCCCGATTCAACGCCAGGATCGCGGCAAAAGTAAAGGTCACCCATAAGATGCTGGGGGCGAGATCGACGTTTGAAACGGCGGTGGGATCGCGGCCGAAGTTGAAAACGATGAGCACCAGGACCACGAACGCGATGGCGGCGAGAATCGCGGTGCGCGAGCGGTACTCCACCAGCAGGTCCTTGCGCGCAACGGCCCACGCATGCCGCACGAGGTCAGGCAACCGCATTGCGATACTCCGCGGCGATGTCGCTCGGGTCCCGGCCGGATCGTGGCGCACAGTGCACAAAGCGGCCGTTGCGCATGAAGGCCACGTCCGTCGCGAGCTCCGTTCCTTCCTCCACGTTGTGCGTCACGAGCACCGTCGCGCGACCGGCCGCAGCGTGGTGGCCGAGCAAACGGCTCAGCGCCTCCGCGGCTGTCCGATCCAATCCCGTGAACGGCTCATCGAGCAACAGGACCCGTGGGTCATGGACGAGCGCCCGCGCGATAGCGACGCGCTGCACCAGCCCTCGAGACAGGGCGCGCACCGGCCTGTTGGCGTGTTCCTGAATACCCAGCCTGGCCAGTAGATCGGCGCTGGGCTCAGTGTCATAGAGCGACGCCCAGAAACGCAGGTTCTCGGTCACGGTGAGCTGGCCGTACAGCTGTGGCTGATGGCCGATCCAACCGATCGCGCGGCGGCCGCCATCGACATGCGCTCGCCCGGCCTGTGGCTGAATCAGGCCGGCGAGCACCTTGAGAAGTGTGGTCTTGCCCGCGCCGTTCGGTCCGAACACGGCGAGGGTTTGACCTGGATTCACGGTGAAGGAGACGTCGTCGAGGGCCCGAACAGCACCGAACGAGTGCCGCAGCCGTTCAGCCCGCAGCATCGATCGCGGCCGCCAGGTCGCTCAGTTCATATGGTTTCACGAGGTAGCGGCTGTGCCCCAAGTCGAGGACGTTCATCAGCGGCTCCATACTCACGTATGCGGTCGTCACGACGACAGGCAACGTGGGGCGCTTTTCGCGAATGCGCTGTAACAGCGCAATGCCGTCGGTGTCGGGCAGCCGCATGTCGAGCACCAGCACATCGGGCTCGAAAGCGTCGACCTGACGCATGGCCTCCGCGCCCGTCGGTGCGTAGGCCATGGAGTACTTTCCCTCGAAGAAACGCTGATAGGAATACTGTAGCGCTGCTTCGTCTTCGACAAAGAGGACCTTACGGAGCGACGACGGCGGGGCGGGAGCGTTCGCCATTCGCGCCAATCTACGTCAGGATACGCCGGTCTCCAATTCGAACAGATCGTCGAGCTTGGTGAGCACGAGCAGGAAACGAAGCTCCTCGTTCACGCCGCGCAGGCAGACCACTTGCCGGCGCTCGGACGCCTTGCGTTGAATCAGCATCAGCGCACCCAGGCCCGCGCTGTCGATCGAGCGCGTCCCCGACAGATCGATGATCAGACGGCCGGTTCCCTCCGCGAGCTGGTCGAGGACTTCTCCTGCCGCGCGACGAAACCCGGTACGAGACTCCAGATCGAGTCGTTCCGGCGCCGCCATCGTCTTTTCGGTCAGGCGCGTAGACATCAGCGAGCTCTCCACGGGCAATGGTGCCATAGTTCCTTGTGGCTCGTGTAACGCCACTCCAGTGCCAGGTCCGCTAACGCGCGTCGCGTCAAGAGGTTGTCGCAGAAAGCGTGAGCCTCCTCACGCTGTTGGCCTGCCGCAGACCGAGCGGCCCGGCGCAACTTGCTAGACCGTCCCTCTTCCTTAATATCTCGACCTATGCCGACCGAAAGAATTGAAACCCTCCTGGACGAACAGCGGCGCTTCACCCCGCCGAGCGGCTTCACGGCTCAGGCTCACGTCCGGACTCCCGACATCTACGAGCGCGCCCGGCGGGATCCCGAAGGTTACTGGGCCGAGTGGGCGAAGCAACTCGACTGGAGCCGCCCCTGGGACCGCGTGCTCGAGTGGAAGCCCCCGCACGCCAAGTGGTTCGTGGGCGGGAAGCTCAACGCCTCGGTGAATTGCCTCGACCGACATATCAAGGCCGGCAAGAGCGACCGGGTCTCACTCATTTGGGAGGGGGAGCCCCCCGACCAGGTGAGACGCATTACCTACGGCGAGCTGTACGGCGAAGTCAACAAGTTCGCCAACGTCCTTAAGCGCCTGGGTGTCGGACGCGGTGACCGCGTCGCCATTTACCTGCCGATGGTTCCCGAAGTGGCGGTGGCGATGCTCGCGTGCGCGCGTATCGGTGCGGTCCACACTGTGGTCTTCGGCGGGTTTTCTGCGGAATCGCTGCGCGACCGGATCAACGACGCGGGCGCGAAGCTGCTCATCACCGCCGATGGCGGCTACCGCCGGGGTGCTATCGTTCCGCTCAAGCAGAACGCCGATGACGCGCTGCAGGCGACGCCCTCCATCGAGCATGTCGTCGTACTCCGCCGCACCGGGCAGACAGTGACGTTCAAAACGGGTCGAGACCTCTGGTGGACAGAGGTCATGCGTACCGCCGAACCGCACTGCCCGCCGGAAGCGATGGATGCGGAAGATCCGCTGTTCATTCTGTATACGTCGGGCACCACCGGAAAGCCCAAAGGCATCCTGCATACCACCGGCGGCTACCTCACACAGGCATACGCGACCACGAAGTGGGTGTTCGACCTGAAAGACTCCGACGTCTTTTGGTGCACGGCCGACGTGGGCTGGGTGACCGGGCATTCGTATGTCGTGTATGGCCCGTTGGCGCTCGGCGTGACGGAAGTGATGTACGAAGGGGCGCCAGATCATCCGGCGAAGGACCGGTTCTGGGCTATCTGTGCAAAACATGGGGTCACGGTGTTCTACACCGCCCCGACGGCGATCCGCGCCTTCATGAAATGGGGCACGGAGCTTCCCGCCCGGCACAATCTCTCGAAGCTTCGACTCCTCGGCTCGGTCGGCGAACCGATCAATCCGGAAGCGTGGATGTGGTATCAGGAACACATCGGCGGCGGCCGCTGCCCCATCGTGGACACGTGGTGGCAGACGGAGACAGGCGGGATCATGATCACCCCGCTGCCCGGTGTCACCGCGACCAAGCCCGGTTCCGCGACCATTCCCTTCCCCGGCATCGAGGCCGTCCTGCTCGACGGCGAGGGGAAAGAAGTGAAGGTCGGTGGCGGATACCTCGCCATACCGAAGCCGTGGCCCGGCATGCTGCGCACGATCTGGGGTGACGATGACCGCTACCGCTCCATCTACTGGAGCAAATGGAAGAACACGTACTTCGCGGGCGACGGAGCGAAACGGGACGACGACGGCTACTTCTGGATCCTGGGACGTGTCGACGACGTGCTCAACGTCGCGGGTCATCGCATCGGCACGATGGAAGTAGAGAGCGCGCTCGTCGATCATTCGGCCGTTGCCGAGGCGGCAGTCGTAGGCCGGACGCACGACCTGAAGGGTCAGGCGCTGGCAGCATTTGTTACGCTAAAAGAAGGCCGGCAGGCCACGGACGCGCTGCGCGAAGAGCTCAAGAATCATGTGTCCAAGAAAATCGGCGCGCTTGCGAAGCCCGACGACATACTGTTTTCGGCGGACTTGCCCAAGACGCGCAGTGGGAAAATCATGCGCCGTCTCCTGAAGGACATCGCTGAAGGCCGCGCGCTGGGCGACACGACGACGCTGGCCGATCCGACCGTGGTGGCGAAGCTGCGAGATCAATACGAGTCGGAGGAGTCGTGAAAACGGAGCAGGGACACCACCGCCACTACCCATATCGCCGCGATAATGACGGCGCTCGCCACGCACCATCGGCAGATCGCGTGGATGACGAAGAGCTCGAGATAGGTGAGATAGACCGTAAACAGAACACCCACGCTGGCCAGTCCGACCAACACGACATTCCACTTCCGCTGCACCAGCGCGGCCGGCCGTAGAGCCGCCAACGCCACGACGAGAATGACGAAGTAGCCGACCACGCCGTAAAACGCGACTGGGAGACCGAGGAAGACTGCCCAGCGGCTCGTCTGCACGGTGTCGCATCCGCCGGTGCCGCACTGCAACGGGCCGCCAACGCCGAGGGCATGGAGCCAGAGGTACAGCGCGACGAAGCAGCCGACGAGCGCGAGCAGCGCGATCGCCTGCCGGCTCCGCATCAACGATCTGCGGGAGGGCGCGGCTTCGGTGGCGTGCGCGCGATAATGCTGTCCGCCATAGCCTTGAAGGCGTCGGACGTCGCGCGCGAGGCGTTGAAGATCTTGCCGTTGACGAAGAATGTCGGCGTGCCGTTCACGAGCAGCTGGTCGCCCTCCTGCCGGCTGAACTCGATCCGTGAGGCGTAGCGACCCGCGGTCATGCACTCGTCATAGCGCTGCAGATCGAGTCCGACGGCCCGGGCGAAATCGCGAAACAGTCCCGCGGGGTCCCGCCCCGTCTGCGCCCATTGGTGGTTGTAAAAAAGCTGATCGTGCATTTCCCAAAACTTCCCCTGCTCGCCGGCGCAGTGGGCGGCGTGCGCGGAGTAGCGCGAATACTGATGGGTGGGCAGGGGAAAGTCGCGATAGCGCCACCGTACCTTACCCGTGTTGATCAGCTGCTGCTTTATCGTGGGCATCTGAATCGTCGCGAAGTTGGCGCAGAACGGGCACTCAAAATCGGAATACTCGGTGATCTCCACTACGGCGTCACCGCTGCCCATCGTGTAGCCGCGAAACCCGTCGTCGACCACGGTGGGTGGAGGGCCCGCGGCTGCCGCCGACGCCCCGCCCCCCTGCCGCAGCAACACGAACAGCGCGATACCGAGCACGGCGGCAAGTCCGGCCAGCACCACGTAGAAGCGCCTCATGCCTCCGGATCTCCCCCTCTCCCCGTTCCATCGGTGCGCCACGGTTCATCGTCTTCCGTATCATCGAGCGCAAGATCGCCGTCACGCGTCGCTTCTTCCACAATCCTGCGACTCTCGGCGACCTCCGGCGTATCGTAGGTGCTGCGGACCTCATAATGAAAGAGCTCGCTGCGAGCGTTGCCGAGCAGCTTCTGCAGCTCGGGCGCCGCGTCGAGCAAACGATCGGTGCGATCCAACTCCTGAATTCGCTCCGCTAGGGCCCGCAGCAATGCAACGAGTCGTTGCGCGCGCTCGGGGCCATAGACTTCTTCGCTCATGATCGTCCTCCCGGAACACGGGACCCCGCGCTCCTGATGTGGCATTATACCACACAACCCATTATCTTGCGGGCCGTTTCCAACAGGTTCTCACCGAAAGGAAGACCCCTGCATGGCGAAAAAGCGTAGTGAGCCTCGGAAGTACGCGACACCTACGAGTTTCGAGCAAGCACGCGACGAGCTGTTCTCTCACATCCTCCGCTGTGGAGTGCTGGAAGCCACGGCCGAGCACCAGAAGGAATGGTTCGACGACACGCTGTTGTATCTCGCGGATCGCTTCACCGACCTGACCGAGACTGAATTGAGTGAGCTGCGCGTCCTGGGCGAGCGGTACTGCCGCCCCGTGGTCGCGCGCACCGCTCCCGTCGGCGCTGACGCCTGACGCTGCCGGTCTCCGGAGGTGGGCGCCCTTCGTGAAGGGCGCCTTTTTTGTTAGTCTCTCAGTCTCCTAGCCTTTCCACCAGTTGGGAAACCAGCGCACCCGCCAACCGGCGGCGGCCCGATAGCCTCCGCCCAACCCCAGCTCCGCGTACCAGCCATGCTGCCGGCCGGGTGCGCTCTCGACACCCAGCAGGATAGCGACGTATCCCTGTCCAGGTTTCCCGCGGCGCGCGCTGAACGCCGCTCCCAGCCCCCCGTACAGTCCCACGCCCGCGCGCGCGAAGGGATTCACCACCAGCTGCAACGTCAACTGCGCGCGGGCCGCCGGGTCCCCCGCGACGCCGCCGCCCGCCAGGGCGAGCGCGATCCGGCTTTCGTTGCTCGTGCGCCGCGCCAGACCGATCTCGCCGCCGACGAACGTTTCGCGCGCCAGCGCAGCGGCGGCGCCCAGGCTCAGCTCGGTCGCGGTCAGCGGTTGTGACTGCAGTGCGAGAATCGGCAGCAGGAGGGGGACCAGCAGGTTAGGCAATGGCGAGGTCGTACGTGATGGGAATGTCGGGCGCGAGCGAGGCGATGACCGAGCAGTACTTCTCGATCGACAGGTCGATCGCGCGCCGCACCTTCGCCTCGTCGGCCCCGGTCCCGCGCACGCGGAAGTGAAATGCCAGCGCCGTGAACCGCCGGGGCTCTTCATCGCGGCGGGTTCCGGTGATCTCGATATCGAGCGACTCGAGCCCGACGCGCTGCTTTTGCAGAATGATCACGATGTCGGAGGCGGTACAGGTCGCCGCTGAGAGCAGCAACATCTCGACGGGTGATGTGGCGACCCGGGTATCGGCATCCACGAGAATGGTTGGACCATCGCCACCCGTGCCGCGCCCTTCGAACTGCAGCTCCTTGAGCCAGCGCATCGTCACCGCGGCGGTGCGCGGCACGTCAGTTCCCCCGGCGTGTCGTCAGACCGACAAACACGCGATGCCGGCCGAGCGCGTCCATGGCGCGGTACTCCAGCAGCCAGTTGAACGTCGAGCGGTAACGCATTTCGAAGCCGAAAGTGAGATTGAGCCAGACATCGGGGCACTGGGGATCGGCGCTGCAGTCGGACCGTCCCGCGATCGAGAAGCCCGCGCCGACGTACGGGGTCGCAACCTCTTCATCATTCGTGAATCGCCACAACACGTCGAAGCTGCCGGCGTACGTATTGGGCCCGTTGAAAACGCCAAGCTCCGCCGAGGGACGCAGCCGCACGCGCGGCGAGAACAGATCGCCGAGATCGAGTGTCGTGCCGAGCACGAGTTGGCCCGAGCCGCTGAGATCCACACCGCCGCGCACGCCGAATCCGAAGAGGCCCAGGCGCGTGCCGCCGCCGCTGGAGCTCTTGGGTGGCACGAATTCCTGCGCCTCCGTCTCCGCGACGGCGGCGAGGAGCCACAGCACTGTTATCGCCACACCGCGCATTCCGAGTCCTCCGCCGCCGGTTACCGTGGCGGTCCGGCCGTTCGCCGCGCGGCGGTACGGCCGTAGTCCCAGAGAGCGTATACCGCGATCGCCGCAGTCGCCCACGCCAGCTGCCGCACATGCACCGACTCGGCGATGGCGGCGATGAGCGTGAGCAGCTGCGCGATTGTCACCGCCTTGCCGCCCGCGCGTGCCGGCAACGCTACCGGTCGTCGCAATAACAGCGTCGCGAGAAAACCGAGACCCGCCAGCACGTCCCGCAACAACACGCCCACGAGCTCGTACCATTCTAGCAGCCCGCGGCGCGCGATGGTCACGAACGCCACGACCATGAAAGTCTTGTCCGCGACCGGATCGAGCACCGCCCCTGCCCGTGAAGCGCCGTAGCGCCGCGCCAGGACGCCGTCGGCCATGTCGGTCACCGCCACCACGACCACGATGACCAACTGCCACGCCGCTGACCGCACGAATGGAAACACAATCGCGAGCGGAAATCGCACTGCCGTCACGACGTCCGCGATTGTTACGACCGGTTTCACTTGCCCGTCACTTACGTGCGTCGTACCTTGCACCCCGTGGACGTCAAATTGTTGAGGCAGGCGGCCATCTTTCAGGATCTGGATGACGGCGAGCTGGCCCGCGTTGCCGAAGTCTGCCGTGAGCAGAAGTTCACGGTCGGCCAGCACGTCTTCAAGGAAGGCGAGCCGGGCAACCGCCTGTTCCTCATCTCCCAGGGCGAGGTCCGCATCTCGCGGACGATTCCCGGCTCGGGCGAGGAGGCCCTGGCCGTTCTCAAGCCGGGGGCCTGCTTCGGCGAAATGTCGATTTTCGACCGATCCGAGCGCTCCACCGATGCCATCGCCAATACGAGCTGCACGCTCATCACGATTTCCCGCTCGGACTTCGAGCTGCTGCTCGACTTCAACCGCGATATCGCCTATAAGGTCCTATGGTCGGTCGTGCGGCTCCTGTCCGCTCGGCTGCGGGTGACGAACGACAATCTGCGGTCGTTCCTCGCCATGTCCATGTTCTAACGGAGCCTTCATGAATGCGCTGACCCCGTACGCAGCGTTCATCATGCGCTTGGCGGTGGGTGGAGTATTTTTGCGGCACGGCATCTCGAAGTTTCAGAACGGGATCGGGGCCACGGCTGATTTCCTCGGCGCCCATCACATCCCATTTGCCACAATTCTCGCCGTGATCCTGATAACGGTTGAGACCGTCGGAGCTCTCTGCGTACTGCTCGGCATTCTGACGCGGGCATGGGCGGCCGCGATGTGTGTGGTCATGGTGGTCGCGATCATCGCTGTGAGGCTCGCCGGACATCAAAGCTTCGAGCTCGAGGCATTACTGCTCGCGGGCGCGCTCACGCTTGTCGCCCTTGGCGACGGCCCCCTCTCGATCGCGGTGAAGTTCAAGCAGGGAAGCTAGTGCAGGATTCTTAGGATCCCGGCGTCGGCCCCCGCGCGCAGAAAACTCTCGGGATCGGTGGCGGGAATCGCGATGCCGGTTTGCTTCCGCCACCGCTTCGCGCTCGCCTCCATGTATGCCTCGACCGAGCCGCCCGCCCACTCGACCGCGTCGTCCTTCATCTGGCGCACGATTTCTTCCCACGTACCGACGTAGGTAGCACCGGATACCGTGCTCACACGGTGCAGCTCGACGCCGGCCGCACCGGCGCCGACGCCGCCCTTGTTCTTCATGCCCTGCAGCTCGGTGAGCAGCGTGCCGAACAGCTCGAGCTGGCGCGGATCGCGAATCTGGCCGTCCGGCGTCATGGCTTCGATCTCCGCCAGCAGGAGATCTTCGGGCGCTGACTCGCCGGCGAGGTCGGTGAGGCGCGCGTGCCAGGGAACCAGCTCGGGGTCCTCGTCCGGAAGGCGGTAGACGCTTTTCTTCAACTCGACGAGCCGCCAGATGGCAAGGGCGTCGTAATGCTCTTCGGGTCCTGTCCGCTCGAGATGGAAAAGTGCGGCTTCGTACTCGCCACGGTCGTACAGCAGATTCGCGAGATAGATACGCGCTTCGGCAAGCGAAGGATCGAGCTCCAGCGCGCGCCGCAGCCAGTGCAGGCTGCCGCCCTCGTCCGTGAGCCGGTGCGCTGCATAGCCGACGCACGCCGCGGCATCGGCGGAATCGGGATGCGCGCGGAGCGCGCCCTCGAAGAACCGCCGCGCCTGATCGAGCACCCCCTCACGAAACAGCGCGCGCCCGATCTGCAGCATGAGATCGTGATCGTCCTGGAATCCGAGCGAGACGACGCGCTCGAAACACCCCAGCGCCGCCGCCCGCTCGCCGAACTTGAGCAACACCTCGCCAAGTCCGGCGAGCGTGTCTTCGTGATCGGGATCGAGCCCGCGTGCTTCTTCGAACGCGCGTCGCGCCCAGGCAAACTCTTCACGCGCAAGTCGCGCGTATCCCATGCCGACGTGCAGCTCGACGGCATGCGGATACAGCGCCAGACCCTCGCGGAGAGTCTCTATGGCGTCGTCGTAATGTCCTTCGTTGTAAAGCTGATGCGCACGTTCGTCGTATTCGTCGGAACTGAGGAACGGATCCGACATCGAACGGGACCCTCCAGGATGGTTGCGCTATGATAAGGAGCGGAACACGGTTACACAAGCGACCCGGTCGCGCTATTTTCCGCCGAGATGCCCTCCCCGCCGCCTCCGCCTCTCCCGTCCTCCCCGGCTGCCTCCGCCGCGTACACGCCGATTGCCGATGGCTCCGTCACGTCGCCGGGTGGTTTCACCGCCGCCGCAGCACACGCCGGACTGAAGGCAAATGGCGCGCTCGACGTCGCGCTGCTGGTCAGCGCGACGAGCTGCGCGGCGGCCGGCGTGTTCACGCGAAACGCGTTGCGCGCTGCACCGGTGATCTACGATGCCGATTTGTTGAGCGAACGGCCGGGCCGCGTTCGTGCGGTGGCGATGAACGCCCGCGTCGCCAACGCCTGTACGGGGGCGGCGGGGCTCGAGGCCGCCCGCGCGATGGCCCGCTGTGCCGAAGAGGCAGCCGGACTGCCCCCCCGGACCGCGCTTGTGCTGTCGACCGGCGTGATCGGGGTGATGCTGCCGGTTGATAAGGTGGGAGACGGTCTCCGCCAGGCCGCGAAGCAGCTGTCGGCGACCGGCGGCGCGGACGCCGCGCGCGCGATCATGACGACCGACACGCGTCCCAAGCATTGCGCCGTCCGCCTGGAGACGCCGGGCGTCGGCTCAGGAGCAATTACGATCGGTGGTATTGCCAAGGGCGCCGGCATGATTCATCCCGATATGGCCACGCTGCTGGGGGTGATCACGACCGATGCGATGTCGGAGCCGGGCGTGCTGGGGCCGTTTCTCCGGCGCGTGGCCGATCACACGTTCAACGCCATCTCAGTGGACGGAGACACCAGCACCAACGACACCGTGCTGCTGCTCGCAAACGGCACCGCCGGTGTCGACCCGTCGCGGGACGGCACCCTCTGGAAGCACTTCGAGGACGCCGTTACGGAGGTCGCCCGGACGTTGGCACTGGCCATCGTCCAGGACGGCGAAGGCGCCACCAAGCAGCTCCAGATTCACGTGGTGGGAGCGCAAACTGAGGCGCACGCCCGCGAGGTGGGACGGGCCATTGCCCGTTCGTCGCTGGTGAAGACGGCGATCTACGGAGGGGATCCCAACTGGGGACGCGTCCTGGCTGCGGCCGGCGCAGCCGGTGTCGCACTCGTCCCCGACCGGATCAGTCTCGTGGTCGCCACTGCGGCCGATCGAGATGGTGAGTGGCTCACCCTGGCGTCCGCGGGCGCCACGGCGGTCGCGGACGCCGCGCTGGCGCGAAAGGTCTTCGAGCAGAAAACGATCCGCCTGCGACTCGACCTGGGATTGGGCCGGGCGGAGGCCGTGGTTTGGACCTGTGATTTGTCGCCGGATTACATACGCATCAACGCCGACTACACGTCTTGATCCAGCGCCTTCCGGTCATGGGGCGCCCGCACTCTCCCAGGCGACACTGAGCAACGTGGACGCCCGAATCCCGGCCCCGCTCACGCTACCGGCGAATGCCTCCACGGTAGCCTGCGCGCGACGGCGATACGTCGCATCCCCCGTCACTACAGCGAGATGGAGTAGGAAGCGCGCGGCGGCGGCATTGGGCCCCGGCAACACGTCGTCGAGGAAGTGCTTGGTGCGATCGGCGAGCGGCATGGTGGCAGGAGTGGCAGCAAGGGCGGCGTTGGAGGCCGATGCGGTGCCCAAGGGTGACGGCAGCGCTGTATCATAGTAGCCGCCGATCGAATCGGCGTAGCCGCTTTCGAGAATCGCGGCGAGATCGAGCGCAACGTCGAGATAGCGCGCTTCATCGGTCAATTGGTGGGCGACGAGGCAGGCCGACGCTACCTGGACCTGGTCCTGGAGTAACGCCTGCGTGGCGCCCGTCCCTGCAATCGCATGTCGCACCCCGCCGCCTTTTGCATAGGTTCGCTGGAGCAGCGCGTCCAATGCAGACCCCGCGCGCCGCACCGCCGCAATCTCACCGAACGTAGCCGCTGACAGCATTACCGTTTGGATGACGTACCCCTCCTGATCGGCGAACAGCGCGTGATCGCGCGGCGAGTCGGTCAGCCCGCGTGTCAATGCCCGAACCAGCGCCCGCCCCAGGTCACGATAGCGCTCATCTCCCGTTACGACCCACGCCTTGGCGAGCGTTCCGGTAATGGCGGCGCGCACCAGGTGCGGAGGGTCTTCTCCTGCATTCCCCGCCGCGGTGTCCATCATCAGGTCGAGGGTGTGACGCGCCACGGCAAGCGACAGCGAGTCCTGCTCGCGCGCAGCGACGGCGAGCAGCAGCGAAACCGCCTCGGCGTGCATCACGCTCCCGGTCACCGCATTGCCGCGTGCGGCCTGGTCGAGCGCGCGTGTCACAGCGGCGATTTCCTGACGGAGCACGGCCGTGTGCAGCACGCCCCGGGATTCGCCCCCCGAGAGCACGAGCTGCCGCACCATGGCGGCCTGCTGCACGATGAAGGCACGCTGATCGCGGTAGGAACGCGCGACTTCCGGCAGAATCTGCTTCAGCCCCCGTCCCGTCACCGGATCATCAGCCGGGAAATAGGTGCCACCGAAGAAGGCGGCGCCGTCGGCGGTCAGGAATACGGTGAGCGGCCAGCCATGCAACCCGGCGAGGCGCTCGACCGCCGCCTGATAACGCAGCGCGACATCGGGCCGCTCGTCACGGTCCACGCGAATCGGAACAAAGAGCGCATTGATCGTCGCGCCGATCTCGGGGTCGGAGTAGATCGCGCGGTCGGCTTCGGCGCACCAGCGGCATACGTCGCTGCCGATGTACAAGAGGACGGGGCGATCCAGTCGGGAGGCGAGCGAAAATGCCTCGCGACCCCACGGCTGCCAGTGCACCGGCTGGCGGGCCGCTCGGGCGAGATAATTGGTCGACGACTGAGCCATGCGATTGGTGAACGGCCCACGTTCAGCCATACACGCCGTGAGGGCGGCGACGAGGACGAGCAGGCAGCGACTATGCATCGGGATGCACTGCAAGAAGTACCCGGTCGTGAATGAGCACGTTCCCCTAATGCATGAACGTCAGCCCGAAGGTGATGCTGGAGAGCGGCACCTCGCCACCTGAGATCCGGCGGTAGGTATAATCGACCGTGACTCCGATCCGAGGAGACGCGAGCACGAGCAGCCCCGCGCCGACGTTGTATCCAACTTCCGCACCGCCACCCCCGTTGGAGAGTCCGGTGACGCCCAGCATGCTCACCCCGCCGTGCGGGAAAACGAAAACCGGTGAGCTGTCTCGTGGCGCGCCATAGGTCACGCCGAGATCCATGAGAAACACAAGTGTGCCATTGAGCAAGTAGTCCGGAAGTGTTGCGAACGCAAAATCCACTGAGCCGTATCCACCGCGTGAAGGCGTGACGCGGAGGCCAAGCTGGAAGAGCGACTCGTCAAACCCGCTCAACGCACCGCCCTCAACACCAACCGCCATCTTGGATTGAGCGCGCACGGTTCCGACGCACGATGCTGCGAATGTCACTGCAACTGCGAGAGTCGTGAGGCGCATCGGCTTCCCTTACCCCGCACCGGTATATTGACCGCATGACTCCAGTGACCATAACCCCGAAATCGAATGGCCCGCTAATCGTCGAGGGGCTGGTGCGGATTGTGACGCCCGATGGGCGGGAATTGACGCCCCCACTCCGGAAAGACGGCAAACCGGCGGAAGTCGTTGTGCTGTGCAGATGTGGGGGCTCTTCCACCAAACCGTTTTGTGATGGAACGCACAAAAGGAATGGGTTTCAAGACGGCTCGGTTACCACCCCCTAGCGCCACCGTATTATGTTGTCTGGCGCTTGGAGCGTACCCCGTTCCCCAACGAGCCCGTGCCCCCCCGAGGGAGGAGCGATTGACCATGGCGAAGGCTACTAAGGCCCCTATGGCCGCGGACGAAGGTTACTGTGTGAAGTGTAAGGCGAAGCGGAAGATCTCGAACGCCCAGCAGGTGAAGATGGCCAACGGGCGGCCCGCGCTGAAGGGTGTCTGCCCCGTGTGCGGGACCGGAATGTTCAAGATTCTACCGCCGAAGTAGTCGCGCGGTCGTTTATCCATCCGCACGCCCCCGGGTTCAACCCCGGGGGCGTGCTTGTTTGTGCCGCACCGTGTAGCAGGCGGCGCCAACCTCCTGGCAGTAGTACGCCAGGACCTGGAGCACGACGAAGTCGCCACCGGCGGTGCGGACCGCGTACACGTGACGCTTCGACGTGAGCAGGTGCGACAGCATGCTGTAGCTGTACCACTTCCCGATGCCCGGATTGACCGTGTCGCCCGCGAATGCCGTCGCCGTGTACCCCTCGGCCGGTACCTCGGTGAGGGAGTCGAAGCTCACACGTCCCAGGTCCCGCGCCCCGGCGCCTGGGGCCGTGATGACGTGATTGCGTCGAAAGGCGATGTCCCACGGACCGTCGCCCTCGACCACCCGGTTCTCCGCGAAGCGAAACCGCTGCCATCGGTCGCCACGGGAGGCATCCAGCGTATAGGTGCCGTTCCCGTCCGGTGACGGGCCCAGCTGGTACGGCGGGAACTCCGGCGTGGTGAGTGAGCCGATTAAGAGTGAGGCGACCAGCAACAGAAACGCGCCGGCCAATACCCATACGAGGATTGGTGGCCGGGTCCCACCCCCCCCGCCACCCCCACGCCCAAACGTGGGCTCGGCGGCCTGTGCACCAATCAGGGCTCCGCCATGAACGGGTACCACGGATCTTTGGGCGGCACAAAGTTCTCTTTTGTCACGCGAGGACTGGTCCAGCGGATCAGATTGAGCAGGCTGCCCGCCTTGTCGTTCGTGCCGCTGGCGCGCGCGCCACCGAAGGGCTGCTGCCCCACCACCGCCCCCGTCGGCTTGTCGTTCAAGTAGAAATTGCCGGCCGCGTACCGCAGTGCTGTGTCCGCTTCGGCGAGAGCCGCGCGGTCCTGTGCGAACACGCCGCCGGTCAAGGCGTAGGGTGAGGTCCGATCGACCAGCGCGAGCGTCTCCCGCCATTGCCGGTCTGGATAGACGTACAGGGACAGCACCGGCCCGAAGATCTCCTCGCACATTGTGCGATACTTGGGGTCTTCGACCTGAATCACTGTCGGCGGCACGAAGTAACCGTCGCTATCGTCGCACTCACCGCCGAACAGAATGCTTGCCTTGGGATCAGACTTCGCGCCGTCGATGTACTGCTTGATCTTGTCGAATGATTTCTTGTCGATCACCGCACCCATGAAGTTGCGGAAGTCCGCGGGGTCGCCCACGCGAATGTCGGCGAGCCTGCCGAGCAACTGTTCGCGGACTCTGGGCCACAGCGATTGCGGCACATAGGCGCGCGAGGCGGCGCTGCATTTCTGCCCTTGGTACTCGAACGCCCCGCGCACGATACCGGTCGTCAACGCCTCGACGTCGGCGCTCGGATGCGCAAGGATGAAATCTTTGCCGCCTGTTTCACCGACGAGACGTGGGTAGTCGGCGTATTTCGTCAGGTTGTCGGAAACCTGCTTCCAGAGGGATTGGAAAACCTCCGTCGATCCGGTGAAGTGAATCCCGCCGAGGTGGCGGTCGGCGAGAAGCCGTTCGCTGATTAGCGTGGCGGGACCAGGAACGAAGTTGACGACGCCGGCCGGTAATCCGGCTTCCTGCAGCAGCCGGAATACGAGGTAGTTCGAGTACGCGGCGGTCGCCGCCGGCTTCCAGACGACCGTGCAACCCATGATCGCGGGCGCGGTCGGCAGATTGCCGCCGATCGATGTGAAGTTGAACGGCGTAATCGCGTAGACGAAGCCCTCCAGCGCGCGATAGTCCATCGCGTTCCACGTCTGAGCCGCCGACAACGGTTGTTCGGCGTAGATGCGATCGGCGTAATGGACGTTGAAGCGCCAGAAGTCGATCAGCTCACAGGCTGCATCGATCTCCGCCTGGAACGCCGTCTTGCTTTGGCCCAGCATCGTGGCGCCGTTGACCGGCGCGCGCCAGCGCGAGGCGAGCAGGTCCGCCGCCTTGAGAAAGACTGCCGCCCGATCTGGGAGGCTCCACGTCGACCATTCACGCCAGGCGTCGCGCGCGGCCTTGATGGCGTTCTCTACGTCCTGCGGCCCGGCCTGATGCACCTTCGCCAGCACATGCCGGTGACAGTGCGGCATCACGGCGTCGACGGTCTTTCCCGTGCGAACTTCCTTGCCGCCGATCACGAGCGGGATCTCGACCTGATGGCCGCTCAGGTCTTTGAGAGCGAGCTTGAGCTCGTTGCGCTCTTTCGTGCCCGGGGCGTATGAGAGAACTGGCTCGTTGGCGGGGAACGGAATCTTGGCGGATTTCATGCGCGAAAATCTAAACGGCGTACGCCGTGCGCAGTAAGCCGTGGGCCGTTAAGGCCTTCCGGCGTACGGCGCACGGCTCACGGCGCACGCTTTTGGGGAACCTGAGATCGTTGAGATAGCATGATCGATCCCGGCACAAGAATCGGCCATGTGCACTTGACAGTGAGTGATCTGGACCGATCCCTTGCCTTCTATCGGGATG
Organism: Gemmatimonadales bacterium; assembly: GCA_044869265.1. Classification (GTDB taxonomy): domain Bacteria; phylum Gemmatimonadota; class Gemmatimonadetes; order Gemmatimonadales; family GWC2-71-9; genus 20CM-2-65-7. The sequence continues at coordinate 122,819 of JBIOXD010000021.1, forward strand.
TCCTCGGTTTCGACGTGACCGCGCGCTACGGCCCGGACGCAGTCTTTTTAGCGGCTGGCGGTTATCACCATCACATCGGTCTCAATACCTGGGCGGGTCGTGGCGCGCCGCGGCCGGCGCCTGGGACGACTGGTCTCTACCATTTCGCGATTCTCTTCCCTGACCGCCCCGCCCTTGCCGCGGCGGTGCGCCGGGTTCTCGATCACGGGACCGCGCTCGAGGGCGCGTCCGACCATGGGGTCAGCGAGGCCATCTACCTGCGCGATCCCGACGGCAACGGCATTGAGCTGTACCGTGACCGGCCCGAAAACGAGTGGCCGCGCGGGCCCGATGGTGAGATCCGGATGCACACGCGGCCACTCGATCTCGCGGCACTGCTCGAGGAACGCTAGCCTTCGCGCTGCGGCGGAAGCGGGAGCGAAATCGTCAACGTGGTCTCCTCCCCGGCGGGCGATTCAATTGATACACGGCCGCCAAACACATTTTCGGCAACGCTGCGCGCCTTGGCGACATCGACCGTACCCCGACCGCGCACGACCAGCTCCAGCTGCTTTCCTTTTTGAACGAGCTCCACCCGCACACCCGCGCCTGCTTTCGGTCCGACGGGATCGGCCGCGTGGCGCACGACACTGACCATCAGATCGAACAGCGCGTTGGGGTCACCCTTCAGGTATACTGCCTCGAGGTCCGTCGTGAACTCGAGCTCGATGCCGCGATCGCGCAGGATACGCCCCTCGAGTGTGAGGCATGAGCGGACGATGCGCACGGCATCAAACCGGCCGCCGCGCTCGCCGCGGGCCGTCAGGGCGCCGCTGCGCGCGCTCTCCTTCATGACTCGCAGGTATTCGGATGTGCGATCGATGTCGTTCAGCACTTCGCCCAGCTCGTCGAGCAATGTCGTGCGTCGATCGGCGGCGAGGTCCTCCCAGTGGCCAATCGACTCCATCGCCAGCTGCACCCCGGCGCGCGCCGCCGTGAGGGGATTGGTCGCCTCATGCACCATCGCCCCTGTCGGACTGGCCGCGCCCAGGTTTGCGATGCATCCCACCGCGAGGCCGGCCAGCTCGAGGGCGAGGCGCTCCCTGCTGCGGCGCTCGCGACCGTCGGGCGGCCCGGAGGCCGGCCGTGATCGTACCGGCGCAACGAGCCACCCTTGTTCTTTGCTGGCCGGTCCGGGCGCGGCGATCCAGACCGAGCCGACGGGAATCGGCACCTTCCACCGTTTGAGTATCGTGTGGAGATCGAATGGCGACGGCGCGCCGGCCGAAGACGTGGCGCGCGGAACGGCCTCGTGGGGACCGGTTACCTCCCAGATGGTAACCGGCCGGCCGATGACTGCACTTGTCTGCCGCAGAACTTCCCCTGCGTCCACTTCCCCTCCAGCGAGGTCCCCGGGAATGGTCGGGAGATCAAGTCGCCGCGGGGGCGCAACTCTAGAAATGCGGGTTGCCGTGCGTCCCGTCAAGCGGTACGCTACCGTCCTATGACATCCCCTTTGCCACCCCGCCCCTCGGTCGGCCGATCCTCCTTCGCGATTGCGATGAAGGACTACACCTTCATTCGCCCCGGCGTCGCTGTGACGATCAGTGCGGCCACGTTGTCCCTCGCGCTCATCATCGGACTGTGGCTGATCTTTTCGCTCAAGGACGCCGCGACGACCGTGACCCGGGGCGCCAAGACCGTCGAAACGCTGCACCGCTACAACGCCGGTCTCGAAGTGTGGCGCCAAATGGCGACCGGCACGGACGCCGCGTATCGGCGACCCGAGGCCATCGCGCAGCGCGACAGTATCGGCCGCGAGCTGCGCGTGCAACTGTCGGGGCTTGCGAACACCATGAATGACGCGCGCGAGCGCGACCTCGTGCAGAATGTGCTGCTCGGCCTGACCGGAGCCACCCCCGGAAGCCGGGAAGCGCTGGACGCCCGCTCGGCCATGATCGTGCTGCTCGCCAAACAGGACTCGGCGATGTTCCACGCCGCGCAGGCATCGCAACAGGCGGTACTCCTCTCGGCAATCCTGCTCGCTCTCACGATCGTCGCCGCCGGCACACTGATTGTGCCGATGGCGTGGCTGTACGTGCGCTACAAGCGTGGGGCGACCATCGAAGTGAAGGTGTAGATGGCCAAGGCTGCAGCCCACCGTGTCTTACCGCCGACGATCGAAAGCTCGCGGGAGCGCGAGCGTCTGCGCACCGTCGTCTTCCCGGAGCACGGCGATCTCGCGGTCGCGGTCGCCGATCGCATTGTCGAAGTCATTCAGCGTGAGACGAAGGCCAAAGGGCGGGCCGTGCTCGGACTCGCCACCGGCAGTACGCCCCTGGGCGTGTATGAAGAGCTGATCCGCCGCCATCAGGCAGGCGACGTCGATTTCTCCCGCGTCATCACGTTCAATCTGGACGAGTACTATCCGATGCCGCCCGATAGCAGTCACAGCTATCACCGGTATATGTGGGAGAACTTCTTCTCGCTCGTGAACATCCCAAAGGAGAGCGTGCATATCCCCGACGGGACGACGCCGCGCGAACGGGTGGCGGAAGCCTGCGGGGCTTATGACGAGGCGATTCGTACCGCTGGCGGAATCGATTTTCAGCTCCTGGGCATCGGCAAGACCGGGCACATCGGATTCAACGAGCCGGGATCGGATGCCGTGTCGCGCACGCGCATCGTCACACTGGACACGCTCACACGGAAAGACGCCGCTGGGGATTTCTTCGGCGTCGACAACGTGCCGCGCGAAGCGATCACCATGGGGGTCGCGACGATTCTCGATGCCAGAGAAATCGCGTTGATGGCGACGGGCGAGCACAAGGCGGGCATCGTCGCGCGCGCCGTGGAGGGGGACATCTCGCCCGACGTGGCCGCGACGTTCCTGCAGCGCCACCGCGGTGTCACTGTTTACCTCGATCTGCCGGCCGCCGACGATCTCACACGGATCAAGACGCCGTGGGTGTTGGAGGGTGGAGGCGTCGAGTGGACCCCGGCCGTGGTTGAGCGATCGGTCGTCTGGCTCGCCGAGCGCGTGGGCAAAGCCGTGCTCAAGCTCTCGGCGCGCGATTACGGGGAGAATCACCTGAGCCCGCTCCTCGCGCGCGCCGGCTCGGCCGGTCCGATCAACGGCCAGGTGTTCAACCGGCTGCGCGACAAGATTCGGGGCCGCGCCAAGCTGCCGACGCACGAGCGCGTGCTGGTGTTCTCTCCCCATCCCGACGACGACGTGATCTCGATGGGCGGCATTTTGCGCAAGCTGTGGGAGAACGAGAATCAGATCGTCGTCGCCTACATGACGAGCGGCAACATCGCAGTGTTCGACCACGACGTCACCCGGCACCTCGATTTCGTCGAGCGTGCCGCGGCAGCATTGGGGCTCGACAGCGCCGTCGTCCAACGCGCGCGCGCCACTGTGAGTGCCGGCATTGAGCAGAAAGCGCCGGGCGACGTCGACATCCCGGTGGTGCAGGACCTGAAGAAGTTCATCCGCGAGTCCGAGGCGATCGCCGCCCTCGCGGCGGTCGGCATTCCGCCCGGTGCCGCGCGGTTCCTCGATTTGCCGTTTTATCAGACCGGCGAAGTGCGCAAGCGCCCGCTCTCAGACGAAGACATCGCCATCGTGCTCCGGCTATTCGAGGAAGTGCGTCCGGATCTCGTGTTCGTCGCGGGCGATCTCTCCGATCCGCACGGCACGCACCGCACCTGCAAGGCTGCGATCGAGCAGGCGCTCGCGCGATACAAGGTCGCGCAGCGACCCGAGGTCTGGCTCTATCGCGGGGCATGGCAAGAATGGTCGCTCACCGAAGCGGATGTGCTCGTCCCGCTCTCGCAGGACGAGCTGCACGCCAAGATCATGGCGATTTTTCGCCATCAGTCGCAGAAGGACACGGCGCCGTTCCCCGGCTATGACGAACGCGAGTTCTGGCAGCGGGTGGAGGCCCGGAATCTCGAGACCGCCGCGCGCGCCGACCGGCTCGGGCTGCCGGAGTACTACGCTATGGAAGCCTATGTAATTCAACGCGTTTAGACCTACAACGTTGCACCGCGGACCGCCCGTTCATTATGTTGGCGCCGGGATTCTTCCCCCTTTTGGAGGAGCCAACAGATGAGCACGTCAACGACAAAAGCGCTTAGCCTGGGAATCGTGGCCGCTGCCTGGGCCGCGATTTCCCATCTCGCCAGACTGAATTTCGAGCTGTGGCCCGCGTGGATTGGTCTCGCCTGCTTCGTAGGCGCGGGTGGCGGCGTGTCCGGTCTGCAGAAGTCCGCAGCGGGTACCGTTTCTGGCGTCGTGTGGGCGCTGATTTATCTGGCGCTCAGGAACGCACTCGATCCAGGCTCAGCCGGTATCATGAGCGCGCTGGCGTTCGGCTTGGTGGTGTTCGGGATGGTCTACCAGGCGCGTTTCCACACACTGCTCACCTATGCGCCTGCGGCTCTCGCGGGGGCAGCGGTTACGGCAGGCCTCAGGATTTCGACGGCGTCTCTAAACGCCGGGATCAAGGTTGCGGTCCCGTTGCTGATCGGTTGCGTTCTCGGGATCGTCGCTGAGCGGGTGGCGGAGATGCTGGGACGGATGAAGGTCGTTCCGGCAATGGCGAGGGGCTAAAAAAAACCAAACCCGGAGCCACGCGCTGCACTCCGGGTTGGTGAGGTCGGGCAAGTGGCCGTCGACACTTAACCGCGACCTGCAGTTTTGAGGGTCAACGTATCGTTACTGCGTTGACCCTCTTGCTTTCGAATCTAAGGGAGTCTGCGCGCCGGCTTTGTCAGAGATCGGTCCAGCGAACCAGGTCCGATGTTGCAGGGCGGAAGCCGAAGAGGGATTCTTTAGGTGATGAGTTTGCTTGATCGATTGCCGTCCCCCCGTTTCCGCGTGAGACGCGCCGCTGTCGTGGCGGTGCTGTTGGTGTTGGTTTTTCTGGTGGCCGCGGTGCTCGGGATCCAGGCGTACGGGGTAGCGCGCTATCATCGCGCGCAGGCCGATCGCGTGCTGCGCGATTACGCGAAGCTCGCCGCGGCACGAGTCGCGTTGCGCAGCGCCAGCGAGATCTACTATGCCGTCGTCCCCCCCTTGAAAGCTCTGAAACACGCTCATGAGGTGGCGCCGCACAAAGCTCCCCCGCGGCCCAAAGATCTGCATTTCGACACGATGGAGCGGGAGTTCTCGCTTGCGCCCTACATCCGCTTCACGTTCCGGATGGATCTGAAGAGCGGCGAACTGACGACATCGGGACAGGCGCTCCCGCCCGCTGTTCGCCGCTGGCTGATCGATACACTGCCAGTGCACACACGCTCGGTCTACGACACGTCGTGGCACATGGGGACAGTGCTTGGTCAGCCCGCCGGCGATCGCCGTTACGTCGCTTACACGGTGCTGCGCGATTCCAACGGCTTGCTGCGCACCGCGCTCGGCTTCGAAGTGAAGCCCGTCGTGCTCAAGCCGCTCGTGGTCCAGGCCACCACCACAAAGTTTGAGCTCCTGCCCAAGCCCCTCACCGGCGGCGTGCAGTACGACTCCATGGGATCGATCATCATCACCGATCGCTATGGCGTTGAGATCTATCGCTCGGCCGTGCAGTACACGTCCCCGTTCACCGCGCGCGACACGATCGGCACGGACATGGGCGATCTTTTTGCGCAGGCGACGCTGCGAGCTTCGATGGCCGACAAGCTGATCATCGGAGGCCTCCCCAAGTCGCGCCTGCCGCTGATCCTGGGCCTGCTCGGGCTGACGGCCGCGTTGATCGGAACTGCGCTGCTGCAGCTGCGGCGCGAGTCGCAGCTCGCCCGGTTGCGGACCGATTTCATTTCCGGCGTGTCACACGAATTGCGGACGCCGCTCGCGCAGATCCGCATGTTCTCCGAAACCCTCGTGCTGGGCCGCGTGCGGTCCGACGACGAACGGCTGCGCTCGCTGGCGATCATCGATCAGGAAGCGCGGCGCCTGACGCATCTGGTCGAGAACCTCCTCCATTTCTCGCGCTCGGAGCGCCAGACCGCCCACATCGCCCCCGAACCCACCGCGCTCGCGCCGTTGGTACAAGAGGTGATCGACGGCTTCGCGCCCCTGGCGGCAGCGCGCGGCGCGCGGTTGTCGGCCGCCGTTCCGGAAGATCTGGTTGTCCCGGCGGATCCCGGGGCGGTGCGACAGATGCTGCTCAACTTGCTCGACAATGCGGTGAAGTACGGTCCGGCCGGGCAGGAGATCCGGATCGGTGCGACCCGCGAGAATGGCGCCGCGCGACTCTGGGTCGACGATGGCGGACCCGGCATCCCGAGCGCCGATCGAGAACACGTGTGGGAGCGCTTCTGGCGGCTCGAGCGCGATCGCGGCTCGGCGGTCGCCGGCAGCGGCATCGGTCTCGCCGTCGTGCGTGAGCTGGCGCAGCTGCACCATGGGCGCACCTGGATCGACGAGACGGGCGCGGCAGCCGGAACGCGCGTCGTCATCGAGCTGCCCGCATGACCACACCCTCCACTGCTCACGGTGCGCCGTGACCCACGCGACCAAGCGGATTCTCGTGATCGAGGACAATCCCGATCTCGCGTACGGCTTGCGCAACAACCTCGAGATCGAGGGCTACGAAGTCGAGGTCGCGAAGGATGGCCCGAAAGGTCTTTCGCGCGCGCGGGCTGGACGGCCCGATCTCGTGGTGCTCGACCTCATGCTACCAGGAATGGATGGGTTCCGCGTACTGCGCGCGCTGCGCGAGGACGGGATGTCGGTGCCGGTGCTGATTCTGACGGCGCGCGGCGAAGAGGCCGACAAGGTCCGGGGCCTGCGACTGGGCGCGGACGATTACGTGACCAAGCCGTTCGGCGTGCTGGAGCTGCTCGCGCGCATCGAAGCCTTGCTGCGTCGCGTCAACGCGCCGCGGAAGAATGGCGGCCCACCGGGACCGCCGATCGAGAAGTTCGGCGAAATCGAAGTCCTCACGCCGTCGCGGACGGTGCTGCGGAACGGCTCACCGGTCTCGCTCACGCCCAAAGAGTACGATCTGCTCCTGACGCTGGTGCAACGCGACGGCGCGTGTATTACGCGCTCGGAGCTGCTTATTGAAGTGTGGGGCTACAGCGCCGAAGTGATGAGCCGCACGGTCGACACGCACGTGGCCGAGCTGCGGCGCAAGTTGGAGCACGATCCGGCGAATCCCAGACACATCCTCACGGTCCGGAAAACCGGCTACCGCCTGGCGCGGTAGCTACCGTCGAGTCGCGACGGAGTCGAACACCAGCCGGATCTCCTGCACCGGCGCCAGCCGCGCTTCGCTGAGATTTGTGACAAGCGCGATCACCACACGCGAATCGCGGTCGACCCCGAAGGCCGTCGTTCCTCCGACCGAGCCGCCACCGTGGGACACATAGCGATGTCCCAGCGTGTCGGTTGTGATGCTCCAGCCGATCCCGTACCCCGTCGCTTCTCCCGACTTCGTCCGCTGGGGGGTGAACAGCAGCTCGAGGGTGGTGGACTTGAGCAGCCCGGGCGCGAGGTGCGCGGAACCAAATTTGACCAGATCTTCGGCAGTCGAGAGGAAGCCTCCCCCCGCCCATTTGTAGCTGTTGTCAACCGGCGCGCACGGCACGAAGCCACCGGATGCGGTGCGCTCGTAGAAGCGCGTGCGGTTTGCGATGAGGCTATCGTTCTTGTCCGCCGCGGTATGCGTCATGCCCAGCGGCTTGAAGACATGCCGGCTCATATACGCGAGGAAGGGCTCACCCGACGCGCCTTCGACCACCGCACTGATGAGATTGAAGCCGTAGCTCGAGTAGGCGTAGCGGGTACCGGGCGGCGCGATGAGCGGATCATTTTGGAAGATCGCCAGTCCCGCGGTGACCGTCGGGAATCGCTGATTGAGAGTGAACTCGTCCCCCTGGTAATGCCGCAGCCCCGCCAAATGACCGCCCAGCAGTCGCGTCGTGATCGTTGCCCCCTTGTCGGGGAACGTCGGGACGTAACGCTGCACCGGCGCGTCGATGTCGAGTTTGCCGGATTCATGCAACTGCGCCACGGCCGCCGCAGTCAGCGGCTTTGAGACACTGCCGATCCGGAATTGCGTCTCCGGCGTCGTCCGGCGCTTGGCCTCGAGGTCCGCAAATCCGAACGCCTCCGACCAGACGATGCGGCCGTCGACGGCCACGGCAAGCGCGAACCCCGGGATGTTCGGCGCGAGCTTCTCACACGCGATTGCACGCGCCTTGGACGCCGCAGCCCTCCATCGCTCGTCGACAGCAGGAAGAGTGGCTGGCTCGGAAACGCACGCGGTTTGAACAACGGCAAGGAGCAGCAACACGCTTTGACTCCGCTCGGTGAGCGGGTAAGATACCCGCGCATGCCGGACTCCCGCACGTCAGAACTCCGCGCCAAGGCTGAGACCCTCAGGCGGCTCCACATCGAAGGGCCGATGCTCGTGCTTCCCAACGCGTGGGACGCAGGAAGCGCGAGCATTTTCGTGGAGGCGGGGTTCACCGCGCTCGCCACCACCAGCGCGGGCATCGCGTACAGCCTGGGCTACCCCGACGGCGAGCGCATCAGTCGCGACGAGATGCTCGCCGCCGTCGCCCGGATAACGCGTCGCATCGCGGTGCCCATAACGGCCGATCTGGAAGCCGGCTACGGTGAGGCGCCCCAGGCCGTCGCCGAGACAGTGCGGCGCGCCATCGACGCGGGTGCGGTCGGCATGAATCTCGAGGACCGGATGGAGGGAAAACATCTCATCGACTTCACGTTGTCTGTCGAGCGCGTGCGCGCGGCGCGTGCAGCCGCCGAAGCAGCGGGCATCCCATTCGTTCTCAACGCACGCACCGATGCCTTCGAGGCACCCGAGATCCCACGCGAACGGCGCCTCGCCGAAGCGGTGCACCGGGGGAACGCGTATCGCGATGCAGGTGCGACGTCGGTGTTCGTGCCGTTCGTCGGGGACCATGGAACGATCGAGCAGCTCGTCCAGCAGATCCGGGGTCCGGTGAACATCCTCGGCACACCCAACGGGCCTACTCTCAAGGAGCTGGCGACGCTCGGCGTGCGGCGCGTGACGTTCGGCTCGGCGCCGATGCGGGCGACGCTGGGACTGCTTCGTCGCATGGCGCGGGAGTGGAAGGACAAGGGGACCTACGGCACGTTGGAAGCCTACGGAATCCCGTTCGCGGAACTGCAGACGCTTTTCGGTAGTCGGTAAATCGGTTATCCGTTATCAGTTGTCAGAACATGTCGTCCGAAAACTGATGACCGATAGCAGACGACCCTAGTTCAGCTCTACGTGCAAGTGATCGGCGGTGCCGACGTGGCGCCGAGTATCGAAGCCCATCAGCCAGAAATAGAACTGCACTCCGCGATTCTTGATCGCTCCCCTGCCGCTCGTCCGCAAATCGACCGCATGAACCCAACCGTCGGCCTGGCGATAGTGTCGCGTCCGGTTGTTCGTGGGCAGTCCCATGCGCGTGTAGTCTTCGGGCGCTCGTCCGGTGTCGGTGATCAGCATGTCGCGATCGACGAGAATCAACGTGGACAGAGAGAGACGCAGCAGGGGATGGAGAGCCCGGTAATACGCCCGTACAGGCGCCGACTTGGCGTTCACGCTCGCGACATAGAGTAAGGAATAGGAGCAGTAAAACACGACGAGCGGCAGCGCCACCCACTTGGCGACGGGGATGATGAGGCCCCGCCCGCCCTTCCCTCCTTTCGTCGTGAACCTCCGGGCGAGCCACACCGCGTAGCCCGTGACCACAGTCGCGGCCAGAAACGCCGCGACGAACAACGCGACCCAGACTGGTGTCCCGCCGTGCTGGTAGATGAACACCGCGCCGCGGACCAGCACGACAAACGGGAGGGTGATGATCATGGCGACCTTGAGGACCGCGCTCAGAGCCACCCAGCCGAGCGCGCGCCATTCGGCCGCGTTCGACGGCGTCGCCTCCCGCAACTTCTGGCGCCATTTGCGCTTCCACTCGCGTTGGGCTTCCCGCTTCAGACGTTCGAGTTTGACCGCGATCGCATCCATGGCGTTCAATCTACGAATGTCGGCTGTGCAAGGAGTCACGCACATCACGTCCTACAAGCATCCCCCTACCGGAGCCAGGACGTGAAACCGCTCGTACTCGCCCTCATGGTTGTGTCGGTGGTCGCCTGCCAGGAAAAACAGCCGGCCGCTTTCCGCGTCGCATACCAGCGTTCCGCCGACTCGCTTGGGGCGGCCGAACAACGACAGGCCAGCCGGCGCATCGGCTACGATGCCAACGGGAATCCGATGGCCAGTCAGCTCATGGGAATCACGGTGACTGAAGCGGCGCTGCCGTTCACCGCGCTCGACTCCACGGCCAACATGCTCATCCGGACGGCGACGGCATCGATCGAGGTGGACTCGCTCGAGGTGGCCATCGAGCACACCAAGCGCCTGGCCGCTCGAGTTGGAGGTTTCGTTGCGAACTCAAGTATGGAGGCAGGCGCAAATCGCGTCCGGAGCGCGACGCTGGAGGTGAAGCTCCCGGCCCAACGGTTCGATGAGGGGCTGGCGGGACTCGAGCCGATCGGCAAGCTCGAGAGTGTGGATGTCGAAGCTCAGGATGTCGGCGAGGAATTCGTGGACGTCACGGCACGCATGGAGAACGCGCGGCGCCTCGAGCGCCGGCTGATCGACCTGCTGGCGACCCGAACGGGGAAACTGAAGGACGTGCTCGACGTTGAGCAATCACTCGCGCGCGTGCGTCAGGAAATCGAACGGTACGAAGGACGGACGCGATATCTGCGCGCGCACACGGCGATGAGCACGGTGACTATCACCGTCCATGAGCCACTCCCCGTCGTCGGCACCGCCGGAAAGAGCATCATGGGCGAGGCGTTCGCCGGAGCATGGCGCAACTTTGTCGTGCTCATGGCGTTTTCCGTACAATCTCTGGGCGTAGTTCTCCCGATGGGCGTCCTTGCTCTTGCCGCTTGGATGCTGACAAAACGCGTTAGGCTCGCGCGGCAGCGGACTACGTAACTGACGCGTAGATTGCGAACCATGCGACGTGTCATGCTGACCGCAGGGTTCACAATCGTCGCGGTGGCGTTCCGGACCACGGGGTTTCCCAAACCCGTGCAGGAGCCCGTCACCGCGTTCGTCGACGTGGGAGTCATCCCGATGACCAGCGACGGCGCGCTCGATCATCAGACGGTGATCGTGCGCGGCGCGCGCATCGCGCAGGTCGGGCCGGCGTCCCAAGTCCGTGCACCGGCCGGCGCGGCCACGATCGACGGGCGCGGCAAGTACCTGATGCCCGGCTTTGCCGAAATGCACGGGCATTTCCCCAATCCCCAGGCCGGTCCCGAGCTCACCGAGAACGTCCTCTTCCTTTATGTAGCCAACGGTGTGACGACCGTGCGCGGCATGCAGGGACAAATCCCGCACCTCGAGCTCAAGGCGCGGGTCGCGCGCGGCGAACTGCTCGGCCCGCGGCTGTGGGTTCCGGGTCCGGCGTTGTCGGGTAACTCCGCCCCTACCCCGGAAGTAGGACGCCGCCTGGTCGAGGAGCAGAAGGCCGCCGGGTTCGATCATCTGAAGATCCACGAGGGGCTCAGCCGCGAGACGTACGACACGATAGTGGCCACCGCCAAGCGTCTCGGCATCTGGTTCGGTGGCCACGTACCCGACGCGGTGGGCGTGTACCACGTCCTGGAGTCCGGCCAGCGGTCGGTCGAGCACCTCGACAACTATGTCGAGACCGTCGGCGGTCCCGATTCGGCAAGTGATGCGAGCATCGCTCGCGTTGTGGCGGCCACCTGCGCAGCGGGGGCGTGGACCGTGCCGACCCTCGCGCTTTGGGAAACCTTCATGGGCACGGACGACTTGGAATCGCTCGCGGCCCGCCCAGAGGTCCGCTATGTCCCGCAGGCATGGCGCGCCAACTGGATGCAGCAGTTGACGCAGATGCGCCAGAATGCGCAGCCGGAGGCAAGGCGATTGGCCACGCTGGCCTTGCGACGCCGCATCCTGAAGGCGCTGCAAACGGCGGGGTGCCCGATCGCGTTCGGCACGGATTCTCCGCAGCTGTACAGCGTGCCAGGCTTCTCCATTCACCGTGAGATGCGAAGTATGGCGGCGGCCGGGCTTAGTGCCCAACAAATTCTCAATTCGGGCACGCGTCAGGTCGCGCGTTATTTCGGCGCCGAGCAGGAGTTTGGGAGCGTGGCAGCCGGTCAGCGTGCCGACCTGGTCCTGCTAAACGGTAATCCCCTGGGCGATCTCGCGAATACCGCAACGCGGGCGGGCGTGATGGTCAACGGGCGCTGGTTGCTGGAGGCCGATATTCAAGCGAGGCTTGAGAGGATCGCTGCGGCTTATCAGTGAGACCTCCACGAGGAGGATGCCGTGCCCGATACGATTCGAAGAGTCGACTACTACTACGTCACCGCACCGGACAAGCCGGGAGAAGGCGCGCGAATCTTCAGCGCATTGCGCGACGCCGGTGTGAACCTGCTGGCAGCCCACGCATTCCCCACTGCGCGCAAATCTCAGATCGACGTTGTGCCGGCGGATACGGTCGCGTTTCTCTCGGCGGCCAAAAACGCCGGATTGAAGCTCTCGAAGCCGAAGGCGATGTTTCTGATCGAGGGGGATGATCGTGTCGGCGCCCTCACGTCGACGTTGTCGCGACTTGGTACGGCCGGCATCAATGTCACCGCTCTGACCGCCGTCCGCACAGGCACCGGCCGTTTTGGCGCGTTGTTGTGGGTCAACGCAAAAGACGTACGGAAAGCCGCCGAAACTCTCGGCGTCTGACGGTGTGTCAATAGGCGACCCTAACGGGGAGGGCTGGCTCATGGCGTCACGCGCCGATCGGTTCAAGAGTGCCGCTGTCAAGGCGGCGAAGGCGGCCAGAAAATGGGCGAAGACCGCTGCACGCGAGGCCGACCGGTTACTGGCGGAAACCCAGAAGCGGGTGGAAGACGAGACGCGGCGGAAGAAGGTCAAGGCGGCGCTCAAGCGCACCGCGAAGGTGCTCGGGGCGGTCGGTCGGGCCGCGATCGTCGCGGGCGTCGCAGCCGGCATTGCGGCCGCGCGAGCCGAGAGTCGCGGCGGCAAGGTGACCAGGAAGCGGAAAGGCTAGGCAGCTCCCGCCAGCTTCAGCAGTCTGCTCCATTGCGGGGCCGTCACCGGACTCACGGATAGACGGCCCTGCCGCACAATGGGGAGATCGATGAACGCTCGATCCGCCTTGATCTGTGCAAGCGTCACCGGCTGGGGCAGCCGGCGGTGCGCCTTCAGGTCGATCACGAACAGCTTGGAGTCCTTCGTCTTGGGGTCGGCGTAGGGTGTGGACACGACCGTCGCCCACCCGATGACAGCCTTCTGATCGCCGGTGTGGTAGACGAGCACCTGATCGCCCGGGTGCATCGCCCGAAGATTCCTGAGCGCAACCGGATTCTTCACGCCATCCCATACCGTGGTCTGCTCTCGCTCGAGATCGTCGTAGCTGTACGTGCTCGGTTCGGTTTTTACCAGCCAGTAGTTAGGCATGCTCCAGCCATTGGGAGATTGTTTCGGCCAATTCCTGCATCACATCAGTTTCCGACTTGCCCACGCGCTTCTTCGGCACCTTGAATGAGTGATCGCCCGCTTCGATCACGTGGAGCGTCGCGCGCTTCCCCAGGCTATCGACCACACCGCGCAACAGATCGAGCTGCGCAAACTCGTCCCGCGTCCCTTGTAGAAACAACATCGGTACTTGCACCTGCGACAGATGTTCCGCGCGTGCCGTGGCGGGACGTCCGGGGGGATGCAACGGAAAGCCGAGGAACACGAGACCGCGCACGCCGGGGAGGGGCGCACTCGCCTGCGCTTGCGACGTCATGCGACCGCCGAACGACTTGCCACCCGCGATCAGGGGCAAGCCCGGTGCCACGCGCGCCGCATCGCCGACCGCGGCGCGCACGGCCGCCTCCGCGATCGCCGGTGGATCGGGCCGGTTCTTGGCCGCCTGCATGTAGGGAAACTCGTAGCGGTAGGTGCCGATCCCGTTGCTTGCCAGCACCTGCGCCATGCGCTCGAGGAAGGGGTGCTTCATGCCGGCCCCGGCACCATGCGCGAGCACGTACAATGCCCGCGCGTTGGCCGGGGTCACCAGCAGGTGTTCCATGCAGCTGTTTCGTTGGGGGACGTTGGGATTACCCCTGAACCCCTGCGCGAGTCACCCCGACCGCCCTAAACGTCATTGCGGTGGGGCTTCGCCCAGTAGTGCGTTGAGCCGTTCCAAGACCCCCATCAGTTTCGGCTTCACCTCGAGCACTTTGACGACCGGATCTTCCCCCAGCTTTTCCATCCGCTTCAGCGCGTTCTTGATCGTCCAATTGCTGTTGTGAAGCTTCGCGTTGACCTCGTCCCACTCGATCGGCATCGAGACGGGCGCGCCGGGTGATGGCCGGACGCTGTAGGCCGACACCATCAGTTGGCCGGCGCGATTCTGGAAGGCGTCGACGTAGACCTTCCCTTCCCGCTTGCTGATCGTGCGCTGCGTGGTGGCGATGTTGGGGTGCCGGTCGGTAACCAGCCGCGCGAACAGGATGGCGAACTGTAGAGACTGCTGATAGTTCATCTGCCGGCCGAGCGGCAGCATGATGTGCAGTCCGGACTTGCCGGTTGTCTTGATGAACGCCGGCATGTCGACTTGCTCGCACAACTTGCGCATCGTCTTGGCGAGCGTGATGACGTGCTCGAACGGCGCCTCTTTGGGATCGAGATCGATCAAACACCAGTCGGGTCTGGTGAGATCGTCGATGCGGCTCATCCAGATGTGGAGTGGAATGGTGCCGAGGTTCACCAAATAGACGAGCGTCTCGACGTCGTTCGATACGAAGTACTGGGTGTCGCGCTGCGTGTCCTCGCTCCAGATAGGAATCGTCTGAATCCAGTCGGGAACGAATCCGGGCGCGTCTTTCTGATAGAAGGACTTGCCGTTGATGCCGTCCGGGTAACGCGTCAGCACGACGGGCCGGTTCTTGAGATACGGCAGGAGCCACTGCGCCATCGATCGGTAGTACTCGATGAGATTGCCCTTCGTGTACTTCTCCTCGGGCCAGAAGATCTTGTCGAGGTTGGAGAACTTTACTTCACGAGGGCCTGGGGCCTGGGGCCTGGGGCCTGGGGACGACTCTTCAGGGCCCGA
>JBIOXD010000022.1:0-6952 GCA_044869265.1 Gemmatimonadales bacterium
GCGACGGCAATAGTTTCCGCTGCACCAGCTTTGGGACGCTCGACGGGTGTGAAGACGCTCGGCCGCACTGAGAGCACCGCCGGCTGGGCGCGGACCCTCACTTTCTGGAGAGCCTTACCCGCGTACACCGGGCGAGTCGCCATAATGGCGCCCCCCCCACCCTCGGCGGCAAGCTCCGTGATGTCCGCGACGACGGCGACGCCAAGCTTGGCCGCGACGCGTGGCGCGAGGTCCTTGCCTGTGGCGCTCGCCGCAAACACTACCGCCTGATATCCCCCTTGCCGGACCCGGTCGGCCAGCGCCTGGGCAGATCCTTCGGGATCGTACCTTGCGAACGAGGGATTGGTCAGCGTCACGACCTTATCGGCGCCGAACTTGCCGAGCTGTTCGGCTCCCTGCACGGCCCCCCCCGCTCCCGTCGCGCACACGACGGCTTCGATCGTTCCGCCCAGGCGGTGTGCGGCCGTCACGACCTCGTACGACACTTTCCGCAGGACGTCGCCGCGCTGCTCCAGCACCGCGAGGACCGCGCTCATAGAACCTTGGCTTCCTCGCGCAGCAACCGGACCAGCTCGCCGACAGCTCCTACGCCTTCACCCACGATCTTCCCTTCCTTCCGGTCCGGCGGCGGTGTCAGCGCATTGACCTCGATGCCACCCGGTCCGGTCTGTACCGGCTTCACGTCGAGCGGCTTTTTCTTGGCGGCCATGATGCCCTTGAGAGCGGGATAACGCGGCTCGTTCAGGCCTTTGTCGATGGTGAGCACGGCGGGCAGGGGAAACTCGACGACCTCAATGCCGCCCTCAATCTCGCGCTCCGCCACTCCCTTCGCTCCTTCGAGATCGAGATGGGATATCGCCGTCACGCACGGGAGACCGAGCAGCTCCGCGACGATCACACCGATCTGATGGTTGTAGTCGTCGATGGCCATGCGGCCGAAAAGAATCAGGTCCCAGGTGCCGGGGTTCAGCTCGGCCGCAATCAGCTTGGCAGTTTCGTATGGATCGGCGGGAATCTTGTCGGCCTGCAGCAGAATGCCGCGGTCGGCGCCCATCGCCAGCGCGGTTCGGATCGTTTCCTGCGCCGCGGCCGGGCCAACGCTGATTACCACAACCTCACCTGCGCCGGCCTTTTCCTTCCGTCGCAGCCCCTCCTCGACGGCGAACTCATCGTAGGGATTCATGACGAACTTCACACTCGACTCGTCGAGGCTCTTACCCTCGGCCGCGATCTTGACGCGTGTCTCCGAATCGGGGACTCGCTTGATGCAGCACACAATTTTCATGGGGGGAAAAGCTAAGCTAGCGGTTCCTCGTTCGGAACACAGTGATGCCCCACGCGATGGGATCGTCGGGGGGATCGTCGTTGAAGCTCGTGTACGAGTGCGAGCCGTCGGAAGCGTAGCGCACGACGTAGGATCCAGCGGGCAGGGTGATTGTGCCTTCAAACACTCGATTCTTCTCCGCGCCGCCTGCGGGCTCCGTGTCCTCGAATTTCATTTTCCAGACCGTACGGCCGTTGACGTCTTCGATCCAGCCATAATCGAACATTTCGCCATCGCGACCCTCTCCCAGCGCGTAGACCTGAACACGAGTCGTGGCCGGAAGCTCGAATGACGCGCGCGCGTTCTCGTCGTCACCCAGCGGAGCGAGCTTGGCGATGACGTCGCCGCTGGGGCGCGACCGCTCGTACTTGGCGACATCGTTGCGATTCAACCGCCCGCTTGCCGGAAACAGACTCACACCCCAGTAGCGCTGCTCGGGCGGCGGAGCGGCATTCCAGTCTTTGTACGAGTGGGAGTCATCGGTGCGGTAATTGACCAGGTAGTTGCCGGGGGTCAGGCGCACCACCGCATCGAACACTCGATTCTTGTCGGCTCCCCCCGCGGGCTCCGAATTGTCGGCGGTCATGGTCCACACGCGTTTGCGGCTCGTCGCATCCACAATCCACCCGTAGTCGACCATTTGGTCACCGCTCATTTCGCCGATCGCATAGATGCGGACGTCCATCGGGCGCTTGAGCGTGAATCCCTCCGAGCGCAGCTGGTGATCCCCGATGCCGATCAGCGATACGATCGTCTGACCCTCCGGTACGGGCTGATAGTCGTACTTCTTGACCGTCGCGCGAGCCGCGGGATCAGCGACCTTGAGTGTCAGACCCCATGACGCGGGATCGGTGGGCGGTACTTGGTTCCAGTCTTCCGGCCCGTGCGTCTCGTCGCTCGCGAAGTAGGCGACGTAACGCCCCGGCTGCAGACGCAGCATCTCGTGCGCAACGCGATTCTTGGACGCACCGCCGGCGGGCTCGGTGTTGTCGTACGTCATGGTCCAGATGCGCTTGCGGGTGGTCGCGTTCACGATCCAGCCGTAATCGAAGGATCCGCGGTCGTCGCGCCCCAATTCGCCCACCGCGTAGACCTCGACATTGGTGGGCCGAGTCACCTCAAAGCCGAGTCGCTCCGTGCCATTGGGGTCGGCCCGCACAACGGCAATGGCGGTCGCGTTGAACGCGGCGCGTGCCTCTTCCAGCCGGTCGTCGGATATCTGCCGGCCAGGCCCGGCGATCGTCATCGCGAACTCTTTATACGCGCCATTCTCCACGTACGGCCCGCCGGTCTTGGCCCGGCGTGTCATGCGCACGATGTCGCCCAAGTTGTAATTCTCGGCGCCGACGAAGTTGACCGACGCTTCAGCGTAGGACGCGTAATGCACTTCGTAGACCCCGGCCGGCAGTGCCACCGTGCCGGAGAATCGGCGCAAGCCGTTCGATTCCCGGCGTGTCTCGGCGGCGCGCAGATCCCACACTACTGTGCGCGTCTTCGCGTTGAGAATCCATGCCGCCGCGGGCCAGGTCGTCTGTTCATCGTCCTGCCACTCGTCATCGCCGCGCTCGCGCAGCCGATCGGGCCATGGCTCGGCGCCGACCGCGGTGATTCGCAGCTCCTGAGGGGCATCGAGCACGAAACCGGCGACCCGGTGCTCCCTCGGGGAGAGGTCGCGTATGTCGACGAGCGTGGGAGTCTGCGCAAGGACGAGGAGCAGCGCCAGATTCATGGCTGTCATAACGTGTTGGCCGGCAACGTGGTTTCTAGTTGAAGGCCGACATGCCCGTGATCTCCTGACCCAGGATCAGAGTGTGGACGTCGTGGGTGCCCTCGTAGGTATACACCGATTCGAGGTTTGCGAGGTGCCGCATCGCCTGGTACTCCGCCAGGATGCCGTTGGCGCCAAGGAGGCGTCGCGTCTCGCGGGCGATGTCGGTGGCCATGTCCACGTTGTTGCGCTTGGCCAGACTGACCTGCTGCGGCGTGGACTTGCCGTCATCCTTGAGGCGACCGAGTTGCACGCAGAGCAACTGCGCCTTGGTGATTTCCGTCAGCATGTCCGCCAGGCGCGCCTGCTGCAGCTGGAAGCCGCCGATTGGCTTGCCGAACATCACGCGCTGTTTCGAGTAGCTCACGGCCTCGTCGTAGCACGCCATCGCCGCACCCACGGCGCCCCAGGCGATCCCGTAGCGCGCCGCGGTGAGGCACATCAACGGCGACTTCAGCCCACCCGATTTGGGAAGGAGCGCGTCTTTGGGAACGTGCACATCCTGCAGCACGAGCTCGCTGGTGTCGCTCGCGCGCAGTGAGAGCTTGCCCTTCTGGTCCTTTGCGGAAAACCCCTTCGTGTCGGTCGGGACGATGAAGCCGCGAATCGCATTGGGATCATCGAGCTTTCCAGCTTTCGCCCAAATGATGGCTGCCTGTGCCGTCGACCCGTTCGTGATCCACATCTTCGCGCCGTTCAGCACCCAGCCGTCTTTTGTCTCCTTGGCGACCGTAATCATGCCGGCGGGATTGGACCCGTAGTCGGGCTCGGTCAGACCGAAGCAGCCGATGACCTTGCCGCTCGCCATCTGCGGCAGCCATTGCTTCTTCTGTTCTTCAGAGCCGAAGGTGTAGATCGGGTACATCACGAGCGCGCCCTGCACGGACGCGAAGGACCGCACGCCTGAGTCGCCACGCTCGAGCTCTTGCATGATCAGCCCGTAGGCGACGTTGTTCAGGCCGGCGCAGCCGTATTCCTCCGGGAGATTCGCGCCGAACAGACCAAGATCGGCCATGCCGGGAATGAGCTGCTTCGGGAACTTGCCCGCGACGTACGCTTCGCCGATGACCGGGATGAGGTTTTCGTCGACCCAGTCCCTGACCGTGTCGCGAATGGCGCGCTCTTCCTCGCTCAGCAAGCTGTCGGCTTGATAGAAATCCACGCCCTGAAACTTCGAAGCCATTAGTCGAAAGCTCCTAGAGAAGTTGCGCCGACGCGAAGGCACAAAGTGGCTTCACGTTGCGCAGCAACAAGCTACACAGCCCAGCTTGAACCTGGCAGCTTGGAGCCACTTCGCAACTTCGCCGTCTTTGCAACTCTACTGCGCGGGTTGTGGCTCGAGCCTTGTGGCTTTTTGAGAGGTGCGGCGCGCAAAAGCCGCCGTGTCCGACGGTTGGAACCGCAGTCTACTCGCATCCCAGCGGAAAAACGTCACCTGGATCGCCGTCGGGTCGATCGTGACAACGTTGAACGACACGGGGCGCTCGCCCCGCGACCGCGTTGACAGCGTGCCCGCAGTCGAGACGACGACCTTGCCGTCGAGATGCTCGACGCTCTCCTGATGGTCGTGACTGCACAGCACCACGTCGGCGCCGGCCGCGACGACGCGCCGCTGCGCCGTCTTCCAACGGGATAGTCCCATGCGATTGGATAACTCACCGCGCAGCAGGTTGTGATGCATGACGAGCACGCGGGCCAGCCCGGGCTCGGCCTCTGCGAACACCGACCGGACACGCTCCAGCTCGGACTTGGGCAAATGTCCTTTCACCGCAAGGTCCCGCGGGCTCAGCGTGAGCGATCCCCAGGCGACGCCATGCGCCGTGAGCACCGACGCGATGACGGCGCCACCGGGGATCGTGATCGTCGGCGTGAGGTTGGCGCCGAAATACCTGCGGTACTTCTCGTAGACCGCCTCTTTGCCGAAGGGAATGAACGGCCGGCGCCACCACTGCACGTCGTGGTTTCCCGGAATCACGAGCACGGGGGCGGTCTCACGCGCGAGATTGGTGAACGCGCGGCCGCGCTGGAATTCGCCGTGGCGCGCGCGCTGCGAGAGATCGCCCGCGATCACGACGGCATCAGGACGCAGATCGGGGAGCGCACGTTCCAGCGCTTCGACGACCTGAATGTCCGCCACGCCGCCGAAGTGAATATCACCAATGTGAGCGATCTGAATCGTCATGACTCAATCTGCACAGTATAGGTCAGGTTCGCCTCGCCGCCTGCCGGAACTTGTAGGCGGAACCGTACTTCGGTCGAGGACAGCTTTTCGGCCGGCACGCTGCTCTCGACGATCTTCCATGTCCCGAACCGCGCCTCACGAACGTCGACCGTCACCGCCGTGCTCTTGGCGTTCGCGATCGTCACGCGATACGCAGCAGTGGCGCGCTGGCGAGGCGGCAGATCCCGCCGTGGCGCAGGGAGCTGCTCCTGATTGAAATCGGTCTGCACCCGCTCGGCCGTGATGTCGAAGGCATCGCCGGACTGCAGGCGCAGGTCGCGGCCGGGTGCCGTGTGGCCGTTTGCGGCTTCACCAATGAGCTGCAGGCGGCCGACCGAATCAGCTTGGTACACCTGAACCGTGCCGGCTGGCAGCGGCCGGTCTCCGAACGCGGTCCTCGATGCGCGCTTGATCGTGTACCACACCTGGACCGGCAGGCGACTCGGCTCAGGCATCGGACCGATCCAGCCACGCCAGGGCAACACGCCAGGAACGATAAGCTCCTGCTGGACAGGCGCGGAACTACGCGGGAACAGCGCAGTCGCGACCGGAACGCCGGGTTCGATCGTGAGGCGACCGGGGAGTTGGTAAACGTGTGTTTCGCCCACTGCCTCCTCTACCGCACCGCGCGCGCTGTCAAAACTGGGGCGCGCATAGACGCGCTGCGCCGCCATCTCTATCATCTGTTCAACCCTCGTCGCGCGCGCCTTGCGAATCGCGCCGGCAACAAGCTGTACTTCTGCGCTGTCGGCACGCAGGGTCTGCGAGGTCACCGTAGCGGCCCCTGACACATGACAGCTGGCACCTGTCACAATCACTTGATACAACGCCTCCCACGTCACGCCCTGCGCCACGTACGCGATCTCCGTGCGCTGGCGCGCGCGCGCTGCGTCGAGCACGAGCTGCGCCTCCGGTGTCGTTCGGACGAGCTCAGCGGGGAACAATGGCTCGCCAGGCGGGCTGAGCAGCATGCGACCATCCGGCAACTTGTACTGCGGTGGATCCGCGCGGACTACTGTAGCCCGCACCGTGTCGCCTTTGCCGCGAATGAACGATAGGGTCTGACCAACCGCGCGCGCTAACGCATCGGTCGACGTGCTTGGGTAGCGAACTGTAGCGGACGTGATGGACACCGCCGTGTCCGTCGAGAACAGCGTGGCTGGATCGAGCGACTCGAGCCTTAACGTCTGCCCATTGCGGCCCTGTTGCAGCGCTTGTGGCAACGTGCGCCGTACCACGACTCGCCCGTCTCTATAGATGGAAAGTGACGTCTGCGCCGTTAGAGGAGCCCCCACCAGTATCACGCCCCCCAATAGCCAATAGCCGATAGCCAATAGCTTCATTTCATCCACTCCAAAGCGACGCGCCTAGCAATAAGAAACGTGCAGACGTACCACAAGAGCACACCGCCCGCCACCACGATCCGCGCTGTGCGATCCACGGGCACGGTCAACGCGACATACACCGCAAGGGGCAGAGTCGTGCCGATGGCCACCAGCCGCGCCACCCGCA
The DNA here is from genome assembly GCA_044869265.1 of Gemmatimonadales bacterium. GTDB lineage: Bacteria > Gemmatimonadota > Gemmatimonadetes > Gemmatimonadales > GWC2-71-9 > 20CM-2-65-7. The sequence goes on from JBIOXD010000022.1 coordinate 6,826, forward strand.
TGGCCCTCCGCTGCAGCAGGCGCGTGCAGTTGGCGCACAGGCCGCCGATCGCGATCCCGGCCGTGTACTCGCCGCACTTGGCGCACGGGTGACTAGGCCCGGACCCGCTTAACCACGGCGCGGGCGA
>JBIOXD010000023.1:0-4324 GCA_044869265.1 Gemmatimonadales bacterium
CCGACCCGCATCGAGCACGCCGGCCCGATCGGCCTCGACTGCAACGACCGTGAGCGACTTGATCGCCGCGGCAAGACGATGCCATCGTCGTCGGAACATGCATCATCTGATGGTCGATCACTCCGAACACAGCGCGTCCTTACTTCGGCTGGCCCGCGAGTCGGGAGTATTCGCAGTTCAGATGACTCGCTTGCAGGCAGGTGACTACCTGCTCAACGACAGGATCCTCGTCGAGCGAAAGACCCATGCGGATCTGCTCGCTTCGCTCGTCGATGGCCGCCTGTTTCCACAAGTGGCTAGACTGGCACGCAGCCGTTTCCGTTCGCTGATGGTGATTGAAGGCCGGGCGTCCTCAACCGATCCACAGGTTCATCCGCATTCCACAGAGGGAGCGCTCGTCTCCATCGCCGCGATGTGGCGGCTGCCGGTCTTCCACTCGGCCGATGCCGAGGCGTCGTGTCGAGTGCTCCGATTTCTCGCGGAGCAGGGACGCGAAACTGGTGAAACGGTGCTGGCCCGCTATGACCGGAAGCCGAAGCGACTCGCGACTCGGCGGCTGTTTGTTCTGCAAGGATTGCCGGGAGTCGGACCTGCGCTGGCGCAACGGCTCTTGGCGCAGTTGGGTTCGGTCGAACGCGTGATGACGGCAGGCGCCGCTGAACTCGCCATCGTCCGCGGCATTGGATCGAAGAGGGCGGCCCGCATCCGAGAAATCGTCAGCCCTTAAGTGAGGCGTGCGCGCGTCCAATCAGTCTGCACTCAAGTCTCCCGGCGTCGCTCGTTGACGTGCGCCATGCCTGACATGCAGCACGCGCACGGCCCTCGCGGCCTGATCGACCACGAAGAACACGCGATACACGTGCGGCTTTCGTCCATAGAGGAGGACGCGAACGGGTTGTGCAGGGTTGATGCTCTCCGGTGCGATCGGACATCGCTCCGGATGCTGGTCCAGAGCGAGAATGGCCCGCTCGAGCTCATTGAACCAAGCCGCACCTTGGTGGGGCGCTCGTTCGACGACCCAGAGAAAGAGCTGTTCGAGGTCAGCCTCAGCAGCCCTCGCGATCTCAACGCGGAATCGCATGCTTGCGGCGGAGCCGATCAAAAACTCGCCGCGCGGGCCTGACGCGCCCGGCTTCGACATCGCTTAGTCCCCGTTGGATACCCTCGATGGTCTCCACGCGGTCGAGCAAGGCCTGGTACGCCTCGGCGTCCTGCACCACGAGCTCGGCTCTGCCGTTGATGGTCAACACCAGCGGATGGCCGGTCTTCCTGAGACGGTCAAGGAGATCCGCAGTGTTTCGCTTGAAATCACTGAGCGAGCGTATGTCGTTCGCAAGATCGATCATGCGTGGCCTCATCAGATTCGCATCAAATATCATGCTCCCACAGAAGGCGGCCGCGGATCAAAGCGTCGCTGCCGTGCATGTCGCATCCCGAAGGTAACGGTTCTTTCGGCGGCACCCTGTCCCCGAACCTGTCCCTGCCGCCAGCCAACGGCAGCCAATTCCAGCCAACGCCAGCCAACACGCCGACACCTGTAAGGTTTTTGCGATTTCAAGGAGTTGCGCCGAAAAACGAAGTTGCCGAGGACCGAAGGGAGCGTCTTAGCAAACCGCCGCCTTCAGCCTCGCGGCCACCTGTCCCCGCTAGCTTTCGCAAGCCTCACGATTCAGAGGAGTTGGCTGCGCGATTTTCGGGGACAGGTTTTAGAGCCACCGGGGACAATTGCGGGGACAGGTGCAAGCCATTGGATCTGAAGCACTTGGCAATTAGTCATCACCCATAGGGCGCTAGCGCGAGCCGACGGTCGCCGCGCGGACCTTGATTTCCTTTCCAAGATGCATCGATGACCGGCGGTGGAAGCTCGGGACGCGGGTTTACCCGGTGACACGGACCAAGCGTGCCACGGAGATGTCAGTCGACGCGCAACGCGACGACGGGATCCACGCGCATCGCGCGCCGGGCGGGCAGATAACAGGCAAGTGCCGCGACGATCACGAGCGCCACCGGCACCGCGATGAAGGTGACCGGGTCCCGGCGCGATACCGAGAAGAGCAGTGTCTCCATCACCTGCGACAGTCCCATCGCAGCGCCGACGCCGAGCGCGGCGCCGAGGCCGGCGAGCGTCAGGCCGCGGCCGAGGATCTGCCGGAACACTTCGCCGCGGGTCGCGCCCAGGGCCAGCCGCACGCCGATCTCACGGGTGCGCTGCGAGACGAGATACGCCATCACGCCGAACAGGCCGATGGCCGCCAGCGTCAGCGCCACGCCCGCAAAGGCGGTCAGCAGGTAGAGGTTGAATCGGCGTGGACCCATGGACCGCTCGAACAGCGTGTCCATCGACTCCACCGCCGACAGCGGCACGTTCGGATCGATCGACCGGAGCGATGCGCGCACGGTGTCCACGGACGGAGCTCTCGATCGCCACACCAGCATCATCGGGTTCCACGCCGGGTACTGCGTGGCCGCAACATAGAACACGAACCCCGCCTCGGCCTCGAGCCCGAACGTCTTCACATCGCCGGCCACGCCAACGATGGTGTGCGGCGTTTCGCCGAAGCTCCCCATGATCAGGGTGCGGCCGATCGGATCTTGGTTCGGGAAGTACCGCTCCGCCAGGGTCGCGCTGATGACGGCCACGGGCGGAGCGTCGGTCACGTCTCGAGAGGTGAACTCGCGTCCCCGCAGTGGAATGCCCATGGCGGCGAAGTACCCGGGTCCGACGAGCCGCCACGCCGACGAGCCGGCCTCTTCGTTCGATTGCGTCGGCAGCTTGACGTCGCCCCCGGTGAAGTCGCCCGACAGCGGCGGCCCGCTGGCGATCGCCGCAGCGTCGATGCCGGGCCGGCCGCGCAGGTCGGCAAGAAGGCGCTCGAAAAAGTCGCGCTTGCGCGGTCCGCTGGGGTACGCCATGTTCGGCAGGCCGATGCGGGCGGTCATCAGGCCCGATGTCTGGAAGCCGGGACTCACCTGCTGCAACCGCGCGAAGCTCCGAATCAGCAGCCCGGCGCCGATCAACAGGGCGACCGAGAGCGCCACCTCGGCGATCGTGAGCGCCGCGCGCACCCGCCGGCTTCCAGTGCCTGAGGTGGAGCCGCGCGAGTCGCCACGCAAGGCGTCCTGCGGATCCTGGCGGGCCGCCTGGATCGCGGGCGCCAGCCCGAACGCGATCATCGTCGTCAGCGCCACCCCGAGCGCGAAAGCCAGCACTGTTCCGTCGATCGACAGCTCCTCGATGCGCGGTACTGAATCTGGCCCGAGCGCGACCAGCAGGCGCACCGCAACGAATGAAAGCGCGACGCCGATCCCCGCCGCGAGCACCGCGATCAGGCACGACTCGAACAGCAACTGACGGGCGAGGCGGGCGCGCGTCGCGCCCATCGCCGCGCGAATCGACAGCTCGCGCTGCCGTCCCGTTCCGCGCGCCAGCAGCAGGTTCACCACGTTGCCGCAGGCGATCAGGAGCACGAGGGCGACGGCGCCGAGCAGGACGAGCAGCGAGCGCCGCGTCGATTCCGGCACGAGCCAGTCATAGAAGCTGAGGGGCCGCACGCCCCAGCCTTTGTTCGATTCGGGATACTGGACGCCCATGCGCGCCGCCATGGCTTCGAACTCGCTGGTGGCCTGCTGCAGCGACACGCCCTCGGCCAGCCGGCCGATCACCGCCAGCCGGCGATCCGCGCGGTTGCGCGCCGGATCCGGTGCGAGCGGTACCAGCAGGTCGGTGTTGTCGCCCCAGCGGAACGACGCGGGCAACACGCCGATGATGGTGAAGGGCTGCGCGTTCAGCGTCATCGTCTTGCCGACCGCGGCCGGATCGCCGCCGAACGCGCGCTGCCAGAGGCCATGACCGACGATCGCCACGCGCGTGTTACCGCCGGGGCGATCTTCCTCCTCGAGGAAGTTGCGTCCGAGAATCGGCGCCATCTGGAGCGTGGGCAGGAACGTGGCGGTGACGCGCCTCCCCTGGAGCACCTCCGCGTCTCCGCCCGACGTCCAGGTGAGCCCGATGTTGGCCTCGGCGGCCATCGCCTGGAAGCTCTTCGCGTGCGCCCGCCAGTCGAGGAAGTTGGGATTAGAAACCCCGAACGTCGACCAGCCGCGCTCGACGTTGCTCTCCCAGATCCTCACGAGCTGGCCAGGATTCGAGAAGGGCAACGGCCGCAGCATCACCGCATTGACGACGCTGAAGATCGCGGTGTTGGCGCCGACGCCGAGCGCCAGCGTGGTCGCCGCCGCGAAGGTGAATCCCGGGCTCTTGCGCAGCGATCGCGCGGCGTAACGGACGTCCTGCGGCCATGACATATGCGGTCCTCCGGATGCG
>JBIOXD010000024.1:0-89600 GCA_044869265.1 Gemmatimonadales bacterium
TGGCGCCGCCCGCCGTGGTGGTCCCGGGCTGCACGGTGAAGCTGAGCTGCGTTGCCGGGCCGGGCGTGATGCTGAACGCGCCGCTCGTCCGCGTCAGAGTGCCCGACGTGGCGGCGAGCCGGTACCCCACACCGCTCTTGTCGATGCTCAGCGTCGAGAAGGTGGCCACGCCCCCGACCGCGGTCACTGTGGTCGTGCCCGCGAGTGTGCCGCCGCCGGGATTGGTCCCGATCGTCACCGTCACGGCGTCGGTGAAGCCTAGGACGGTGTTGCCCAATGAATCTTGTGCGGTCACTTGCACCGCCGGGAGCGTCACGCCGGCTGTCGTCGTGATGGGTTGCGTGGTGAACGCGAGCTGCGTCACGGCTCCAGCGACGACGTCGAAGGGAAGGCTGGTGGCCCCGATGAGCCCGGAGGCGCGCGCCGACAGAGCGTATCCGGTCCCACTGCGATTGACGCTGAGCGTTGCGAAGGTCGCGATCCCACCGACCGCCGCCACGGTCCGGGTGCCGAAAAGAGTGGCTCCGGGGGTGCCGGTGCCGGCAGCCAGCTCGACGGTCACGTTCCCCGTGAAGCCGGTCGCCGTGTTGCCCAGCGCATCGCGGGCCGTCACGACGACCGCCGGAGCAATTGGGTCGTCCGCGATTACCGCTGTCGGCTGCACCGTGAAGATCAGCATGGTTGCCGACCCAGGAGTGATATCAAACGCGGCGCTTGTGGTCCCGCTGACGCCGGCAGCGGCCGCCGCGAGCGTATAGCCGCTGCCCGTCTTGTCGATGCGGAGTGTGGAGAAGACCGCTACCCCGTTCGTGGCCGCGACCGACGCGGTGCCGGACAACGCGCCACCGGCGGGGTTTGCGTCGAGAGCTATCGTCACGATACCGGTGAACGTCGCGGCCGTGTTGCCGAAAACGTCCTGAGCGGTGACCCGCACCGCGGGGCTGATCGACGCTCCCGCGGGCGTGTTGGTCGGTTGCGCCGTGAAGCTGAGCTGGCTGGCTGGGCCGGCAATGATGGTAAAGGCTGAGCTCACCGCGGCGGTGAGACCCGGGGTGGTGGCCGTCAGCGTGTAACCCGTGGCGCTCTTGTCGATGCTGAGTGTGGAGAAGACCGCTACACCAGCGGCGGCGGTCCCGGTCGTCGTGCCGTCGAGTGTGGCTCCGGGAGAGCCGGCCCCGGGGGTGATCGCGACTGTCACCTCGCCCGTGAAGCTCGTGACCAGGTTGCCGAACGCGTCGCGTGCGCCCACCTGTACTGCCGGCGCGAGACTGGCCCCAGCGATTGCATTACCGGGCGGTACGGTGAAAGCGAGCTGCGTCGGGGCTCCGGGAATGATGCTGAAGGCCGCGCTGACTGTTCCGACGAGACCGGAAGCTGTGGCGGTCAGCGTGTAGTCGCTGCCGCTCTTACCGATACTCAGCGTGGAGAAGTTCGCGATTCCCCCCACGGCTCCAACGACGCGCGTACCCGCGAGGGTCGCCCCAGCGGTACCGCTGCCGGCGGTGATCTGCACCGTCACGTTGCCGACGAACGCGGTCGCGGTATTGCCGAAGACATCGCGTGCCGTTACCTGAATGGCGGGAGCGATCGTCGCGCCGGCGGTGGTGGTGCCGGGCTGCACGGTGAAGGCGAGTTGTGTAGCCGTGGCTGGGGTGATGTCGAACGCCGAGCTCGTGGCTGGCGTGAGCCCGCTCGCCGCGGCGCGCAGCATGTAGCCGCTCCCGATCTTGTCGATACTGAGTGTCGAGAACGTGGTGGTCCCGCTCGCAGCGACCACGGTGGTGGTGCCCGAGAGCACGCCGGAGCCTGGATTGGCCTCGAGTGTAACCGTCACAGCTCCGGCAAAGGTCATGGCCATGTTGCCGAACGGGTCCAGCACGGCGACCCGCACCGCGGGGGAAATCGCGGTTCCCGCGCGGGTGGTAGCGGGCTGCGTCGCGAAGGCGAGCTGCGTCGCCCCGGCGGCTGTGATGTTGAACGCGCCGCTCGTTCGATTCAGACTTCCCGAGCTGGCGACAAGCTTGTAGCCGGTGCCGCTCTTCTCGATGCTCAGCGTGGAGAAGGTCGCGACGCCACCGGCGGCAGCAACCGTAGTCACGCCGGAGAGGGTGCCGACGCCGGGGTTCGCTCCGATCGCGATCGTTACGGCAGCGGCGAAGGACGGCACCGTGTTGCCGAGCGAGTCGTGCGCCGCGACCTGCACGGATGGGATCGGCTCTCCCGCCGTGGTGTTGGTGGGCGGCGATATGAACTCGAGCTTGCTGACGGCTCCCGGCGTCACATCGAAGGGAGCGCTTATCGCAGTTGCGAGCCCGCTGGCACGGGCGGAGAGTGTGTACGCGGTCCCGGTGCGGTTGACGCTGAGTGTGGTGAACGTGGCGATCCCGCCCACCGCCGCCACGATGCGGGTGCCGAGGAGGCTCGCTCCGGGGGTGCCCGTGCCGGCCGTAAGGTCGAACGTCACGTTCCCCACGAAGTCTGGAACGTTATTCCCCCAGGCGTCGCGCACGACGACGACGAGCGCCGGACTTATCGGATTTCCGGCGGTAATTGTCGTCGGCTGTTGCGTCAGGACGAGCAGGCTCGCCGATCCTGGAGTGATGTCGAACGCGTCGCTCGTCGTTCCCATGACATTGACATTCGTGGCCGCAACCGACAGTCGATAACCAATCGCCGCTTTGTCGATGCTGAGTGCAGAGAAGACCGCGACGCCGGACGTCGCCGCCACGGTCGTCGTGCCGGAGAGGGTGGCGCCCGGGGATCCAGTGGCCGGCGTCAACGTGATCGTGATGTCGCCGGTGAAGCCGTCCGCGGTGTTGTCAAGAGCATCCCGCGCCGCGACGCGTACCGCCGGCGTAATGTTCGAGCCGGCGGTCGAGGTGGTTGGCTCGACGGTAATGATGAGGTGCGTGGCTGGTCCAGGCGTGATATCGAATCGTGAGCTCGTGGCCGGCACGAGGCTGCCGGCAGTCGCCATCAGTCGGTAACCGCTCCCGGACTTGTCGATGGTGAGGTCGGAGAACGTGGCGACGCCGGCGATGGCCCGCATCGTCGTCGTGCCCCCGAGCACGCCACTGCCCGGGTTCGCTCCGATCGACAGAGTAATGAGGTCGCTGAAATCGGTGACGTCTTTTCCTTTATCATCACGAACGACGACGCGAACCGGCGCAAGCGACGATCCCGCCATCGTGTGCTGCGGTTGCGCGCGAAATAAGAGCTGAGTTGCTATGGGCCCGCTGGCCTTGTCGGCTTTGCAGGTGGCCAAGAGGAACAGCAGGGAAACGAGAAGGCCCCGCATCGCTCTCGCGACGCGGGCGACGTACATCGATTCCGGGAGAACGGCATCAGCCACTAGAGGGAAACCCCGGCGACGCAACCACTACCTACCGGGCAGGTTCCATACCGGCCCGCGTGGCTATTCGCGCTTGATCGGCCGGGCCAGATCGTCCGGGATGTGGAGTGACAGCGACAGAATTGTCACTCACGCGTGGCGCGGGCCCACAAGACACTCCTGCTATATTCACCGGCTCATGCCCGCATCCCGCGCCCGCATCGGCGTCATCTTCTTCACGGTTTTGATCGATCTGATTGGCTTCGGCATCGTGATGCCGATCTTGCCGTTTTATGCGCAGCAGTTCGGCGGAGGTGGCCTCGCGTACGGGGCCGTGCTCGGGGTCTACTCGTTGATGCAGTTCGCTGCCACGGCGCTACTCGGCAAGCTGTCCGATCGAGTGGGGCGCCGGCCAGTCTTGCTTACGACGATGCTCATCAACGCCGCCGGCTATACGCTCTTCGCCTTCGCCGGCTCGTATTGGGTGCTGTTTCTCTCCCGCGTCGTCTCCGGCTTCGCCGGCGGCAATATCTCGGCCGCGCAGGCATACATGGCCGACATTTCGTCACCGGCGGAGCGATCGCGAGCGATGGGGTTGGTGGGTGCGGCGTTTGGCTTGGGATTCAGTCTCGGCCCCGCTATCGCCGGGTTCTCCGATCATTATCTGGGGCACGTGTGGCCGGGGCTGATCGCCGTCGGCCTGTCGCTGGCGAACTTCGTCTCAGCCTATTTCATCCTTCCTGAATCACTCGCGCCCGAGCACCGGGTGAAGCGTCGGCTGCTCGATCTGGGCCACATCGGCGAGGCGCTGGCGCGACGCCGGTTGCGGCCGCTCTTGACCGTTTGGGCGCTGGTGCCGTTGGCGTTCGCGGGGTACACCGCGATCCTGCCGCTGCAGGCGCACGTCGCGCTCGGCTGGGGAAAACGGGAGCTCGCGGTGCTGTTCACGCTCATCGGCGTCACCGCGGCGTCGGTGCAGGGGTACTTCTTTGGGCGCATCATGCGACGGACCGGCGAGCGCGCCCTTGTCATTGTCGGCACGTTCGGCATGGCGCTCTCCATCGCGGTGATTCCGTTCCTGCACAGCTCCTGGTCGCTGTATGCGTGGACGTTCGTGCTGGCCGTCTCGAACAGTGTGTTCGCTCCAGCAGCGACGGGGCTGGTTTCCGTGTACGCCGATGTCACGGAACAGGGCACGGTGCTCGGAGCTGCTCAGGCAATCGCAGCGCTCGGCCGCACGGTGGGGCCGCCGGTCATCGGTCAGGTATACGATGTGAGCCCAGTCACGTCCTTTGTGCTTGCGGGCGTGGTGATGACGCTCGCGGGCTTGGCTGGTCGACGACTGACCCCGGTGGTGCACGCACCGACGCCACGGCCTGGTCCCCCCCCGCCTGTGCCATCGGTCCCGTTACCTCCCCCCCCTCCTTCGGGGTCTTAACTGTATCGTAGCTTTAACGTCATAGAGCCAGACATTTCACCGGAGCAGCAGATGCACAAGCGAATGACGATCGCCGTCGCCGTCATGCTCACCGTGGCGGCGTGCCAGCAAGAACCCACCAGCGTTGCGCCGAACGAATTACTCCTCGCGCAGGAAGCGCAGGTCATCGTTGCCGACGTGGCTGCAACGCGGGACGGCGGAACGCATTATGACGGTTGGCTCAGCCGCCTCTTCGAAGCTCTTCGCAATACCGACGACCCCGAGGCACGCGCCTGTCTCGAAGAGGCTCGCACCCTGCGCCAACAGGCGAGAGCGGCTTTCGAGGCTGGGGACCGCGAATTGGCGCGACAGCTGCTTCGCGAGTCCTTCCTCAAGGTGCTGTGCGCCGTGGTCGAGGTCTTCCCCAATGCCGCTGAGCGCACGGGGCTCGCGGTCGATCAGGCGATCGAGCGCATCGAGAACTTCCTCGGTGACCGCGACGCGCCTCGCATCCGAGCGATCCTGGCGCACGTGAAGGAGCTGCGAGTGCAGGCCGAGGCGGCGCTGTCGTCGGGCGACAAGGTGACCGCCTTGGCGCTGAATCTGCGTGGTCTGCAGATCCTACACAGGCTGGTCGAGCATGTCCGGGATCGCCACGCGAATCACGATGAGGTGGCTGATTCTGAGATGAATAGCGTAGGTATTTGACGCTGAGGTAGACGCCGAGAGGCCGAGGGGCTATGCCTCTCGGCCTTTGCGCGTCTCCTCATCCTCTAGCCATGCCTAGACGGTGACCTCCGTCGGCGCATCGAGGGCATTGGCCTTCCGCCCCGCGCGCTCCATAGGCTTCTCGAGTGTCTCCCGGTTCCTGTCGAGGACGGTCCAGAAATCGACGGCGCGTTCCACCAGCTCGCGCGATGCCTCGCGCAGCGCTTCACTCGCCTTCACCTGTCGCACGTTGTTTTGCATGTCCTCCGCATCCCAACCGCGCGAGTGCGCGATGAACGGGAACGGCGGGAAGACGAAGCCGAGCTCCGACCAAAACGTCATCATACTTCCGGCGACGGCCTGGATATTGTCCTGTCCGCCGGTGATGATGAACGCTGCTGTTTTGTTTCGAATCAACACCTTATTGTGGATCGTGATCTGGTTCTGCACGCAGTTCAGCCGTTCGATCAGTTTGTAATAGAGTGACGACGCGTTTCCCCAGCGGATCGGCGTGGCGACCAATACCACGTCGGCCCAATGGACCAATCCTTCGTAGACGACGGTCAACTGATCCTGAGGATCGCGTTCCGTGATCGCGCACGGCCACGTGCACGCGTGAGACGCCTTCGAGTAGTTGCCCTCGCAATGCCTGAAATTGAGGGCACGCAGCTTGATGAGCTGCGTGTCGGTCTGGAGCTCGCCGGCGCGGGTCATCGCGTGATCGAGCAGCGCGTCCGACGTCGAGAAGCGCGGGTTCCCGTCATCCATCGCCGTCGTCGAGATGCCGAGCACGCGGCAGCGGGCACCGGGCTCCTTGGGGTGGTCGCTCAGCAGGTGACTCGGCTTGTGCTTCAGGAGCTTGCGCGGCGCGATCGGAGGCGTCTGCACGAAAACACCGTCGGTGCGTTCTTCCAGGGCGTAGACGGGCACCTGTTCTTCGTCGTATCCCTCCGGCCCCTTTCCAGTAAGCACGCTGTACTCCCAGCCATGCCAGGGGCAGGTCACGAACTCGCCACGCACACGCCCTTCGGAGAGCGGTCCTCCTTTGTGATTGCAGATATCGGAGATTGCCGTTAGCCGGCCATCGTGGACGAATACCGCGATGCGATGACGCTCGATCTTCATCGAGAACGGTGCGCGCGCGAGGACCTCATCTTTGGAACCCAATCGATGCCAATCAGCCATGTGGCGCCTCGGGAAGGAGGACGCTTCTATGCTACGCCGCTGCGGCAGCTTCCGCTGCGTTCTCGCCCTGTGAGCGTCTCCTGATCATCTAGCCATCTCATTCCCCCGCACCTCATATTTCTGTCCCCCCTGCAGGAGGTGAACAGATGCGCGTGTACAAGACGCCGGAGATCCGGAATGTGGCCGTCGTTGGCCACGGCGCGAGCGGCAAGACCTCCCTGGTCGATGCGCTGGCGTTCGTGGCCGGAACGAGTAAACGACATGGTCTTGTGAAGGACGGAACCGCCCTTACCGATTACACCGCAGACGAAATCGAACGCAAATACTCCATCAACCTCGCGCTGGCTGTCGCCGAGTGGATGGACACGAAGATCAATCTGATCGACACTCCCGGGTATCTCGACTTCACCGGCGACGCGCTCGCGGGCGTGTACGCGGCCGACTCGGCGGTGGTCGTGCTTTCCGCGACGGCCGGTGTCGAGGTCGGGACGGAGAAAGTGTGGGACTACTGCGAGCAACGCTCGCTTCCCCGAGTGTTCTTCGTGTCGCTGATGGACAAGGAGCACGCCAACTTCGAACGCGTCTTCAACCAGATCAAAGAGCGGCTGACGTCCAAAGTGATCCCGGTGGAGATTCCCGTCGGCGAGGGACTCGAGTTCCACGGGATCATCAACCTCTTCTCGAAGAAGGCACATCTGTACAAGAAGGGCACCAAGGCGGGCGAGTACGAAGAGGTGGACGTCCCAGACGAGTACCAGGACCGGTTCGAGAAGTATTCCCAGGAGCTGATCGAGAGCATCGCGGCCACCGACGACACGCTGCTCGAGCGGTACCTCGGCGGCGAAGAGATCGGCCGCGACGAAGCGATCGCCGCGATGAAGACCGGCGTGGCGAAGGGCGAGCTGTTCCCGCTCTTCTGTGGCGCGGCCGAGCTGACCTACGGCACGCGCGCGCTGCTGAACAAGCTCGTGGAGCTGTGCCCCGCGCCGCAGGAGCGGCCGCCGGTCGATGCGCAAAAGTGGGGCAGCGCCGAGCGGATCACGCTGAACGCGGACGATGCGGGGCCATTGGCGGCGCAGGTGTTCAAGACCGTCTCCGAGCCGCACGTTGGTGACGTCACGCTGTTCCGCATCTTCTCGGGCACGGTGAAAAACGGGCAGGAAGTCTGGAACGCCCCGCGCGAGGCCTCGGAGAAGCTCAACCATCTGTGCGTGGCCGTCGGCAAGGAACGCGTCGAGATCGCGCAGCTGCACGCCGGCGACATCGGCGTCGTCGCCAAGCTGCGCGACACGCACACCAACGACACGCTGTCAGCCCGGGACAAGGGTCTCGTCCTGCCGAAGATTCCGTTCCCCGAGCCAGTCATCACCGTCGCGGTGGAAGTGAAGCAGCGCGGAGAGGAAGACAAGCTCTCGACAGGGCTGCACAAGCTGCACGAAGAGGACCCCACGTTCCACCACGAGTACAACGGCGAGCTGGCGCAGACCCTCATTCGCGGTTTGGGCGAGCGCCACCTCGAGATCGTCGTCGGCCGGCTGGCCCGCAAGTTCGGCGTACACGCGCAGACCGCGAAGCCAAAGGTCGCCTATCGCGAAACATTCCGCGGCAAGAACGAAGGGCAGGGCAAGCACAAGAAGCAGACCGGCGGCCGCGGCCAGTATGGCGACTGCTGGATCCGCATCGCGCCCCTGCCGCGCGGCTCGGGGGTGCAGTTCGTCGACGAGATCGTGGGCGGCGTGATTCCGCGCCAGTACATCCCGGCCGTCGAGCGGGGAGTCGTCGAGGCGGCGCACAAAGGGCCGGTTGCCGGCTATCCCGTCGTGGACTTCAAGGTGGAGCTCTACGACGGCTCCTATCACGATGTCGACTCGAATGAAATGTCGTTCAAGATGGCGGGCATCCTGGCGTTCCGGAACGTGAGTCCCGGCTGCAGGCCCGTGTTGCTCGAACCGATCATGGAGATCGAAGTTTGGACGCCCGACGAATACCAGGGCGCCGTGATGGGCGACATCTCCTCGCGGCGCGGCCAGATCATGGGCACCGAGAAAGACGGCCGGCTGACGAAGGTGAAAGCGCTGGTGCCCGAAGCCGAGCTCGATCGCTACGCCACCACCCTGCATTCGGTCACCCATGGGCGGGGCACGTATAAGATGAAGTTTCACGTCTATCAGGACACGCCGCCGGATATCGCGGCGAAGGTAACGGAAGCGCGAAAGAAGGAGCTGGAAGAAGCGAAGGCGTGATGCTCGCGCGTTGGCTGCACCTGTGGTTTGGTTTCCACGAGCCCGTCGATCGCGGAACCTACTTCAGGCACGGTGTTGCACTCACGGCGTTCAAGTACGCCATCGATGCGCTGCTCATCTGGCGCTTTGCGGGCGTGGCTTGGACGCCGTTCAATTATCTGAGCCCGCTCTTGAGCACGCGGCAGCAATTGCTCCAGAGCGGCCCACCGTGGTTGCTGACCGCGCTGGTGGCGATCGCGCTGCCCTTTCTTTGGATCGGCGTGAGCATGACGATGCGGCGCGCGGTCGACGCCGGCGCGTCACCCGGGCTGGCGTTGCTCTTCTTTGTCCCGGTCGTGAACATCCTGCTGATGCTGGCGCTGTGCGTGCCGGTGTCCCACCAGCACAACATCCCACTGGTTGCCGAGCGCGCGCACGCCGCTCAGCAGCGCATGCGGAGCGCAATGCTCGGCGTAGCGGCATCCGTAGGAATTACGCTGCTTACAGTCGCCATCGGTGTTTACTTCCGCCGCAGTTACTCCACCGGGCTGTTCCTCGGCGTGCCATTCACGATCGGCTACATCAGCTCGTACATCTACAACTATCACGCCGACCGCCGCGCCGGTGAGTCGATCGGGATCGCGGCCGTCAGCGTGATGATCGGAGCCGGCGCGCTGATCCTTTTTGCCCTCGAAGGGGTGATTTGCGTAGCGATGGCGGTACCCGTCGCCCTGGTGATTGCATGGCCGGGGGCTGTGCTGGGTCGCGCAATGGCGCGACGCGCGGCTGGCGCGCCCAACGGTGCCGCCATGGCCCTTGTCGTGCCGCTGCTCGTCGGGATGGAGCCGCGCCAAGCCCCGCCATCGCGCGAAGTCGTAACGAGCATCGAAGTAGCCGCCCCCCCGGACGTCGTCTGGCGCCACGTCGTGACGTTCCCGGAGTTGCCGCCGCCTACGGAATGGCTGTTCCGGGCCGGCCTCGCCGCGCCCACGCGCGCCCGGATCGACGGCCGGGGCATCGGTGCGGTTCGCTACTGCGATTTCACGACGGGGAGCTTCGTCGAGCCAATCACCGCGTGGGAGGAGAACCGGTGGCTCGCGTTCGACATCACGGCGCAGGCACCGCCCATGACCGAGTTGTCGCCATATCGTGACGTGAATCCACCCCACCTGGATGGTTATTTTCGCGCAACGGACGGCGAGTTTCGGTTGATCCCGCAGGCAGGCGGGCGGACGCGGCTCGAGGGCCGGACCCGCTACGTTGTCGACATGTTTCCGCAAGGCTACTGGACACTGCCCGCGCGCGCGATCGTCACCGCGATCCACACGCGGGTGCTCAATCACATCCAAACGCTGGCCGAGGAGGACGTGACGCGATGAACACGAGGGCACTATGGGTCGCCGTCGCCGTGATGTGCGCGTGCAAACCCGGCGAGAAGAAGGATCAGAACACCGCATCCAGCGGGACTCCCACAAGGACCGCCACGGTCGGCGGATTCCAGACGCCTGAATCGGTGCTGTGGGATTCCACGCTCGACGTCTATTTCGTGTCCAACATCAACGGCAATCCGAGCGCGAAGGACGGCGACGGCTTCATCAGTGTCGTCGAACCCGCGGGTACCATCCGCGACAGCGTCTTCATCAAGGGGCTCAACGCACCCAAGGGAATGGCGGTCGTCGGTGACACCCTCTGGGTCACCGACATCGACGTGATCCGCGGCTTCAACACACGCACCGACGCGCCCGTGGCCACCGTGCCGATTCCCGGCGCCGTCTTTCTGAACGACATCACCGCCGCGCCGGACGGTTCGCTCTACATCACCGACACCGCGATCCGGTTCGGCGCGAACGGCGTCGAGCACGTCGGTACGGACCGAATCTTCCGTGTCGCGCCTGATCGCAAGGTCAGCGTCGCGTTGCAAACAGACAGCCTCGGGCGGCCCAACGGGATCACTTTCGACCGCGCCAACGATCGTTTCATCGTGGTTCCGTTCGGCACGGGCAAGATCTTCTCGTGGAAACCCGGCAATGATCCGACGACGCTGGCCACGGGCCCGGGGATGTTCGACGGCGTGGAAGTGGCGCAGGGTGGCGCTATTTGGGTATCGAGCTGGGCCGATTCCTCAGTCTATCGGTACGCCGCGGGTCAGGGCACGAACGTGATCAAAGGCGTGCAGAGTCCGGCGGATATTGGCTACGACGCGAAAAGACATCGCGTGCTGATTCCGGTGTTCATGGGGAACACGGTCGAAATCTGGCAGGTGCAGTAACCGCGACCGAAAGTCGTGTGCTGCGAATCACAGGGAACCCCCTTTACCGGGGCGGTGCTCTCGTGCGAGCCTTGTGGGTCCCGTGGCCAACGAGGAGCCCAGATGAGAGCGAGCGTCCTCAGCACGATCCTCGCAACACTCGCGGCGTGTCAACCTGTGGACCGCCGGCGGCCGCCGCAGGCGTCGCAACTCGAGGATACGGTCCAACCCGCTCCGGTGCAGCCGGTGCCACCGCCCGCGTCGCCCGGGGCGACGAAAGTGGGAACGGTGATCGGCTTCCTCACCCCCGAGTCCGTGCTCTCCGATTCGGCGCAGGACGTCTACTTCGTCTCGAACATCAACGGGAGCCCGCTGACCAAAGACAACAACGGCTTCGTAAGTCGGGTGCGGCCGGACGGAGCGATTGAGGTCCTCAAGTTCATCGAAGGTGGTCGAGGTGGCGTGACACTCAATGCACCGAAAGGACTGGCGGTGCTGGGTGACACGCTGTGGGTAGCGGACATCGACATCGTGCGCGCGTTCAACGCCCGCACCGGTGCTCCGGTGGACAGCGTAAAGCTCGACAGCCTCGGCGCAGTTTTCCTGAACGACATTGCGATCGCTCCCAACGGCGCGATCTACATCACCGATACCGGCATCCGGTTCGACGACGTCGGCAACGTGCTGCACCCCGGCCCGGACCGCATCTTCCGCGTAGGACCGGATCGCAAGGTGACCGTCGCCGTACGCGGTGACACCCTCGGCCGGCCGAACGGGATTACGCTCGACGCTGTCGGGCGGCGATTCATTATTGTGCAGTTCGGCGGCAAGGCGGTGATGGCGTGGAAGCCGGGCGATCGCGCGCCAAGCGTCATCGGACGGGGCGTCGGCGGTTTCGACGGAGTCGAGATGATCGGCGGAAAGGTCGTGGTGTCGAGCTGGACCGATTCCTCGATCACACGATTCGACAGCACACAAGGCACCAAGGTGATTACCGGAGTTCCCAGTCCCGCTGATATCGGCTACGATGCCAAGCGCAATCGCGTGCTGATTCCGATATTCACGGGGAACCGCGTTGAGATTTGGCAGCTCCAGTAAACTGCTGACCTGGGGATCGCTCCTGGCGGCTGCCGCCGGCTGCCGGGAGCGACCCATGGTTTCCACGAAGCTCGTTGAGGGACGAGTGGGCTCCTCTCCAGGGAGCTGGCCCTTCTATCTGGTCGAAGTACACCACAGCCGTCTCGCACCGATCATGGGTCTCGACCGGCTATGGCGAGGTTTCGACCGTCTCGACACGGTCCCCCACATTCGTAGTCTCGGCTCGGTGGCCGTCGTGGGAGACACACTGGTCATCGGGATCGGTGGCTCGTCCGTCACGGCATGGAGTTATGACGTCCGGACGAAGGAGCTGACGCGCTCACCCGCGCCCGATTGGTTCAACTCGTCCTGGGTCACGCCCCCGGCTGCCTTTTCACCCGATGGCCGTTTCATCGCCTACCTATCGCAGGACAGTGACACGACTCGGCTGACGGTCCGCTCGTGGCCTGAGGGGCGCGTTGTGGCCCAGAGCCCGCCGGTCTCGCCGCGGCAGCTGAATCCGCCGCATAGTGGGCGAATCATGTGGGGAAACCCCAAGGAGTTGCACGCCAGTTTCCCGGTGTTCGACTCCGGGCCCTCCATCGCGTCGCTGCACGGCGTCGTGCGGGGAGACGAGATCGAGGTGGTGAAATGGATGATCTACCCCGACTACAACGATCCCAACGTCCGCCGCCCCCCTCCACCTCCTGAGCCACCGGTGCAACCCGTCGCAGCACGGGACAGCGCGAAGGATATGGAAGCAGGGCGAGCCGAGGCGGCGCTCGCCCGGGCTGCTAAGATCGGTCGCTCCGGCGACACGATCGTCCTGCGAGCTGCCACGCTCATCGCCGTCCTACGGCGCACCCCCTGGAGGGCGCAGCCGCCACTTCCGCCGCTGGAGGCGCTCGATCAGCAGCTTACGCGAGCGACGGCGGAAGTTCGGGACAGCCTCACCCGGCGTCCCATTCCTATGCGGTTGTTGGTGGCAGACGATTTCTGGGTGAAGACTGACAGAGGAATCGAGCGGCTGGAGACATGGGAGTGGAAGGAGCCGAAATACTTTCTCGTACCGCCCGACCGGCAGTTGCGCACTCTCGATGGTCCTTGGCGGGCTGCTGAAGTGATGGCCGAGATCGATTGGTACCTGATGCCGACGAGCCAGCCGCGTGAGGATCAATGGGATCGCGCGGCGCGCCTCACCAAACGGTTGCCGCCGAGTGCGTTTCCTGAACTGCCTAAGCCCTTCGCCGCAGAGCTGGAGCAGTTACGGTGCACAATTCCGCAGTCAGGCTACGGCGGTGAGCGTGGAAACGTCATTCATGGAAACTTCGCCGCGCCGGGGCAGGAAGACTGGGCGGTCCTCTGCTCACGAGGTGGGGCTTCGGTCATCCTCGTATTCTGGGGTGGCCCGGTGCAATGTCCACGAGAGCTCGGGCTCGCGGAAGACAAGTCCTTCCTCCAGACCGTCGGAGGAGGGCGCATCGGCTTCTCGCGCGGCATCAGCACGCGGAATTCGTACCACGTCTACCCGAGCGAGGACTCGGCAGGAGTGGAGCGCGAGGTTGAGCTCGAGCACGACGGCATCGATAGCGCGTTTGAAGGTAAAGCGTCGAGCGTGCTCTTCTGCCGGGCCGGTAAATGGATTTCGTTCAGCGGAGCAGACTAAGTCGCCGGCTCCTGCTGCGTCAGACAGTGCAGCGTGCCCAGTCCCCATACCAGATCCACCGCGTGGATCCCCACCACCGGGCGATCGGGAAAGCACTCGGCGAGGATGCCTAGGGCGATCCTGTCCTTCGGATCGTTGAATACCGGCACCAGCACCGCGGCATTCGCGATGTAGAAGTTCGCATAACTGGCGGGAAGTCTGACACCGTCGAAAAACAACGGGGCGGGCATCGGCAGGTCGATCAACTCGATAGCCCGCCCATTTTCCAGATGCATCCCCTGCAACCGCTCGCGATTCTCCGCGAGCGCCTTGTAGTTCAGGTCCTTCGGATTCTCCTCCCGGCATAACACGACGGTCCCGGGATTCACAAACCGGCAGAGATCATCCACGTGCCCGTGTGTGTCGTCGCCGGCGATCCCCAGACCGAGCCAGAGGGTGTTCGTGATCCCCAACGTGTCGCGAAAGACATTCTCCAGCTCGAAGCGCGACACGCCCGGATTGCGCGTCTGGACCTTGGGATCGAGGAGACACTCTTCCGTCGTGATCAACGTCCCGCGGCCGTTGACATCGATACTGCCCCCTTCGAGCACGATCTTGCCATCGATCAACGGCAGCCTGAACTGCTTCGCCGCCCGAACGGGGATCAGGTCGTCCTTCTTCCAGTCCTTGTACTTGGCCCAGGCATTGAAATGAAAGCGCGCAATGGCGAGTGAGCCATCGCGGCGCACAAAGATCGGTCCGAAGTCACGGGTCCACCCGCGGTTGGTCGGAAAGCGCAGAAAATGCACTCGGTCGAGATTGATGCCGACTTTTTTCAAGAACCGCGTAGCCTGCGCCTTATGACCCTCGGAATTGACGAGCAGGCGGATGCGCTCGCCCGCGGTGAGATGGCGAATGATCTCGCCGTACACCCAGGGGATGGGCTCAAACTTGCCCGGCCAGTCGCTCTTGTTATGCGGCCAGCCGAGCCAGGTCGCCGCGTGGGGCTCCCACTCGGCGGGCATCCGAAAGGCGTGCATGACTCCAGGTGTCCCACTCTAAAGGGTGGGCCCAGCAAACCACCGCGCCTCAGGCGCAGTGCCTTTACGGGCCCACCCTTCAGGGTGGGAGCCCATCAAAACGACACCACCGTGGGATTCAATCGGTCAAAAAACGATGCTGGATTCCATCGTACGCATCGGTACGACGGTCACGCAAAAACGGCCAGTTTCGCCGGACCTCCTCAATACGTGCGAGATCGACCTCGACGATCGGCAGCGCCTCCTGCTCGCCCGCTTCCGTGACGACGACGCCGAATGGATCGCATACGAACGAGTGACCCCAGAATTCGATGCCGGCGCCCTCCCCGCCGAGCTGCTCGAACCCGACGCGATTCACGGCCGCCACCCAGCAGCCGTTGGCGATGGCGTGGCTGCGCTGGATCGTCTTCCACGCATCGAGCTGCTGCGCGCCGTACTGCGCCTTCTCGGCAGGATGCCATCCGATCGCCGTCGGATAGAAAAGAATGTTCGCGCCCTGGAGTGCGGTCAGGCGCGCGCCCTCGGGATACCATTGATCCCAGCATACGAGCGTGCCGATGGGGCCGACTTTGGTATCGAAGGCGCGGAAGCCGAGGTCGCCGGGCGTGAAGTAGAACTTCTCGTAGTACGCCGGATCGTCGGGGATGTGCATCTTGCGGTAGATGCCTTTGACCTTGCCGTCGGCATCGATCACTGCCGCCGTGTTGTGATACAAACCGGGCGCGCGGCGCTCGAATAACGACGCAATCACGACGACGCCGGCTTCCCGCGCGACCTTGCCCAGCGTTTCAGTCGTCGGCCCGGGGACCGGCTCGGCGAGATCGAACAGCGCATGATCTTCGCGTTGCCCGATGTACTGCGTGCGGAACAGTTCTGGAAGGCAGACGAGACTGGCCCCTTGCTTCGCCGCCTCTTGGATGCGCGCGACCGCTGTGGGGACGTTCGCGGCGGGATCGGGGCTCATGCTCATTTGCACGAGCCCCACCTTGAACTTCGACGTCAACGACGTGGCCATGCAGTGGAAGCTACATCAGAACGCCTTGCTCGCCGACAGCACAAACGCCGCTTTGGAGACATCCTCCGTCTCCGTCGATCCCGCAGTCGTCGGCGTGTAGCGGTAGAACCGGCTCTCCGCGTCCGTGCCTATGGCGGCGGCCCCGAGCGTTATGCCGCCAAACGCGCGTGACAGACCGATCTTGTAATCCGAGTAGGAGAGCTGAGGATAGTTGCGCACGTATTGAAAGCCGTAGTGCAGTGCCAGGCTGAGGCCCATTACGTCAAACGTTGCGCCGAGGTCGGCGTAGCCCGAGCCCTTCGTGCTGCCTGTTCCGAGACAGTCGGCCGTTGCCGGCGTGCCGTCGGCATTCATGCCGCAGTAGCCCCCGATCGTGCTCGTTTTCATCCCGAATAGGTCCGTCAGGGCGTGCGAGTACTTCGCGGTGAACTGCTGGTATCGCGCGCCGAAGTAGACTTCCACCGTGTTATAGCCGTCGCCGGGTTCGATGTTGTAGCGCGCGCTGGGATACCAGTAGTATTGCATTCCGGCGTCCAGCCCGAGCTTCCCGTAGGTCCGACGGTACCCACCGTAGAGGTCGACCTCGAGCGATCCGCCATTCAGAAACTGGTTGCCGCTCACGTTCGAGCTCCAGCCGCCCACATATGCGCCGATAACCGATGCGTACTCGGCACCACCCTGCAGAGCGGGCTGATTGTAGGTCTGCGACAGGCCGCGAAAGCGGTAGTCACCCACGAACGTGACGTTACCCGACATCGGCGGCGGCTGCGGCGACTGCGCCCGAACCACCGGCACGAGCATGGCGACGATGCTCGCAACGACTAGCCCCCCCCTCCCCGCCGGGCCCGTCATACGGCCGGCTCCGGCGCCGCTGTCGGCTCCGCGATAAACGACTCGACCACCACGCTGCCGCCGAGCGATCCCCCGCCGCCAGGGCCTGCCAAGCTGCCGAGATCCGTCCCCAGGTACGCCTCTTCGCCGTGCTGGCTCAGGTCGAGTCCTGCAGTCTCATCGGGCAAGTCCGCCCGCGCCCCGATCGTCACCTGCACTAGCGCGAGGATCCCCAGCGTGCCCAGTGCGGCGAACGCGACCGTGGCTATGACAGCGAGGAGTTGCACTCCGATTTGGGCGGCATTCCCCGCAAGCAATCCGTCTCCGCCGGCGGGATTCATGAGCTTGGTGGCGAATACGCCCGTCAACAGCGCCCCCGTGATTCCCGCGATCCCATGGCAGGAAAACACATCGAGCGCGTCGTCGAGCTTGGTTCGCGACCGAATCTGAATCGCGGTGTAACTGATGGCGGCCGCCAGCACACCGATCAGGAGTCCGGACATTGGGGTCACGTATCCGGCCGCCGGCGTGATGCCGACGAGGCCGACCACGAGCCCGGTTGCGGCGCCGACGGCGGTGATCTTGCCGGTGCGCGCCAAGTCGAGCGCCGCCCAGGTGACCAGGGCAGCGGCCGCAGCAGTGTTGGTGTTCACGAATGCCAGCGCCGCGAGGCCATTCGCCGCGAGCGCCGAGCCGGCATTGAAGCCGAACCAGCCGAACCAGAGCAGGCCGGCGCCGAGCAGCACGAGCGGGACGTTGTGCGGCGCGATCGGGACGCGGCGGTAGTCCCTCCGGGGCCCGAGGAACCATGCGGCCACCAGGGCCGACACGCCGGCGCTGATGTGGACGACGGTTCCGCCGGCAAAGTCCAGCGCCCCACGCTTCAGCAACCAACCGCCGGAGCCCCACACCCAGTGCGCCAACGGGTCGTAGATCAACGTCGCCCACAACACCAGGAAGACGACGTACCCCCGGAAGCGCATGCGCTCCACGATCGCGCCTGAAATCAGCGCGGGCGTGATGATCGCGAACATTCCTTGGAACATCGCGTGGGCCTGGATCGGAATCGTCGCCGAATACGTCGGATTCGGGTCGAGCCCGACGTTATTCAGTCCGAGCCACGAGAGCCCACCCAGCAATGAGTTGCCGGGCGCGAACGCAATCGAATACCCGACCAGCATCCACTGTACGCCGACGACCCCGAGCGCGACCACACTCATCATCATGGTATTCAGGGCGTTCTTGGGGCGCACGAGGCCACCATAGAAGAACGCGAGTCCAACGGTCATCAACAACACGAGCGCGCTCGAAACAAGTACCCAGGCGGTATCGCCAGCGGAAACAGTGGCTTGTGTCACGCTACACCTCCCATGCCGGCCGCGTTGATCGCCGCGCGTTGGACCGCGTCGGCGTTGACGGCGGTCAGAGCGGCGTTGTCCACCTCACCCGTGCGGATGCGAATCACCCGCTCGATCGGCTGTATGAAGATCTTGCCGTCGCCCACTTCGCCCGTGCGTGCCGAGGAGAGAATCGCCCGCACGCACGGCTCGACGAACGGCTCGGAGCAGACCATTTCGATCTTGACCTTCTCGTGGAACTCCATGACGAGCGCCGTGCCGCGATACTGCTCGAACCGCTCGTGCTCGCCTCCATGTCCGCTGACTCGGCTGAGCGTTATGCCGGTGATGCCGGCGCGAAACAGCGCCGCTTTGACTTCGGGGACACGGTCGGGACGCACGATCGTCGTGATGAGCTTCATGCACGGCTCCCAGTCGATTGGAGGTGAACTGGTTCGGTCACCGCGACAGGCGGTGCGACCTTGCGAAACAGCGGGCGGTACGCTTCCCATTGCGCCAGGATCAGGCGCGCGCGGGCGCTGGCAGTCTTGTGGAAGTGCAGCTGGATCAACTTCCTCAGCGCGCGCTCATCCATGGTGTTGAGATTGGTCACCGCCACCATATCGAGGTTGCAGTGAGACTCGAGCGTCCCGCGCTCGTCGAGCACGTAGGCGAGGCCGTTCGACATCCCGGCCGCCAGGTTCCGGCCGACCGGGCCAAGGACGACAACGATGCCGCCCGTCATGTACTCGCAGCAGTGGTCGCCCGCCCCCTCGATCACGGCCACGGCGCCGGAATTCCGCACGGCAAACCGGTCACCCGCCGCGCCCGCCGCGAACAAACGTCCCGACGTCGCGCCATACAGCGCGGTGTTGCCGAGCAGCACGTGGGAGCTCCCCTCCCGGACGTACCCCGCCGCCCGGAACGGCCGGATTACGATCTCGCCCCCGCACAGCCCCTTGCCTACGTGGTCGTTTGCCTCTCCCTCCAGGTGGAGGTGCATGCGGGGCAGCGTGAACGCACCGAAACTCTGACCGGCACTGCCGCGGAAGCGCAGGCGGAGCCGCGTGCCTGGACCAGTGCCGCCGCGGGTGCGGGCGAGGTCGCCCGCGATGCGCGCACCGACCGTGAGGTGGTGATTGCCGATCGTGAACACGCGTGGTGCCGTCGCCGCACTGTGCGCGAGAATCTCTTCATCGAGCGACACGATGCCGGGACGGACGTTTCGGGCAGCGGTGCGGCGGCGCGGCGCGCTGCGATCCACCGGGGCAGCGAGCACTCCCGAAAGGTCCAGCAGCTGCGCGCGCGGCGTTTCCGCTCGCTCGATCTGCTCGAGTAGCTCCACCCGCCCGATGATCTCGTCCATGCGCCGCGCGCCCAATGACGCCAGAATCTCCCGCACCTGCTCGGCGACGAACGTGAAGTAGGCGATGACCTGCTCCGGCGTCCCCTTGAACTTGGCGCGGAGCTCAGGACGCTGGGTCGCGATTCCCGTCGGGCAACTGTTGAGATGGCATTGGCGCGCCATGGCGCAGCCAAGCGCGACGACCGTGGCCGTGCCGAATCCGTAGGCCTCCGCGCCGAGGAGTGCCGCAATGACGACGTCGCGTCCCGTGCGCAACCCCCCATCCGTCCGCACCTCGATGCGCTCGCGCAGCTTGTTGCGCATGAGAATCGCCTGCGTCTCCGCGAGACCGAGCTCCCACGGGGACCCGGCGTGCTTGATCGACGACAAGGGCGACGCACCGGTCCCGCCGTTGTGGCCGGAGATGAGCACGTAATCGGCGTAGGCCTTGGCGACGCCCGCCGCGACCGTGCCGACGCCGGCCTCAGCGACGAGCTTGACGCCGATGCGTGCCGCCGGATTTACCTGTTTGAGATCGTGGATGAGCTGAGCCAAATCCTCGATCGAATAGATGTCGTGATGCGGCGGCGGCGAGATCAGCGGGATGCCGACGACGGCGTGCCGCAGCCGCGCGATCAGGTCGGTTACCTTATGGCCAGGCAGTTGACCGCCTTCGCCGGGCTTGGAGCCCTGGGCGATCTTGATCTCGAGCTCGTCGGCGCGAACGAGGTACGCGGTAGTGACCCCGAAGCGCCCGGACGCGACCTGCTTGATCCGGTTGTCGGCGCGATCGCCGTCGGCGCGCGCGACGTAGGTCGCCGGGTCCTCACCACCCTCGCCCGAGTTCGAGCGCGCGTGCATCCGATTCATCGCGATGGCAAGCGTTGCATGCGCCTCGGGTGACAGCGCGCCGAGCGACATCGCGCTGGAGATGAAGCGGCGCCGAATGTCCTCGGCAGGTTCGACTTCGTCGAGCAGGACCGGCGTCTGCTCGCGGAAATCGAGCAGGTCACGCGGGCCAGCGGGCGCGCGTCCGCGTACGCCGTCCGCAAAGCCGCTGTATTCGCCGTGCTGTAGTGCACGCACCACGGTTGGTGACCACCCGTGGTCCTCGCCGTCGCGTCGATAGCGGATCCGGCCGGGGTCGGGAAGAACACCGGCGCCGCGATGACGCTGCAACACATCCTCGGCGATCTCCTTGAACCCGACCCCGCCGATCACCGACGCCGTGCCGGTGAAGCAGCGGTCGATCACTTCCGGGCCGAGCCCGATCGCCTCGAAGATCTGCGCGCCCGCGTACGACGGCAGTGTCGAGATCCCCATCTTGGAGAGAATCTTGAGCAGGCCCTTTTCAGCGGCGCTGCGGTACTTCTCGGCGGACGACTCCTCGTCGCGAAGACCTTGCAGCGCGAGCCAGGGATGCACGACCTCGGCCCCATACCCGAATAGCGCCGCGAAGTGATGCACGTCCCAGGCATCACCAGCCTCGGCCACCAGTCCCACGCGGATGCGTTGTCGAGCGTGCACCAGTGCCTGGTGCACAGCCCCGATGGCGAGCAGCATGGGAATCGGGGCGCGAGCCCTGTCGGCGTCGCGATCGCTGATGATCAGGATCGTGGCTCCGCGCCGGACTGCCGTCACGGCGTCGAAAGTGAGCGTGAGAAGAGCGCGGGACAGCTCCTCAGGTCCCGCGGCGGCTTCCCACACGGCGCTGAGCGTCACGACCTCCCCGGCCGATCCTCCCGCGCGCCGCAACGCCGCCATCTCCTCGTCGAGCAGCACCGGATGTTCGATGCGCAGCAGGGTGCGCCCGCCTGGGCGTTGCGCGAGCAGCGAGCCGCGCCGCCCCAAATACATGACGAGCGACATCACCAACTCCTCGCGGAGTGGGTCAATCGCGGGATTGGTTACCTGCGCGAATCGTTGCCGCAGGTAGGCGTACGCGCTTTGCGGCAAGCGGGATAACGGGGCAATCGGTGTGTCGTCACCCATGCTCCAGATGGCGTCTTGGCCGGCGGTCGCCATAGGGTTGATGACGTAGCGCAGGTCTTCGTGGCTGTATCCGAACGCGTGCTGACGTGCCGTCAGCTCGTCGGCCGGCAACACCGGGCCAAGGGCTGAGACGTCGGTGGGGAGCTGTTTCACCAGGCGCGCGGTCCAGCGGCGATACGGGACCCGCTGCGCGACTTCCAGCTTGGCGTCGGCACTCCGCAGCACGACGTTGCGCAGGGTGTCCACGACGAGCAGCTCGCCCGGGCCAAGGCGGCCCGACTCCACGACATGCGCGGGGTCGAGGTCGACGATACCGACTTCGGATCCGGCAATCACGACATTGTCGCGGGTCACCTTGTAGCGGCAGGGTCGCAGACCGTTTCGGTCCAGCGCCGAGCCCGCGATCACGCCGTCGCTAAACGCGAGGGCTGCCGGTCCATCCCACGGCTCCATCAGCGCTGCGTGGTACTCGTAGAAGCTCCGGAGCGCGGGATTCATGTTGGGGATACGCTCCCACGCTTCCGGCAGCAGCATCATGAGCGCGTGTACCGGATCCCGCCCCCCCCCCGAACGCACCAGCAGCTCGAACACGTTGTCGAGGCTCGCCGAATCGCTGCCGTCTTCCCAGATCACCGGCTTCAACAGCTCGACGTCCCTTTCCCAGACCGGCGCAGCGAGGGCCGGTTCGCGAGCTCGCATCGCGTTGCGGTTACCCCACAGGGTGTTGATCTCGCCGTTATGCGCGAGCAGCCGGAACGGCTGAGCGAGCGGCCAGCTCGGCAGCGTGTTTGTGGAATAGCGCTGGTGGAAAACCGCGATTCCGGTCTCGAACAAGGGCGAACGCAGGTCCGCGTAGAATCCCGGCAGCTCGGTGCCGACGAGCAGTGCTTTGTAGACCACGGTACGGCACGACAGCGAGCAGACGAACAGCGGCAGGCCGGCCTGCGCCGCTTTTCGCTCGATGAGCCGGCGAGCCAGGTACAGCCGCCGCTCCCAGGCCTGGGAGTTCGCGGGGCCTCTTGGCGGGCCAACGAACAACTGCCGGATTACCGGCTGGCTCTCGGCCGCGAGGGGCCCGAGCACTAGGGGCTCCACGGGCACAACGCGCCACCCCAGGACCGACATCCCCAGGCTGACCAGCACGCCCTCGATCATGTCGACGGCGCTGTCGCACCCCGGTC
This sequence comes from Gemmatimonadales bacterium, assembly GCA_044869265.1. GTDB lineage: Bacteria > Gemmatimonadota > Gemmatimonadetes > Gemmatimonadales > GWC2-71-9 > 20CM-2-65-7. Next base: position 22,575 of record JBIOXD010000024.1, read on the forward strand.
CGGCCGCCGGCAGGAAGAACATGCCCAAGGCGACTCGCTCGGCGGGGCTGGCACCGAGTAGGCGATGGGGGATCTGGGTCAGCACGCCGGCGCCGTCGCCGGAGCGATCGTTGGAGGCAGCGCCACGATGGGCGAGACGCGCGACGGCCGTGAGCGCCATCGCGAGGATGTCGGCGGAACGGAGGCCGTCGGCCCGGGCAACGAAGCCGACACCGCAGGCGTCGCGCTCGCGCCAGGGATCGAGACCCTGAAAACGAAGAGCCCGCTCTCTTTCGGGAGCGGGCTGGGTTGGTTCAGGTCTTGGTGGCACTATCGCGCCCCGCCGCTCCCTATTGAAGGTGTGTGCGTATTAATCGGCAGCCGGGTGTTCGTATGATTATGCATCGATGGACATAAATATGCGGATGAGTTCGAAAACGTCAAGTCCCCAGCTCAATTTTTTTCAAGACGGTCAGGTGCGAAAAAAGGAGGGGCGCAGCATGCTGCGCCCTTACACGAAACAAACCCGCCGGTCCGACTACCCTCACCCGACCAGAATCGGCTCCAGCGGCTGACTGTACCGGTAGGTTTTGCCCGCATAGTTCCGTAACACCACTTCCTTATCCGTCAGTTTCACGACGTACTCCGGCAACAGCGGAATCTTTCCGCCGCCTCCGGGGGCGTCGATGACAAAGTGCGGGACCGCGAGCCCCGACGTCCAACCTCGCAACGCCTTGATGATCTCCAAGCCTTTTTCCACAGTGGTGCGGAAGTGCTCGGCGCCCGCCACCTGGTCGCACATATAGATGTAGTAGGGCCGCACGCGCGCGACGAGCAATCGCTGCATGAGGAGCTTCATGACCTCCGGGTCGTCATTGACACCCTTGAGCAGCACCGTCTGGCAGCCCAGCGGGATGCCGGCGTCGGCGAGCATGCCCAGCGCGGTGACCGCGGCAGGCGTCAGCTCCGCGGGATGATTGAAATGCGTGTTGATGTAGAGCGGATGGTACTTCTTGAGGATCCCGCACAGCTCCGGTGTAATGCGCTCGGGGAGGTGGCAGGGCACTCGGGAGCCGATGCGGAGCACCTCGAGGTGGGGAATCGCGCGCAGCCGCTTGCAGATCTCGTCGATCCGCCGGTCGGAGAGAAGCAGGGGATCGCCACCCGACATGATCACGTCACGAATCTCGGGATGCTCACCGAGATAGCGGAACGCCGACTCCAGCTGTGCCAGCGGGATCTTCTCGGGATCGCCGACTTTCCGGCGCCGAGTACAAAAGCGACAATACGCCGCGCAGACAGGCGAGACGAGAAAAAGGGCGCGGTCGGGGTACCGATGCGTGATGTTCGGTACCGGCGAGTTAGCGTCCTCTTCGAGCGAGTCCACGAGCCCATCGTGCACCTCCAGCTCCTGCACGGTGGGCACGTACTGCCGCCAGATCGGATCTCCGGGCGATTGGATCAAATCGACCATCGCCGGAGATATGCGGAATTCGAAATTCTCGGCGGCCTGCCGGAGCCGGTCGATCTCGCCGACGTGCTCCGGGCCGAATCGTTGAGCCAGCGCCTCTAGTGAGACGATGCTCCGTTTACGGAGCAGCTCCTGCCAAGTCTCCATCCGTCAGATCCTTGGTGTAGATCACCAGGTCGTCCCCCGGCGCGTAGTAACCCGGGATTGTCGCGGCCCTGGTGTAGCCGCGTTTTTCGTAGAATCGGCGCGTATGCGCGTAGTCGGCGCGCGAGCTGGTTTCGACCACTACGAGGCGAGCGCCGTGCGCCGCGAGTCTTGACTCGACCTCGTGCAGCAGCTGTGTTCCGACCCCCGCACCCTGCCTTTGGTGGTCCACCACGATCCAGTAGAGATCGTGGGTTCCTTCCGTCCCAGGAGTCGGACCCCAACACGCGTATCCCACGAGCTGATCGCCATCGAACGCGCCGACGAAGCGGTAATCGGCGTCGCCGTTCAGGGACTCATCGAGCAACTCGACGGCGGTCGCGACCTCCTCCTCACGGAAGAGACCGGTGTCCCGCGTCAGCCGCTCAAGCCGTGCGCGGTGCGCGCGCCCGACGGGGCGCAGCGAGCAGCTCACGCGCGGCCTTCGTCCCCTGCGCTTCGCGCAACGCCACCTCGGCGATACGCCGAATCAGCTCCGGATAATCCCACCCCCCGGCCTTCGCCATGCGCGACAGCCCCGCGGCGTCGGTCAAGTCGGGATTGGGATTGACCTCGAGGATCCACGGTTTGCCCGCGTCGTCCACGCGGATGTCGACTCGTCCGTAACTCTTGCCCTGCATCGTGCGCCAGGCGGTCTCCGCGAGACGACCGAGACGATCGGCGAAGCGCTGGGAAATCTGCGCGGGACAGACGGGCCGGCTCCCGAGATCTTCCGGCGATCCCACGTGCCACTTAGCGGCGTAGGTCAGGATGGGCCACGTGCCTTCCGGCATCGTGCTGAAGTCGATCTCGGCGATCGGCAAGATGCGGTCGCCGACGATGCCGACATTGAATTCCCGGCCGGCGATGTACTGCTGCACCAGCACCTCGTCGAATTGCTCCGTCATCGCGGCGATCCGCGCTTTGAGCGTCTTTCGCTCGCTGACGACCGATTGCCGGTCGAGTCCCGCGCTCGCGTCTTCCGCGGCCGGCTTGACGATGGCGGGGAGCGGGAAATCGTCGTCGATCCGGCCTTGCGCGATCGTCCAGCGCGGTACCGGTAGGCCGGCCCGCTCGAGGAGCGTGTTCGCGACCGCTTTTCGCCGGCACGCGGCCGTCGTCCATGGTCCGGCGCCGGTAAACGGGATGCCGGCCAGCTCGAGCGTGCCGATCACATGGTCTTCCCAGTGTGCCACGCCACGCACGCCTTCGCAGAGATTGAAAACGAGATCGGCCCGGCGGCAGGCGTTGAACCACCGCATGTCGTGCCGGACTGGAACGCGCCGAACCTGATGGCTGAGTGAACCGAAGATGGCCGCGATGTCGTTGACGGCCTGCATCACGCCGGCGATGTCGTCGGCGGTCCAGTCATCGGCGCCGGGATCGTAGAGGACGACGACCTTCACGCCGACATCGCCGTCGGCGCGGGTACGGGCGCAGCATGCTGCGCCCCTACGTCGGCACCCGTGATGCGTCGCCAGGCGATCCGCAGCACTTCCTGGATCAGCTCGTCGTAGCCGTAGCCGGCCACGCGCGCGGCTTTGGGGAAGCAGGAGTTCATTGCGGGATCGGGAATGATCCCCGGCAGCGGATTCAGCTCGACGACGTTCGGGACGCCGAACCGATCCACCCGCACGTCGATCCGGCACCAGTCGCGGCAACCGAGCGCCCGGTAGGCATCGAGCGCGACGCGCTGCGTCTCCCGGCAGAGCGAATCGGGGACGCTGGTCGGCGGGCACTGGAAGATCGCGAGCGGGTGCTCGCGTGTGTCCCAGATCCACTTCGCTTCGTAGCCGTACACCGGCGGCGCGCCTGCGGGCAGCGTGTCGAAATCGAACGCGACAATCGGAAGACAGCGCACGTCACCGTTGTTGCCGAGGATCGCGACCGTGAACTCGGGGCCCGGCAGGTACGTCTCCACGAGGACCGGCTGGTCGTAGCGTTGTAAGAGGAAGAGAACCCGCTCCGCGAGCTGTGCGGGGCCGTCGCATAAGTTATTGACGAATATGCCCTTACCTGATCCTTCCGCGACCGGCTTCACGAATAACGGAAACGGGAGCGGCAAGCGCTCGAGATCGGCCACGCGCTCGACGACCCGGAATGGCGCGGTCGGCACGCCCCGGTAGGCGAGGATCTCCTTGGTCCGTCCTTTGTGCAGCGTGAGCGCGAGCGTCAGCGGGTCCGAGCCCGTGTACGGAATGTTGAGATACTCGCACAGCGCCGGGACATGTGCCTCGCGGCAGGGACCGTGCAGCCCCTCGGCCATGTTGAACACGATGTCGGGATGCGCGAGCGAGAGTTTTTGCGGGAAGAATTCATCGGCTTCGAGGCGAACGACGTCACCGAAGAGACTCAGACCCTGCTCGACCGCGTCGATGGTCGACGGATCGTCCCATTCAGCATAGGCATCGGACGCTGAATCACCGTCCGGTTTCTCGTTGTATGCGAGTCCTATACGCATCCTGGAAAAACAAGATGTGAAATGATTGCGCACCGCGCAAGAGAGTACGACGTTGAAAAACGACGTCCAACCAAATCGTCGACTGAGAAGCGTTGAAAAAAGTCGTCGCTGAAGACGTCGAGAAAAAAATCGTCGAGCTAGACCTTGTGGTAACTGACTCGGGCTGCCTCGTGCCTGTCGTCCGCAGTGTAAATCTCAAAATCGGAAAAAAGCGCGCCGGCTTCCTTCTGCAACACGCGCAATCCACCGATGGCCATCCGACGGATCTCCAACTCCGCGCCCTCGCCGCAGCGCAGCTCGAGCATCGTCCGCCAGGCGCGCGCGTTGCCCGAAACCACGATCTTCACCTCCGTGGCGTTGGGCAGCACGCTGCGAGCCGCTTCGCGCGCCATTTTGCGACGATGCACCTTGTCGGCCACCCATTCGTACCGCTGCATCAAACCTTCGACTGCCCGAACGTACGCGGCCTGCGCGTCGGTGACCTGGCGCTGCCATTCCGCTTCGAGCTTCGCGTCGCCCGCTATCGCGGGCGGCATGACGAACGCCGCGTGCGACTCGTCCACGTAGCGCTGCGAGATCTGCGAGTAGCCGAACCCGGCGCGGTGACGCACCAGTTCGTGTGAGCAGGAGCGCGAGATCCCCTCGATCAGCAGCACGTAGACCGAATGCTCGAGCACGGAGCCGTGGCCCTGCTTTTTGATGTTCTCGAGATACTCCGCCGTGGTGCGATTCACGGGATTGCTCTGGCTCATGTAGCAGAGCCGGCCGGCAAACTCCGCCAGCCGCTCGCCGTCGCTTGCTTCTCCCCGCCACTTGACGGGCAGATGCTCGGGCTCGAGGAACTGCGGGCGAGCGATCAGGGTGATGCGGGGAGCGCGGAAGATCTCCACGTCATTACGCTCGAGCACAGGTGTCAGGTGTCTGGTGTCTGGCGCGTCAGTTCGAGTTTCGGTGTGGCCCATGCGGCGCTGCGCTCCACTTCTCGTAATCGCGTGGCGATATCGTCGGGGATCGCCGCCGCACCATCCCCGACCTTCAGGGCGGCGAGCGGCGACCAATCGGTCGCGGGAATGATAACACCGGGGTTCAAGATGGTCAGTGGGTCGTAGGCGCGCTTCACCTCGCGAAACAAGCCCATCACCTCACGGCCGTAAAAACGCTCCAACACTCCCGCGCGCAGCCGGCCCACGCCGTGCTCGCCCGACGGCACCCCGCCGAGCCGGATCAGCAATTCGGTGACGTCGTCGAACAGCCGGCGGAGTGCGTCGCGCCAGGCCGGTCGCGTGATGTCGGGCAGGGCATTCACGTGAACGTGACCATCGCCCGCATGCCCGAAAATCGCGACGGGGATTCCGTGTCGCGTCGCGGCGTCGCGCAGCCCCGTCACGTATGCACCCAACTGCGCGAGCGGTACGCACCCATCCTCTATTACCTGCAGAGACCGCTGGGACGCGGGGAGACGCGCGAGCGAAGGGGAAGCGAGGCGGCGCACCTGCCACAGCTGGTCCAGCCCCTTCCGATCCACGGCGGTTTCGACATGCGCCAACGACTGCTTGAGCCCACGCACCGCGTCGCCGACGACGCCGCGCGCCGTGGCCGCCGTCTGGCGCTCGAACTCCGCGATCAGGAGACATGCAATCCGGGGAGCGTCGCGAATGAACCGCAGCAGTGTATCGTCCAGCAGCTCCAGTGCTGACGGTTGCAACGAAACGAGGAAGGGGATGGCGTCCGCCATCGCGCCCAGGTCGGCGAAACCGAGCACGGCGCCTGCGGTGTGTGGGGGAATGGGGTCCAGGCGCCACCGGACTGCGGTCACGATAGCGAGAGTCCCTTCGGAGCCGACCTGGAGGTCGATCTCGTCCCCGGATTCGGCGAACCGATCGAGTGCGTAGCCGGACGAGTTCTTAGGAGTCTTGGGGAAGCGTGACGGAATCAGGCCCCGGGAGTCGGGCGTCAGGGTAAACGGTCCCAGGCTCGCGGCTCCGCGCTCCAAACTCCTGATCCTTCCATCCGCACCGACGATCTCGAGGGCTTCCACCCACTTGCGGACGCTTCCGTAGCGTACGGTGCGAGGGCCGGCGGCATTCGTGGCGACCATGCCACCAGAGGTCGCGAACAGTCCGGAGGATGGATCTGGGGGGAGGCGGAGCCCGTAAGGTTTGGCGGCTTCGTTGACCTGCGCCCACGTCACCGAGGCACCGGCGCGTGCGGAGCGGCGCTCGTGGTCCACAGCCAAGTCGGTGAACCCCCTGCTCATGTCGACGATCGCGGCAGGCCCGACATTGCCACCCGCCATCCCGCTGCCGGCACCTCGCGGAATCAGTGCCGTGCGGAGTTCGGTCGCGCGCTGGACGAGCGCGACGACGTCAGCCGTATCTTGGGGAATCGCCACCGCATCGGGTACGATGCGATACATTCCGGCGCCTTCGGCATAGGCGGCCCGGACACGCGGATCAGTTAGAAACACAATTCAAACTTGACACGCGTGAACCACAACGTGAAGCTTCGGTCCTCACATGGCTCGCGCTCAGCTCATCCACATCGAAGTCGATCGACGACTCGGCCACGAATGGGACGAGTGGAATGGGGGTCCTCTCCCGCGCGGAGGCGATTTCTCCGCGCCGCCGGGCCTCTTCTTCCGATCTGCCACGCTCACCGTAGCCACCGCCACGGCAGCCGTCGCCCTTCTGCTGTATCTGATCGGCCCCCGGCTCGGGACGCTGTGGGCACCGCTTCCCCGCATCCTCTGGACTACTCTTGCGACGGTCACCGGCCTGCTGCTGCTCTACCTCAGCGTGCTCGCCGCGTCGTACTACAGCGGCCGAAACCTCCTTCCCGAACGATTGATGGAGCGTGGCGCCTATCTCCAGCTGATGAACTACACATCGCTCCTCGCGCGCGCGTTCGGAAAGCGCGACTGGGTTGAGCATGCGGCGATCGATGTCTACAACACGCTCGCCGTGCGGCGGGGCCGACGCGTGGGGAAGGGCGAGCTGCTGGTCCTCATCCCCCGCTGTCTCTCAAAGCAGGCGCTCGACGGCGTCCTCGAGATCGCGGGGCGTTACGACGTACCGGTCTTCGTCGCGACGCGGGGGCAGCTCGCGCGCCGCGTCATTCGCGAGCGCCGACCCCGCGCCGTCGTTGCCGTCGCCTGCGAGCGGGACATGATGACCGGCCTGCGCGACGTCGCGGGAAAGCTCCCAGTTCTCGGTCTCACCATGCAGCTCCCCAACGGGCCGTGCCGCGACGCGTCGATTGACCTCGATCAGATGGAAAAGTGGGTCCAGGGTCTGGTCAACGGCCAAGTCGCCTCTCAGTAAGTCGTCACCCCCAGCCGTTCCCGTAACGCCGCAAGCAGCCGCGCTGCCTGGAGCTGTCCAGGTGATCCGGTGGGCGCGGTCAGTTCCAGATCGCGCGCCGTCCGTGAAGGATCGTCGGTGGGGCGATAAACAGCTTCGATGAAGACGCGCGACTTGCCAGGCACGTCGGGATCAGCCCAGAGTCGGACGCGGTAGGTGCCCGCAAAGTCCTTCGTCTCGAGCCACGCGTCGCGCGCATGTACGAACCTGACCGGAACGCTGTCGGCTGCGAGGAGTCGCGCCGCGGTCTGGGCGACCGTCGCGGGAGGAGCGTTGATCACGGCGCGCAGCGCTTCCGGCAGCGGCGCGAACGGGGGGCGCGTCGTCGAGGGAGAGCAGGCAGCGGCCAGCATGAACGCGCAGGACCACGCACGACGCATCCCTCGCTTCGCTCGGGACAGGCTCACGGACGACGCACGCTAGTGCTTGTGCGGAGCGGTACCGGGTGGATGGGTGTGTGCGGCTTTCGCCGTATCGCCAGGGGTCCGGGCGCTGTCCGTGGCGGCTCCCATCGGCTCGGCATGCTCTTCGCCGGGAGCGTGCTCGTGACCAGCTGTGCGGTTCCGGATTTCCGTTTGGAGTGTGGGCGTGGCAATCCCGGCGGCATGCTCGAACATCAGCCTTCCACCCAGGATGCCGGTCCACGCGAGTCCCGCGAGACCGATGACGCTCAGAAACCGCGTAATCGCCAGTTCTTGAGAGGGCAGCTGGAACCGCCGTATCATTTTCCAGATAAGCACGACGGTAAACACGCTCATCGTCATCAGCCCGATCTTCTCATGCTTCTCCATCAACTGGTGAATCGCCGTGCCATGCTCCAGCGATCCTTCCGCGAGCTCCCCGGCGACGACGGCAGCCCAGCCGCCGATGACGCCGGCCCAGAGCGTCCAGATGCCGGCCCAGGCGAGCGACTCGCGTTTGCGCGCAGCGGCGACCAGATCGAACAGGACCGCCACGACGAGGAGTGCGGCGGGCAAGTCGTTGAGGAGGGCGTGCCAGCGAGGAGCATCGTAACCGAACATTAGATCCCCAGGTTGTTTACGACGGGTGGATTGGCGGAATAATCGTAGAACCCCTTGCCGTTTTTCCTACCATACATCCCCGCCAGGACCATCCGTTTGAGCAGCGGCGGCGGCGCATAGCGCGGTTCGCGGTATTCCTTGAACATGATTTCGGCGATGTGATGCGTGGTGTCGAGTCCCACGAAATCGAGCAGGGTGAGTGGCCCCATCGGGTAGCCGCACCCCAGCTGCATGGCCTTGTCGATGTCGGGCACGCTGCCGACCCCCCGTTCCACCGCGCGAATTGCGTCGAGCAGATATGGGACGAGCAGCAGATTGACGATGAAACCGGAATTGTCCTTCGCGGCCACCGGCTCCTTGCGGAGCGACGTGGCGAACGCGAACGCACGCCTGAACGTCTCCTCCGACGTCGTCACCGTTCGCACCACTTCCACCAACGCCATCAGAGGCACCGGGTTGAAGAAGTGCAGCCCGACGAACCGGTCAGGACGCTTGGTGGCCGCCGCCATCTCCGCGATGGTGAGGCTCGACGTGTTCGAGGCAAAGATGGTCCCCGTGCCGCACAGGCCGTCGAGCTCCTTGAACAGGGCGTTCTTCAGCGCGAGGTCTTCGGTGATCGCTTCGATCACGATGTCCACGGGCTTCAGGTCCGCGACGCTCGTCGTATAGGTGAGCCGCTGGAGCGTGGCATCGCGATCCCCTGCCGGGAGCTTGCCTTTCTCCACGAACCTCGCGAGTGATTTCTCGATGCCCGCCCGGCCGCGCTCGAGCAGCTCTTTGGAGACGTCGCGCACAATGGTTTCGTAGCCGGCGGTCGCCGCCACCTGTGCGATGCCGCTCCCCATCAAGCCGCAGCCCAGCACTCCGACTCGTTCTATATCGGTCATTTTTCCCTAGGCCCCAGGCCCCAGGCCCCAGGCCCTAGCCCCTAGTCTTCGGTTTGGGATTCTCGAAAACCTTGCGAACTTCTTCCGCGATCTTCACAAAGGGTAGCGAGGCCGCGGACCCCCGGACCTCACCGCGTTCCAGCCGGTCCAGCACCTGCTCGAGACCGATTTGGATTCGCTCGTTCGCACCGCGGTGTGTGCGGGCGACCATCGCGCCCGCCAGCGTCAGCCCGATACCAGGGACCATCATCAGAATTTGGGCGAGCGCGAGTGGTGGGGCGATGAGCGCTGTTGCACCCGTGAGCCCCCAGCCGAACATGGCCATCACTGTTCCGCCGGTGATGCGGTTTCTGCGTTGCTGGCTGACGTCGGCTTCCAGCCGCACCAAACAGAAGCCGGGCTCCAGCTGCACGACCTGCGACCTGATCTCCGCGGCGCTCGCGAGTGAGTAGCGACGCCTCCCCGACAGCGCGCGTTGAATCGAGGCGAACGCCCCCGCTTTGGCTTCCCACGAGGTGCGGTCGGCGTACTGCCGCTTGGGTTGGAGCAGCTCATCCTCCGTCATCCAGCGGCTCAGGGCGCGCTCGACCGAGGCCCGGTCACCGGGAACGACGCGATGCGCCGAGACAGAACGGGGGCCGGTGAGCCACGCCCACGTGCCGGCCGCCGACTCCGGCGTTCCCGTGCGCGTCTGCTCCTCGAGCATCGCCTGGCGGAGGTAACCCTCTGGGATCCCGACCTCCTTGCCCAGGGCGAGCACTTCCTGGTTGGTGAGACCCTCACCGATCTCTTGCGACCCCGCCTGCAGCTCGGCTGCGCGACGCACGATCCGCTCGAGAGCCTTGCGATCGATCAGCTCGCTCACGTCTTGGCCTTCGACTTGCGCGGAGGCTCCGGTACCGGCTCACCCGACGTCTGCGCCGGCAGCGCGCGACTCGAGTTGCCGCTCGCGGCGCCGGCGGCCTTCGCCGCGCCTTCGATAAATCCCCGAAACAGGTCGATCGGGATCGGGAAAATTGTTGTCGAGTTGTTCTCCGATGCGATCTCGTTCACCGTCTGGAGGTACCGCAGCTGAATCGCCGCCGGCTCGGAGCCGATGATGTGCGCGGCCTGGGCCAGCTTTTCGGACGCCTGCAGCTCGCCTTCTGCGTTGATGACTTTGGCGCGGCGCTCGCGCTCGGCCTCCGCCTGCCGCGCCATCGCACGCTTCATCTCGGGTGGCAAGTCGACGTCTTTGACTTCGACCGCGGACACTTCGATGCCCCAATCCTCACTGCGCGTGTCGATGATCTGTCGAAGAATCGCGTTGATCTTGTCCCGGTTGGCCAGCAGCTCGTCCATCTCGGTTTCGCCGAGTACCGAGCGGAGCGTGGTCTGGGCGAGCTGGCTCGTGGCGTAGAGGTAGTTCTCGACCGCGACGACCGCCTTGTCGGGCGTCTTCACCCGCATGTACAGCACCGCGTTCACCTTGATCGAGATATTGTCCCGCGTGATCACGTCCTGCGGGGGGATGTCGATCGCCATGACGCGCAACGACACCTTCTGCATCTTGGCGAGCAGCGGCGGCAGAAAGACCAGCCCCGGCCCCTTGGTCGGCCGCAGATGCCCGAGCAGGAAGTACACGCCGCGCTCGTACTCGCGCAGCACGCGGAGCCCCGCGAATAGATAGAGGCCGATGATTCCGATGGCTGTGATGAGGATGTCGCTCATAACGCTTCGACGATGACCACCGCTCCCTGCCCACCTCCGATACACGCCGAGCCGAGGCCAAAGCGCTTCTTTTCCCGTCGCAGCGCGTGTAGCAGATGGATCGTGATGCGCGTGCCGCTCGCCGCCAGCGGGTGACCGATCGCGATCGCGCCGCCGCACGCATTCGTGCGTGAACGATCGAGGCCCAACTCCCGCTCGACGGCGAGGTATTGCGGCGCGAACGCCTCGTTCACTTCGACGAGATCCATCTGCTCGAGTTTCATCTTCGCTTTCGCGAGCGCTCTGCGCGCGGCGGGCGCCGGACCGATGCCCATGTACTTCGGCTCGACGCCCGCGACCGCCCACGCGACCAGTCTGCCGAGCGGCTTCAAGCCGCGTGCCTTCGCATACTCCTCGCTCGCCAGCACGGTCGCCGCCCCGCCGTCGGAAATGCCCGACGCGTTCCCGGCAGTGACGAGGCCGTCCTTTTTGAAGTAGGGCTTGAGCGTACTCAGGATCTCGAGTGTCGTCTCCGGCCGCATGTGCTCGTCGGTGCGGAACTCGATCTCCTTCCCTTTCACCTTGACCGTCACCGGCACGACTTCGTCCTGGAACGCACAGGCATCCCAGGCCCGCTTGGCGCGCTGTTGCGATTCTACAGCGACTTCATCGACTTCTTTGCGGGTGAGCTTGTACTTCTCGGCGAGGCTCTCGGCTGTTTCGGCCATCGACAGGCCGCACTGCGGGTCCTTGAGCGACTCCCACAACAGGTCCTCGAGCGGCGCGGGACCCAGTCGCAGGCCCCAGCGGGCGCCGCGCACGACGTGGGGCGCCTGGCTCATCGACTCGGCGCCGCCGGCGAGGACGGCCTCGGCTTCACCCAGCAGGATGAGCTGAGCGCCCTGGGTGATGGCCTCGAAGCCCGAGCCGCACAGCCGGTTGACGGTGACGGCGGGGGTCTCGATCGGCAGGCCAGCCTTGAGTCCCACGTGCCGGGCCATGTAGATGGCGTCGGCCGAGGTCTGAAGTGCGTTGCCGAAAACGACGTGGCCGAAGTCGCTCGCCGGAACGCCGGAGCGCTGGATGGCATGGCGCGACGCCGCCGCGCCCAAGTCGATGGCCGACAAGTCTTTCAAAGAGCCGCCGAACGCGCCGAAGCCCGTCCGCACACCGGACAGGAAGACGACGTCTTTATTGGCGCCCTGGGTTTTCATGGGGATGACTCCGCTAATGAGACTCGGGGGAATATAGCCGCTACAAACAGGCGGCGATGGCGGCGGCCACGTCGCGCGTGGTGGATGTGCCGCCGAGGTCGGGGGTGCGCGCGCCGTTCGTAAGCGCTTGCTTCACGGCGCGTTCGAGATCGCGCGCGGCGTCCGGATGTCCCAGCTGCTCCACCAGCAGCGCGCCCGTCAGCACGGCGGCGACGGGATTCGCGACTCCCTTGCCGGCGAGCGGGGGCGCGGAGCCATGCACGGGCTCGAACAGTCCGCCCGGGCGCCCGGGGTGGAGATTGGCGCTCGCGGCCACGCCCAGTCCGCCCACCAGCCCTGCGCCCAGGTCCGAGAGGATGTCGCCGTACAGGTTGTTGGTGACAATGACCTGATAGCGCGTCGGCTCACGCACCAGATCCAGCGCGAGCGCGTCAACGTACCTGTGCTCGCTTTCGATCCCGCCATATTCCAACGCGACGGCCTTGAACTTCTCCTGCCAGATCCGATGCGTCGGGATGGCGTTGGACTTGTCGCTCATCGTGACGCGTGTCTTGCCGTGTTGCTTGGCCCACTCGAACGCAGCACGAATGATTCGCTCGACACCTTTCCCCGTGTTCACCTCTTCGGAGATATGCTCGTCGCCGTGGTCTCGACCGCGACCCGTGTACTGGCCTTCGGTGTTTTCGCGGAAGATGACAAAATCAATAGTTGGACGGTTGGACGGTTGGACGGTTGGACGGTTCAAGCGCAGCGGTGTGAGATCAGAGTGCAGCAACGTTACGGGTCGGAAATTCACGTATAGGTCCAACCGGAAACGAAGTCCCAATAGGATGTCGCGAGCATGCTCGTTTCCGGGAACGCGAGGATCACCGAGTGCGCCGAGCAGAATGGCATCTACGTCGTCCCGCAGATGATTGAACGCCTGGTCTGGCAGCGTTTCCTTTGTTTTCAGGTAGTGATCTGCCGCGTAGGGTAGACGTTCCCAGCTGAGCGAGAAGCTGTGTTTCCGGGCAACCCGGTCGAGAATCGGGATCGCAGCCTCGATGACCTCCGGCCCGATGCCATCGCCAGCAATCACAGCGATGTGGTGGACGCTCACTGTCCAACCGTCCCACAGTCCAACCGTCCAACCTTATTCAAAGCCCGTCGCTCGCCCGCATGCCAGGCAGTACGCCCACCCCACATCCAGCTCACCGCTGCAGCCCTGGCACTTCAACTCGCCGTCCCCTTGTGGCTGGCCGCAGTGGGGACAGAAGCGAATCTCGCGATTGCTGGGAAGCACGCCGCCGCAGTACTCGCACTGATTGGAGGTCGGTGCGTCGTGGGCGCGCTGCACCCGAAACGTCGACGGTGCGACATAGGGTAGCGGGACGGGATTCTCGCCCGTCGCGTCACTCAGCTCCTCGTCCCCGTCGTCCGCGCTGGGCGCATATGCGCGATCGGCCAGCAGCATGCGCTCGGCGGCGCGACCGTTGACCATCACTTGCGCGTCGGGAAAACTGCGGAAGTAGGCGGGATCGGGATTGATCGTGGCGATCTCGCGCTGCATCGCCTCACGGACGTTCTCGGGCTCGAGCTGCACATAGCCGCGCTCCCCGGCGAGGAGGCGCAGCACCGCCATCTCGTAGTCCTGATGCGTGGCGACGTTCAGGCTGGAGCGATTCGAGCGATACGGCACCAGCCGCTCGTAGACCTCGGCTGCGGGGAAGGGGACCGCGACGCGCGTCTCGCGGGCGAGCGCGGTGACGAGCAGTCCGAACAACCGATCCAATTCGTCCACAGGCTAAAGCCTGTGCTCGGCCGACACTGTCCTTAAGGACAGTGATTGCCGAGCACACCCTTTAGGGTGTGAACAAAACACGACAATCCGGCCCCCGATCCTAGGTACCATTCCTCCACGCACTCGCCCACCGATCATACAACACCGGCACCACGCCGCCCTGCTGGAGCACCTCGACACCCGACGGATCGCGATAGGCCTTCCGGTAGAACACGTGTGTGACGCCCGAGTTGATGATCAGCTTGGCGCACATGACGCAGGGCGAGGCGCTGACAAACACCATCTTGTCCCGCACGTTGCCCGGCGCCTTCACGAGCGCGTTCATCTCCGAGTGAATGCAGCCGCAGTTCCCGGGCACCGCCGAGTCGCATTTGTTGGGAAGGCCGCGCGCGTTGCCGTTGTACCCGATGGCCAGGACGTTCTCGAGCTGTTGATCCGTCACTACCGTGCCCACTTGCAGTCTGACGCAGGTCGAGCGCTTGGCCAGCTCCTCGGCCATCCGCATGTACACCTCGTACAGAGGGATGCGGTCGACCGTGAGCGACGGGTCGGCGGCGAGCAGGTGGTCCTTACTTGCGCTCATACAACTCCTCGTCGGGGTCAAAGTTCACATACTTGCCCCGAGCACGCTGTTGGGCGAGCCACGTATCGAACCCGGACGGGACGAGGCCATTCGAGCGCTGTTGCTGCTCCGCCGAGCGGATGGCGAGGAAGTTGGCGTATTCATTCTTGACGTGCTCGTTGTGGCCGCGGACCCAGCGCCAATCCATCGTGTGATGCGCCGCCACCTGCGCGAGCGCCTGCCACAGCTCGAGATTCTCGAGCGCGCCGGTCTTGCGTCGCCAGCCCCGGGCCTGCCAGGCCGGGAGCCATTCGGTCATCCCCTTGACCAGATACTCGGAGTCGGAAACGAAGCGCACATGGGCGTTGCGCCACTGGCGGCGGATCCACTCCAGCGTCGCAATGGCGCCGGCCAGCGCCATGCGGTTGTTCGTGGTTTGCGGTGAGCAGTCGTAGAAATCCCAGCGCGCCACGCTATCACCCGCCGGCGCCTCGATCAGCGACGCGTTTCCGCCCCGGCTTGCCTTGCTCACGTCGTTGCCGAGGCAGCTCTCGTCGGAGTGAACCAGAACGAATGGGGCTCCCCCCCCCTCCCCCCCGGTCATGGCTGGATCGCCACGGGAATGTCGGTGTGGAGCAGAATCTCCTCAGCGTGTGACGCCGTGACCTGCGCCCGCAGCCCCACGTGCGCGCCCGCAAAGAGTGAATCGCACCCGGTCCGCTGTACAACTCGCGCCACCGCTTCGGCGGGCGTGCCGCGCTCGATGTGCGTGACGAACGCTACGCCTTCCAGCGACAAGATTGCCTCCGCTTCTCCAACCACCATCGTGCCGATAGCCGGATCGATGGTCGCATGAATGATGTGTACCGTACTCTTCGTAACGCTGGCGAACCGCGCGACCAGCGCCAGTGCCCGCTGCGCCGTCTCGCGCCCGTCGTAGGCGATGGCGCACGCCTGCATCGGCGAGGGCTTGCTCGCGCAGACAATGACGGTACGCTCCGCGATGCGGATCAGCGCCGAAACAGTCTTGCCGAGCACGTCCGCCGGGGACGACCGGCCGCGTCTCCCCACGAGCACGGTATCCACGTCACGCGCCAGCGTGGCCAACTCCGCGCTGGCATCGCCGTGCTTCTGAACCGTTTGCACGGACAAACCGGCATCCTTGACGCGCTCCTCCGCCCGGCGCAGCAATTCCCCGGAATCCGATGCCCGGCGTCCCACGCCGTACGTATCCCTCACGTGCACCACGATGAGCCGCGACTTGAATCGCTTGGCGAGCAGAACCGCCTGCTCCAGCGCCTCGTCGCCGTTGGGGCTCCCATCCAGGCCGATCAGCAGTCGTGTGAACACGTCAGTTGGCCGTCGTCAGGGCAACACCGCGAAGCTCTCCAGCTCGCGCAGGCGAAATGTGAGGGGCTCACCCGTCATCGGCAGCCGTCCGGTCAGCACGTCGTCGCGCCCACTCGTTTCGAGACGCTCGGCCACCACGACATATTCGGTCCCCCGGCGCCGCAGCGCCACCCGCAAATGCTCGCGTACCGCGCGCTCCAGCGCATCGAGCGCCTCGGGCGACAATGACCGGTACTCGGGAATCGTCGACACGGGTTCAGGAGACCGCGATCGTGCCGGGTGGGCCGCCGACGATGCGTCCGATCCGCGCCGCGGCCGGGGTCTTTTCCTTCTTTAGTGCGGTCAACAACTGTGCGACATGACCCTCGGGCACGGCGATCAGCAGGCCACCGGAGGTCTGCGCGTCGAACAACAGGACGCGAATCGCCTCCGGAACGGCCGCGTCGAAGCGAACCTTGGCTGCGAGGGCTTCGCGATTGCGCCGTGTGCCGCCGGGAATCGCGCCCTGCTCCACCAGAGCTTCCGCGTTAGGCAGCAAAGGCACCGCCGGTGCATCGATCTCCGCCGACACGCCGCTCGCCACGAGCATGTTGTTAAGATGGCCGAGCAGGCCGAACCCGGTGACGTCGGTGGCGGCGTGGGGCGCGATTGCGGGAGAGGCGCCGTCCTCCAGCATCGCGCGCGCTGCCCCGGCATTGAGGGTTGCCATGGAGCGCACCGCCTCGCTGATGTCGGCCGCGCTCACGAGATCGCGCTTCAAGGCGGTCGTCAGAACACCGGTCCCGATAGGCTTCGTCAGCACCAGGACGTCGCCGGGTTGCGCGCGCGCGAGAGTCACTATCCGGTCGGGATGCACCTCTCCAATCACCACCATCCCATACTTCGGCTCCGGGTCATCGACTGAGTGGCCGCCGAGCACGAACGCGCCGGCTTCGCGCGCAATGTCGGCGCCGCCGCGTAGGACATCGCCCAACACGTCGTAGGGCAGCTTGTCACGCGGCCACCCGACGAGATTGAGCGCGAGCAGGGGACGCGCGCCCATGGCGTAAACGTCCGAGAACGCATTCGCAGCCGCGATACGGCCGAAGTCGTACGCATCATCGACGATGGGTGTGAAGAAGTCGACGGTCGCGACGATCGCCCGGTCCGGGGTCAATTGATACACCGCGGCGTCGTCCCGCGTCGATGCATCGACCAGGATGTGCGGATCCGTAAACGTCGGCACGTGGCGCAAGACCTGCGCCAACTCGGCGGGGCCGAGCTTGCAGGCTCAGCCGGCGCCGTGCGACAGCGCAGTCAGGCGAATCGTGTTCATTGGTCCAGCGAAGATAGCTACGAAAGACGCCAGGCGAGCAGGCCGCCCGCAATCACGTAACGACCGATATCGGCGACGGCTCCCGCGATCAACGCACGCCTGGGTGTTTCAGCAGGCGGCAATGCATACCAGATGGAGACGGTGGCGAGCGCTCCAATGAGGACAAAGAGCAGCCACCACTGCCCGCTGCCGATCGAATCGAACCACAGTGACGCGATCAGCGTCAGCAATCCGGCCTCGACAACACGCCATTTGAGCAGGGATGTGGGCACGGCGACCCAGTAATTCTGCTGGGGCAACGCGGTGAGTGTCGCGACGAGGTATGCGATCGCAAACGTCGCGAGTCCAAACCACGCCGTCACCACGATCCAGGCGAGCACCAACCTCCCCAGCGTCACGTCAACTCGGCCGGTACCCCGGACCGCGGAGTCCCCGACCAGGGCGCTCGTTCGTGAGCTGGCCCTTCCGGAGCACGACCTTCCCGTTCACCAGCACGTACTCGATGCCTGCGGAGGGCTGATGCGGGTTTTCGAAGGTCGCGCGATCGATGACGGTCGCCGGATCGAAGACGGTGATGTCGGCGAACATTCCCGCACGAACGAGCCCGCGGTCGGTGAGCCCGACGCGTTGCGCCGCGAGTGACGTCATCTTCCGGACCGCGTACTCGAGCGGCATGAGCTTCTGCTCCCGCACGTAGCGCCCCAGAATTCGCGTGAACGAGCCGTACGTGCGGGGATGCGGGCGAATGTCGCTGAACGGACCGTCCGGCGCGACGCCGCCGTAATCGGTGTTGACCGCCACCCACCACGTTTTCATCGCCGCCTGGAGATCCTGCTCGTTCATCGAGAAGTAGATCGCGCCGGTGCGGCTGCGATCGGCAAGGAGGATTTCAAAGATCGTCTCGACGGGCTCTTGGCCGCGCGCTCGCGCCACCTCGCCAATGCGTTTGCCTTGCAGATATTTGAGCGAGTCCTCGAACGTGCTGGCGATGAGGATGCCATCCCCGCCGCCTGCTCCGCGAAACATGTTCTCCCCGCGCGCGGCAGCCGCCGTGCCGACCATCTCCTCGCGAATGCGGGCCCGCGAACGCGGATCGCGCAGCCGGATCAGCAACGAATCCCGGCCGCCGGAAAGCGCCCAGACGGGAATCGTCGCATCCAGCGAGGTAGCCGAGGCGATGTAGGAATACTGATCGGCCGTGACATCGATGCCGGCAGCGCGCGCGGAGTCGATGCGGGCCAGCACGTGGGGCATGCGGCCCCAGTTTGGGCGACCCGAGACTTTGAGGTGCCAGATCTCGACAGGAATGCTCGCCGCGCGCGCGATCTGGAACGTCTCATCGAGCGCCGCATCGATTGCTGCGCCCTCGTTCCGCATGTGCGTGGCGTAGATCCCGCCGTAGCGGCGCGCCACGCGAGCGAGCGCGATGAGCTCGTCTGTCGGGGCGTAAATCGCGGGCGCGTAGATGAGGGACGTCGAGACTCCCAGCGCGCCCTGACGCATCGCACGGTCGACGAGCGCCTCCATCCGCGACAGTTCTTCCGGAGTCGCTTTCCTGTCGGCGTCCCCGATTACAGCTCGGCGCACCTGGGTGGCCCCGACGAACGTTGCGATGTTGATCGTGGGCGGCGTCCGCTCCAGGCGCCGGAAGTACCCATCCAGATCCCGCCAATCCATGTCCAGGCGATAGCGCTTCAGATAGGCCGAATCGAGCGCGACCAGGCGGTCGGTGAGAGGCGCCGGCGACTCACCTTCGCCCGTCACTTCCGTAGTGATGCCCTGTGTCACCTTGCTCAGGACGCGGTTGTCGATGAGGGCATTTCCCTCGGATTGGCCGAGCATGTCGATGAAGCCAGGTGCCACGACGAGGCCGCGCACGTCGATCGTGTCTCGCGCTGTCGCGGAACCGAGATACCCAACGGCGCTGACGCGGTCGCCGCGGATCGCGACATCGCCCTCGTAGCGCGGATTGCCGGCGCCGTCGACGATCCAGCCGCCCTTGAGGATCAGATCGTTCTGCTGGTCGCGGGGCGCGGGCGTGCCCGTGCCGCATCCGGTGAGCGCCGCGAGCAAGCATAGACGACTGACGACCGACGAACGGCCACCTATTTCCATGTCGCCCTCAGTGAATCCGGCCGGATGACACGGCCGCGAGTGATCACCAGCGCGATGTTGCGCGTGGCGGCAATGTTGCGCGTGGGATTGTCGTTGAGCACGACGAGATCCGCGACCTTGCCCGGTGCCAGCATGCCGAGCGAATCCGCGCGTAGCAGCTGGGCGCCTCGCCGTGTCGCGGCGGTGATGGCTTCGAGCGGGGTGAGGCCCGCCTGGACGAGGAACGCCATTTCCTCATGCAACGAGTAACCGGGGATCAACAGCTGATTCGCCGCGTCCGATCCTGCGGCGATTGCGCCTCCCGCTCGCCGGAACTCCCGCACGAATTGATTCTGGCGCCGCCGCGAGCGGCGGAACGCCCCGAAATCGCTCGCGTTCCATCCCGTGCGCCGCAACAGACTGGGGACGCTGCGCACGCTTTCGGCGTTCTCGGGCACGTCCTCCATGCCCGGCCGGCTCAACAGGATCGGATTATCGAGCCGCGAAAGCATATCGTGCACGACGAGCGTGGGCACGAGCGTGACTCTGGCTTCCGCGAGCGCGCGCGCTGTGCGCGCGACCGCGCTCGAGTCGAGCCCGGCCCACCCCTTTTCCTCCGCCGTCCAGCCCCCGAGGAAGCCGTTGTGGGCGCCGATGTACATCGGATCGCCCGTGGCCGCCTGCACGACGCCCGCCATGTGCTCGATCGAGACGACGCCCGCGCGGGCCGCCGTCAGTGCATCGGTCTTCCCGAGGTGCGCCGCGACCGGCAGGCGCAGCTTGCCGGCTTCGTCCAGCAACGGAGTCAGCAAGGCCGGCGTGATCTTCGTGTAGATCTTGAGGTAATCGACGCCGGCCACTGCCCGCTGATCGACGGCGCGTCGCGCCTCGTCCGCGGTCGCGACGGCGCTCGCGCCAGGGTAGGTCGGCGGCGCGCCATCGATCATCGCGCCCGCGACGAACATGCGCGGACCCAGGATGGATCCCCGCTTCAACTCGTTCCGCAGCGCTAACGCAGAGTCGGTTTGACTGTGCAGGTCGCGCACCGTGGTCACACCCCAGACCAGGTAGCGACCCACCGCCCACCGCTCGACGTGCGCATGCGAATCAACCAGGCCGGGGATGATCGTCTTGCCGACCAGATTGATGCGCTCGGCATTTCGCGGAATCGGGATCTCGTTGACACGGGCGACCGCGTCGATGCGGCCGTTGCGAATGATGATCAGCGCATCCCGCTTCGGATCTCCTCCCGCGCCGTCGATGACCGTCGCCCCCTCGAGCGCAAGGACGTTGTCGCTCGACTTGAATCGGCTGCAACCCGCGAGGACGAGGAGAAGCGATAGGCAGATGGGCAGATGGGCCGATGGGCGGATGGGCAGTGAGTGCCCGCCGCGCTGCCCATCCGCCCATCCGCCCATCAGCCCATCGGTCACTTAGGATCCGCCGACGTATGATCGTGCAGGATTCTCCAGCGATCCCCCTGCCGTTGCAACACCAGCGTAAACGGGCCGCTCGCCACGACGGAATCGCCGCGCGAGAGCTTGAAGCGCGCCGTCGCGTAGGCGAGATCGGGCGTGAGTGCGCGCACGCGCACCTCATCGAATGAAAGTGAATCGCGGGACTTCCCTGGCGCGAAATAGTTGGCCTGATAACGATCGTACAGCGGCTGCCAGCCGTATTGGACGTGGCCGCCCGACACGTAGCTCGTGAGCGAATCCTTGGCGTAGTCATTCATGAAGCCCGCGAGATCGCCATGATTCCAATCGGCCGCGGAACGCTGCAGCATCGCGACGATTTCCTGCTGAGGATCACCGAGTCGCTCGCGCGGTGCGGAGCAGCCCGATGCAGTCAACGCGAGAACCACGCACCACCTACCACGCACGCTTTTTCTCCTTAACGTGATTCGCGGGAGCGTCTCTCGTTCGAGACGCTCCCGCGATATCAGAGTCGATTGGTCCTAACGACGCCGTTTCTTCGTCGCCTTTTTCTTCTTCGCCGTCTTCTTCTTCGCCTTCGGGCGCGCCTTCTTGGCGGGCTTCTTCTTCTTGGCCTTCTTGGCCTTGGGTTTGGAAGAGGAGCGCGACTCTTCCATCGGCGATGACGATGGGGTAGGCGCTGGCGCGGGCGACGACGGGAACATCGGCTCCATGAACCCCGGTCCGGGCCAACTACTCTCCGAGATGTCCATCGGCTCAAGCATCGGATCCTCTCCTAGCTGATAAGGTGCGGGCGGCGTGGGTGGCCTATAGCTTACCGCCGGATTCAGACCTCGCAAGTGACGCGCGCGACCACCCTTGGGGCCCGTCGAAATCAGGTCCGCGGTGACAAGTTGGCTTGACAACGCCATTTAGCATTACACACATTCGCGAGCGATGACCAGACGCGGTCTTTTCGCGGCACTCGCGCTTTGCTTGCCACACGCGGCACGGGCGCAGAACGTCGCCGAAGTCCAGGTCGCGCCCCCGTCGATCACAATCCGCGTCGGGGAGCGCAGCGGGCTGCTCGCGACCGCCTTCGACCGGATCGGCAATGTCATTCCGACGGTGCGCCTCACCTGGTCGTCCAACAACGTCAACATCGCCCGGGTCGACAACAATGGGACGGTCACCGGGGTCGCGAGCGGCGTAGCCATCGTCGAAGCGCGTGCCGGGACTCGCCGCGGCTCGGCGGCCGTCCAAGTGGTGGGAGCCGGGGGCGCGGGGGGCGCGGGGGGCGCGGGGGGGGCGGCGGCTGGAGGGTCCTCCACGGGTGCAGCAGCAGCTGCCGCCGGCACCGACCCCCTCATGGGTCAACCGGCGGGGAGCGGCCCCGCCGCCGCCCTTCGCCTCGAGCCGGGCGTCGTGTACCTATTGCCGTCCGAGAACACCCGAGTTTCGCCGCGCGCGCTACGCGACGACGGGTCTCCCGCCGCCCCGGTCGCCGTCACCTGGACCTCGCTGCGCTCAGATGTCGCGAGTGTGGACCAGAACGGGAACGTCGTCGCTCTGGGGCCCGGACAGGGCACGATTCAAGCGACCGCGCCCGGCGGGCTTACGGCGACGGCTCCCGTGGTGGTGCAACAGGCGGAGTTCGCGGTGCGCGAAGGCCCGACGCTGATGCTGTCTCCAAACGAAGTCGATACGCTGCACGTGGCGGTGACATCGCAAAACGGCCGCGCCGTCAACCCGCTCGTCCTCCAGTGGTCGTCGAGCGATCACAACGTCGCTCGAGTCAGCTTGGCCGGGATCGTCACCGCGGTGGGACCCGGCAAGGCGACGCTGACTGTCTCAGGATTGCTGCAGACCAAGAGCATCGACGTATCGGTGCACAAGGTGGTGGACAAGCTCTCCGTACGGCCGCGCCTTTCGTCTGACGTCCAGGTACCGCTCACGGGTCTCATCAAGTTCGAGGCCCAGGCGCTGACCGCCGACAATGTAGTCGTGCCCGAAGCCCCGATTCGCTGGAGCGTGACGGACCCGGCGATCGCCACCTTCGATGAGAAAACGGGCATGCTCACCGGGCGGTCGATCGGGAAGACGCAGCTCACGGCGCGCGGGCCCGCGGCCGGCCCGTCTGTGTCCCTGTCTGTGTCGTGGAACATCAACGTCATTGCCGCCTCGGTGCGCTTCAACGAGCCGCGCATCGGGATCGGCCTCAATCAACGCCGCACGCTGCGGGGAATGTGGCTCGACGACCAGAGCAACGCGCTCGGTCCGGCGTCGAACCTCACCTGGGTGAGCGACAATCCACAGGTCGCCCCGGTCGGCGAGGATGGCACGGTGTCCGGCATGGCCTACGGCCATGCGAACGTCACGGCGACGTCACCGGGCGGCAAGACGTCGACGGCGGACGTCTATGTGGTGGGTGAGATCGTCGTCGCCAGCTCCCGCGGTGGAAAATTCCAGCTCCACTCCACCGAGCGGTCGAACCTATCGCAGCTTACTCGATTGACGCAGGCGACCGATACGACGACCGCGAACGACCCGGCGTTCTCGCCCGACGGTTCGCGCATCGCCTTCGTCAGCCAGCGCGACGGAAACCCCGAGATCTACGTCATGAATGCCGACGGGCGGGGCGCCGCGCGGATCACGAACGATCCACAGGGCGACGGCAGACCGGCTTTCAGCGCGGACGGTCAGTCGCTCGTCTTTCATTCTTCGCGCACGGCCGGCAAGCAGCAGATCTGGTCAGTCAATCTCGACGGGACGGGTCTGACGCAGCTTACCAAGGACTCGATCAATTTGTCGCCGACCGTGTCGCCGGATGGACAGACGATCGCCTACGTCTCGCTGCGCGACAAGAATTACGACATCTGGTTGATGGGCCGGGACGGGAGCAACCAGCGGCGCTTCACGACGACGCCGCAACAGCGCGAGTGGGACCCGCATTTCCTTCGTGACGGAACGCTTGCGTACTTGGTCGAGCGCCGTGAAGGGAATCGCACCGTGCAGCAAGTGGTGCGGGCTGATCCCGCCACCGGCAGCGTCACGGCGCTGACGGGCACCGACCTCGCGATTGCCGGGTTCTCCGTGTCACCCGCTGGCGATGTCGTCGCGCTCGTCGTCAACGCCGAACCCCAGAACAGAAGGAATCCAGCCTACAAGGTGTACATCCAGCCAGTGAGCTCTGGAATGCCCGTGCCGATGCCCACGACCGGCACGGAGCAGATGATCACGCCGACGTTCCGTCCATAGATTCCGGCGCACAATGCGCGCCTGCGTGCTCACCGCCCCGGGCGGAATCGACCATCTCAGAGTATCTGAAGTTCCCGACGCACCCGCCCCGGCTGCCGGCGAGGTGCGCATCGCGATACGAGCCGCCGCGCTCAATCACCTCGACCTTTGGGTGACCGCCGGGCTGCGCGGAGCGGAGCACTCCTTCCCCCACATCGTGGGAGCCGACGGCGCGGGGGTCGTGGAATCGATCGGGCCCGGCGTCACGGCGGTCCGTGTCGGCGACCGGGTGATGATCAATCCCGGCATCTCCGATTACCTCTGCGAGTTCTGCCTGGCGGGTGAGCACTCCCTGTGCGTCAACTACCGGCTGCTCGGGGAGCATCTGCACGGAACAGCCGCCGAGCTGGTGACCGTGCCTCAGCAAAACGTCGCACGCATACCGGTGTTGTTGCCCGTGCTCGGGTTCGCGGAGGCGGCCGCGTTTTCGCTGGTCACGCTGACCGCCTGGCGCATGCTGGTTACCAGAGCGCAGCTCGAGAAGGACGAGATGGCGCTCATTTGGGGGATTGGCGGTGGCGTGTCGTTGGCCGCGCTCCGTATCGCCAAGCTGCTCGGCGCGCAAGCGATCGTGACCTCATCCAGCGACGCCAAGCTCGCCGCCGCGAAAGGGCTCGGCGCCGACTACACGTTCAACCATCGCACCCAGGAGGTCGCCAAGGAGGTGCGTGTGCTCACGAACAAGCGCGGTGTCGATGTCGTCGTCGATAGCGTCGGCGCGGCCACGTGGGATCATTCACTGCGGTGCTTACGCCGCGGCGGCCGCCTGGTAAGTTGTGGAGCGACTTCAGGCCCGCAGGT
This sequence comes from Gemmatimonadales bacterium, assembly GCA_044869265.1. Taxonomy (GTDB): domain Bacteria; phylum Gemmatimonadota; class Gemmatimonadetes; order Gemmatimonadales; family GWC2-71-9; genus 20CM-2-65-7. Next base: position 47,454 of record JBIOXD010000024.1, read on the forward strand.
TGCCCTCGATATCAGGCGCTTGTTCTGGCATCACTGGAGCATTCTTGGATCGACCATGGGGAACGCCGCGGAGTACGCCGAGATCGTGCGGCGCCTCGGCCAGGGCGAGCTGCGACCGACTATCGATCGCGTCTTTCCCTTAGCGCAGACCCGCGACGCCTACGCCCGGCTCGAGAAGGGTGAGCAACTCGGCAAAGTCGTGATCGAGATCTAGGGTTTCCGTTGCATTTCCCCGTCTAAGTGTTTAATTTTCGCCAACTTAGCCAGTTTTCCCTAGGCCCGAAACCCGAGCCCCTAAGCCCTATACATGACCGGTCCTAACGTCCGCGAACGCATACTCCCGCGCCTCATCGAAGACGAGTTAAAGGAATCGTTCCTCGACTACTCGATGAGCGTCATCGTGCAGCGCGCGCTGCCCGATGTGCGCGACGGCTTGAAGCCCGTCCACCGCCGCATCCTCTACGCCATGCACGAGCTCGGCCTGGTGCCCGGCCGGCCGTACAAGAAGGCGGCGACCGTCGTCGGCGACGTGCTCGGCAAATACCATCCGCACGGCGACATCGCCGTCTACGACTCGCTGGTGCGCATGGTGCAGGACTTCTCGCTGCGCTATCCGCTGATCGACGGGCAGGGGAACTTCGGCTCGGTCGACGGCGACTCCGCCGCCGCCTATCGCTACACGGAAGCCCGCCTCACCCGCGTCGCCATGACGATGCTGGAGGACATCGACAAGAATACGGTCGCCTTTGTCCCCAACTTCGACGACCGGCTGAAGGAGCCGACGGTTTTGCCGGGCCGGCTGCCAAACCTGCTCGTCAACGGCTCGGCGGGTATCGCGGTGGGCATGACGACCAACATCCCCCCGCACAATCTGAGCGAAGTCGTCCAGGCGATCGTGCACCTGGTGGATCATCCCAGCGCCACGATCAGGGATATCAGGAAGCTCATCAAGGGTCCGGACTTCCCGACCGGCGCGATCATCTACGGCCGCGACGGCATCAAGGAGTGCTACGAGAAAGGCCGCGGCCGCATCGTCATTCGCGCCCGCGCGATTGTCGAAGAGAAGGAATCGAGTGGCAAGCAGCAGATCGTCGTTGCGGAGTTCCCGTATCAGGTGAGCCCCGAGCGGGTGCACGAACAGATCCGCGATCTTGTGCTCGCCAAGAAGCTCGAAGGTATCAGCGATGTCCGAAACGAGTCTGATAAGGAAGGGATCCGGCTCGTCATCGAGCTGAAGCGCGACGCCATCCCCATGGTCGTGCTGAACCAGCTCTACAAGCACACACAGATGCAGCAGACCTTCGGCGCGATCATGCTGGCGCTGGTGGACGGCACACCGCGGGAGCTCACCCTCGTCGAGCTGTTGCAGTACTTCATCGAGCACCGCCACACCGTCATCACGCTCCGCACCGAGTTCGAGCTGCAGCGCGCGCAGGACCGCGAGCACATCCTCGAAGGCTTGAAGATCGCCGTCGACAACATCGACGAAGTGATCAAGATCATCAAGAAATCGAAGGACACGCCCAGCGCCGACGCCGCGCTGCGCAAGCGGTTCAAGCTGTCGGAGAAGCAGTCGGCCGAAATCCTCAACATGCGTCTGGCCCGGCTCACCGCCCTGGAGATCACCAAGCTCGAAGAAGAGCTCAAGGACGTCCGCAAGTTCATCAAGGAATGCAAGGAGATCCTCGCCTCGAAGCCGCGGCGGATGAAGATCCTGAAGGAAGAGCTGACCGAGCTGGCGCAGGGCTTCGGCGACGACCGCCGCACCGAGATCGTGGCCGACCAGGGCGAGTTCTCGATCGAGGACCTGATCGCCGAAGAGGACATGGTGATCACGGTCTCGCACGCCGGCTACATCAAGCGCCTGCCCGTATCGGCCTATCGCCGGCAGCGTCGCGGCGGCAAGGGCGTGATCGCGGCGCATCAGAAGGAAGACGACTGGGTCGAGCACCTGTTCATTGCGTCGACCCACGATTACGTGATGTTCTTCACCGAGCAGGGCCAGTGCTACTGGCTCAAAGTGCACGAGATCCCGCAAGCGGCGCGGGCCGCCCGCGGGAAGCCGATCCTCTCCTGCGTGGCGATGAAGCCCGACGAGCGGCTCGCGGCGCTCGTGCCGGTGCGCGAGTTCTCGGAAGACCAATTCCTGCTGTTCGCGACGAAGGACGGGGTTGTAAAGAAGACCGTGCTGTCCGAGTTCGGCAATCCGCGCTCGGTCGGCATCCGCGCCATCAACATCGAGAAGGGCGATCAGCTGATCGACGTCCAGGTGACGGATGGCAAGAACGACATCGTGCTCGCAACGGCGCACGGCATGAGCATCCGGTTCCATGAGAAAGACGTGCGCGACATGGGACGCACGGCCACCGGCGTGAAAGGGATCGAGCTCGACAAGAAAGACCACGTCATCGACATGGTCGTGGTGCGCCGCAAGTCCACGCTGCTCACCGTCACGGAAAAGGGTCTGGGCAAGCGGTCCGAGCTCGAGGAATACCGCGTGCAGCACCGCGGCGGCCGCGGCATCATCACGCTGAAGCACGGCGACAAGACGGGCGACATTGTCGCCCTGAAGGAGGTCTTGCCCGACGACGAGCTCATGATGATCACCGAAAAGGGCATCATGATCCGCGTCCCGGTCGAGGGGATTCGCATCTCGGGGCGCAACACGCAGGGCGTGAAGATCATGAACTTGACGCCCGGCGACATGGTCGTGGACGTCGCGCGCGTGGTGAAGGAAGATGAAGAGGAGGACGTCGAAGAGGGCGACGAGGACGAAACTCCGCCGCCGCCGAAGTCCAAAGCCAAGCCCCAAGCCCCAGGCCCCAAGCCCAAGGCCCGAGGCCCCAGGCCCAAGAAGTAAGTGGTTACCGCCCGCGACATCCAGGAGGCTGCCGAAAGCCTGCGCGGAATCGCCCGCCGCACGCCGCTCGTCTACGTCGAGCAGCTCGGCGTGCACTTGAAGCTCGAAAACGAGCAGCCCATTGGGGCGTTCAAGATCCGGGGCGCCTTCAACGCGATCCGGAGACTTCCCGACGCGGCGCGGCGGCGCGGCGTGATTACCTACTCCTCCGGCAATCACGGCCAGGCGGTCGCGTTCGCCGCCAAGCAGTTCGGTATTCGCGCCGTGGTGACGATGCCCGAAACCGCCCCGCGCGTGAAAGTCGACGGGGTAAAGAAGTGGGGCGGCGAGGTCGTCGTCGCGGGTCGTACCTCGGACGATCGGCGCATCAAGGCGGAAGAGATCGCGCAACGGGAAGGGCTCGCGGTGGTTCCTCCATTCGACCACCCCGACATCGTGGCCGGTCAGGCGACGATTGCGCTCGAGATCGTGGAGCAGCTGCCCGAAGTCGAACGTGTCGTCGTGCCGGTCGGCGGCGGGGGCTTGATCTCGGGAATCGTCGCGGGTCTGGCGGCCGTGAACAGCAAGGCGGCCGTCTGGGGCGTGGAGCCGATCGGCGCACCCAAGCTGCAACGGTCGCTCGCCGCGGGGAAAGTCGTCCGTCTCGACAGCACGCGCAGCATCGCCGACGGGCTGATCACGCTCAACGTCGGCGACATTCCGTTCGCGGAACTGACGGCGGAGCGCGAACGGATTCGCGGCGTGGTGCTGGTCGAGGATGACGGCATCCGCGCGGCCGTGCAGTTTCTCTGGCGCACCGCCCAGCTCGCGGTCGAGCCGTCGGGTGCGGCTACAACGGCGGCGCTGCTCGCCGGTCTGGTGCCGCGCGCGCGCACGACGGTGCTCGTGGTCAGCGGCGGAAACGTGGATCCCTCGCTGCTCGAGGCTGCGGTCTGATGGGTAGTCCTGTTACGCGAGTCCTGGTCGCGGACGACGATGCGTCGCTGGTCCAGACGCTGACCTGGATTCTGAAGGAAAACGGGTACGAGGTCGCCGTCTGTCCCGGAGGCGATGGCCTCTTCGCCAAGCTCGATGAGATCAAGCCCGCGCTGCTCCTGCTCGACATCATGATGCCGAAGGTGGACGGCCTGCAGCTGCTCGAGCGGCTGAAACAGGACGAGCGCTACAAGGACCTGCCGGTCCTCATGGTCTCGTCGATGCCGCCCGAAGAGGCGACCGTCCGCGCACTCGGCCTCGGGGCGGCCGACTTCATCTCGAAGCCGTTTCGCGTGCGCGAGTTGCTGGCGCGCGTGGACGCGCACATTCGCGTCGGACGCGCGCTGGCGCAGGCGCGCGAAGAGGCGCGTACCCGTGCCGCCATGGTGGAGATCCTCCATGAGGTCACGGACTCCCTCAAGCCCGACGAGATCTATCACATCCTCGTGGGGCGGGTAGCGCGTGCCCTCAACATCTCGAAGTGCTCCATGGTCCTCGCCAAGCCCGGCGATCAGCAAGGCGTTGTTGTGGCGGCGAAGGAAAACCCCATGTTGCGCAATCTGCAGATCGAGCTGAGCCGCTATCCCGAGATTCGCAAGGCCGTCTCGAGCGGCCTGATGGTGCTCGTCGAAGAGGTGGCGAACGACCCGTTGTACGAGGACGAGCGGCGCCGCTGGGAGCGGGAGGGCATCAAGGTGCCGACGCGTTCGGCCGTCGCGCTGCCGTTTTGGATGAAAGATCAGCAGACCGGAGTCTTCTTCCTACGCACCACGGGCGACGATCCGCCGCTGACCAAGGCCGACGCGCAATTCGCGGAGACGATCATCAAAACAGCGGTCGGGGCGATCGAAAAGGCGTACGACTTCGAGAGCGCCGTGTCGGACAAACAGCGGCTTGAGAAGCTCGCCGCCACCGATGCGCTCACGGGCCTTACCAACCGTCGCGGGCTCGCCGACTCGCTCGGGCAGGAGCTCGATCGCGCGCGGCGCTACAACTTGGCGCTCACGATTCTCCTCTTGGACATCGATCGATTCAAAGTGATCAACGACACGCGCGGCCACATCACCGGCGACTCGGTGCTCCGGCAGATCGGCGAGCTGCTGAAGCGTGAAGCACGGTCGGTCGACATCGTGGCCCGCTACGGGGGTGAGGAGTTCGTGATCGTCATGCCCGAAACCGCGACACATGGCGCGGCAATCTTTGCCGAGCGCCTGCGGCACCGGGTCATGGCGCGCGACTTCGCCGATCCAGGGGAGGACCCGCTGCACCTGACGGTCAGCATCGGTCTCTCGTCCTTTCCCGACGATCGGATACACAGTGCCGACAACTTCGTTTCGCTCGCCGATCAAGCCCTCTATCGCGCTAAGAACGAAGGACGCAACTTGGTTCGGCAATGAGCCCTTCGTCCGCCGAGCGCCGCTGTCCCAAGTGCGGGTCGGTGTATACGGACACGTCGGCACGCTTCTGCCCCAAAGACGGCAGCATGCTGGTGGAGGTGCAGGCCAAGAGGCCCGTGCCCCCCCCGCCCCCCCCGCCGCCCCCCCCGGGGGACGGAGCCACGACAGGCGTACGCACGCCGCTCCCTCCCGGCAAGGGACCGGGACTGGACCGCGCGTCCACGTTGTCCAACCAGATCCTCGACGCGCGCTATGAAGTGATGAAGAAGCTGGGCGAGGGCGGCATGTCCTACGTCTACCTCGCGCGCGAGATCTCGTCCGGCGAAACGGTCGCGATCAAAGTTCTCTCGCCGCGGCTTGCGTCCGACAAGAGTTCGGTCGAACGGCTGCGGCGCGAGGCCGGCCTCGCCATGCGCCTCAGCCATCCGAACGTCTGCCGTATCCTGCGCCTGGGCGAATCGGAGGACGGGCTGATCTATCTCGTCATGCCATTCCTCAAGGGCGAGCTGCTCTCCGACCGCGAGGTGCGCGGCGGGCCGATGGATATCGCGACGGCAGTGAAGCTGCTTCAGCAGATGTGCGCCGGCCTTCATCACGCGCACGAGCTCCAAATCATCCACCGGGACCTGAAGCCGGAAAACGTCATGCTCGTGGCCGACGGGGGAGGGGGCGAGCACGCGGTGGTGATGGACTTCGGTCTTGCCAAGGAGCGCCGGGCCGATCCCGCGATCGCGAAGCTCACGGCCACCGGCATCATCCTCGGGACGCCCGAGTTCATGAGCCCGGAGCAGATTCGCGGCAAGCCGCTGGATGCGCGCAGCGATATCTACGCGCTGGGCATCGTCGCGTTCGAGATGTTCACAGGCAAACTGCCGTTTCAGGGGCGCAACGCGCAGGAGATGATGATCGCGCGTCTGCGCAGCCAGCCCCAGCCCATCCGTCAGCTCAGGTCCGACGTTCCCGAGGTCGTCGAGAAGGCGCTCCACAAGGCGCTGCAAACCAATCCCGACGACCGCTACAACACGGCGATCGAGTTCGGGGACGCGCTCGCCGGCACAGCGCCTCCTGCCGCCTCCGGTTTTCTGGGCAAGCTCAAGCAAAAATTCTCGTGATGTGAAGCGGTTCCCCGCATTCGATCCGCCCGAATACGTCGACTGGAAACCCGATCCGGCGCTGGTCCGGGGTTTTCGATCGACCATTGAGGCAAACCCCGAGCGCGCCGAGATCGTTGCCGCGCTGACTCCTGACTCCAAACTCCAGCTGTACCGCGGCCTGCTACGCGCGCGCCTGCACGACATCGAGCTCAAGCGCTGGGTGCGCACGGGAGTGATCTCAAAGGCATGGCTGGGCACCGGTGAGGAAGCGACGACCGTCGGTCCGGTCCACGCGTTGGAGCGAGGTCGCGACGTCGTCGCGCCGATGATTCGTAACGCCGCGGCGTGCGCCGAGATGGGCATGCCGATTGCCGACATGCTGCGAGCCTACCTGGCGAGCGCCGACTCGCCCAGCGGCGGCCGCGACCTGCACGTGGGCTCCTTCCCGCTCGGGGTGCTGCAGCCCATCTCCCACATCGGCGACATGGTGCCCGTCGTGACCGGCATCGCGCTCACGTTCAAGATCAGGAAGGAGCCACGTGTCGCGCTGACGTGGGTGGGCGACGGGTCAACCAAGTCGGCGGCAGCTCATGAGGGGACGAATCTCGCGGCGGTGCAACGCGTGCCGGCCATTTTCATCGTCCAGAACAATCAGGTCGCCCTCGGTACGCGTCTCGATCAGCACCATCTGCCGCCCGATTTCACGGATTGGGCGTCCAGCTACGGCATATGGGGCGAGACGTTCGACGGCAACAACGTGCTCGACGCGTACGCTGCGACGCGAATAGCCGCTGAGCGCTGTCGGAAAGGCAACGGACCGGCGTTGCTGGTCGCTGACACCTTTCGCATGGGTGGCCATGCCACCCACGATGAGCGGGAAGCGCGGGAAACGTTTCCCGCCGAGCTGTTTACCACATGGGGTAAGCGCGACCCCATTGGGCTCTACGAGGAGTACTTGAAAGAAGAAGGCGTGACCGGCAAGGCTCTCGCGGACGTCGAGGAGGAGATCGCGGCCGACGTCGAACAGGCCGCCGCCGCGGCGCTATCGAGCCGCGAGAAAATGCCGGAAGGCCGCACGGCCCTCGACGGAGTGTATGCGAGCCGCAATTAGCATGGTTCTCATCGCGCTCGCGTGTAGCGCGCCGCCGCAATCGGCGGGGCAGGACCCCTCACTTCGCGTGCCGGCCGGCTTCCAGGTGGCAGTATTCGCGGACGGGTTGCAGGGCGTGCGGTATCTCGCGCTCGGACCGGGAAACGCGATCTACGCGTCACAACCGGCCTCCGGGCTGATCGTCCGGCTAACCGACGGCAACCACGATGGGCGCGCAGATAGCGTCGTCACCATCGCGCGGGGATTGCACGGTCCGTTCGGCATCGCGTTCCGAGGGGACACGATGTACGTCGCGGAGGAGCGAGCCGTCCTCCGATTCGATCCCAACGCCAGCGCACCGGTGACCATCATCTCGCGGATCCCAGCCGGCGGTCATTCCACCCGAACGATCCTGTTCGGTCCGGATGGCAAGCTGTACTTGTCCGTCGGATCCTCGTGCAATATCTGCGACGAGCGCGACTCGCTGCGCGCGGCAGTCAGTCAATTCAACCGTGACGGCTCCGGTGGCCGGCTGTTCGCGAGAGGGTTGCGCAACACTGTCGGCATGGCGTTCCATCCGACGACCGGCGAGCTCTGGGGCGCCAACAACGACCGCGACAACCTTGGCGACGACGTCCCCCCCGAGCACGTCAACATCATCAAGGACGGTCGGTTCTACGGTTGGCCGCAGTGCTACCTGCCCGGCAAGTCCAATCCCGAATACGGATCCGCCGACTGCTCTCGAGTCGAGCCTCCCGCGATCTCGGTCCAGGCTCACTCCGCACCGCTGGGGTTGGCGTTCTACACCGGCACGCAGTTCCCCCGCGACTATCAGGGAGATGCGTTTGTGACGCTGCACGGCTCGTGGAACCGCTCGGTTCCCACGGGCGCGAAGGTGATACGTGTGCAGGTGGACAGCACCGGACGGCGCGCGGTGGGCGTGGACGACTTTGTCGTCGGGTGGCAGCGGCCCGATGGCTCGCGCTGGGGCCGGCCGGTGGGTTTGCTGGTGTTGCCTGATGGCTCTCTGTTGGTCAGCGACGACACGGGTGGCAAGATCTGGAGGGTGAGTTATGGACACTAGGGCGGTCGGAGGCGGTCGAGCGGTCGAAGGCGGTCGAAGGCGGTCAAGGGCGGTAATCGGCGCGATCGGCGTGGGAATCGCGGTCCTTGCGACCGCCTTCGCCCGCTCTCGCCCGCCCTCGCCCGCCGATGTCCATTCCGAATACGTCAAATACCTCAGCGGCAAGGACACGATCACCGCATACCTCGCCTACCCGGAGCGGCCCAATCCCGCGCCGGCGGTGATCGTCATCCACGAAATCTTCGGCCTTTCGGACTTCATCCGAAAGACCACCGAGCAGCTCGCCACGGATGGATTCGTCGCGATTGCGCCCGACCTCCTGTCGCGCTGGGGCGGGACGCCCCCCGCACAAGACTCGGCGCGCAAGCTGATCGCCATGCTCAATCCCGACACCGTGACGATGGATCTCGACGCGACACGCGCGTATCTCAACAAGCAGAAGCCCGTGCGGTCAGGCGAGATCGGCGTCATCGGTTTCTGCTGGGGTGGCGGGCAGAGCTTCCGCTACGCGACGAACGCGCCGGCGCTGAAAGCGTTCGTGGTGTGTTACGGGCCGAGTCCCAATGTCGCGGACATGTCGAAGATCCGGGCCAAGGGCTTGGGTGTTTACGCCGAGAATGATGCGCGGATCAATGCCGGCCTTTCCGATGCCACAGCAGGCATGAAGGCGGCGGGGAAAGACTACAAGTACGCGGTGTATCCCGGCGTCGGCCACGGGTTCCTGCGCTCGCGTGACAACCCGCAAGTCGCCGACAGCGCCTGGAACGCGGTGATCGCGTTTTTCCGGGGGCAGCTCAAGAGCTAGCGACCGCGCCCCGCCCGCCCCCCTCGCGTCGCAGCCGCGAGATACTCGCGCGCCCGATCCAGCGCCGCGTCCCGGCCGGCGAGCACATCGTCAACCCGGACCTCCGTGCGGATCTCGGGCGCGATGCCCGTCTGCACGAACTCCGAGCCGTCGGGGAAGGCGTCGCGGGTCACCGTCACTCGCAGTTGCCAGTCGCCGGATAGCTTGACCAGGGCGGTCTGTCCCGTGCTGCCCGCCGACGGCTCGCCGATGATCGACCCCCGCCCGCTGTTCCGGAACGCCACGAGCAGATCTTCCGCGGCGCCCGCGGTTCGCGGTGATGACAGGACCGCGACCGGTCCGCTGTAGGCGATGCGTTCGCGCAACGGGGGCGGCCAGATCGTATCGGCCGGGACGGTCATCCACGAGCCGGTCGAGTCCGGTGTATCGCCGCCACGGTAGGCGGCGCGAAACTGCGGCGTGCGCCAACGCGACGTGAGGACCGGCCGTTCGATGAGCCGCGAAAGAACGGCGTAGCCCTGCTCGCGGCCGCCTGGCGTCCACGTCGTCTCTCGCAAATCGAGAATCAGTCCGCGATGGCGTGGTCCCTCGCGCGGCGCGTTGCCCAGGGCGCGGTCGAACATTGACACGACGTCGGGCTCGGCCAGCGAGTTGATGCGTATCCAGATCGCGCCATCTGGAAGGGTATCGGCTTCGAGCGCAGGTCGCTCGATGGGCCAACGGGCATTGAGCGCGACGCTGCGCGTCACGCTCGCGCCGCGCTGCTCGCCACCGGGAACCTTGAGCTGCAGGTGCAAGGCGGTGCCACGGACGCCTTCAAGCATCTGCGCCACGGCGCGCTCCCAGCGGCTCGCCTCGGTGCGCGCGGCGATTTGGGGAAGTACGGAGTCGCGGATCCACAGTGCGGCCGGGATGCTCTGCACGGCGACGATCTCGGCGAGGCGCGTGGGCCGCGCCACGCGCATCTCGTCGTTGTTGGCGTAATCGATGATGAAGGGTCTCCGCTCGATGCTGCGCAGCTCGATCGGAGGCCGCGCCATCCGGGCCGCGACGGCCTCCGGCGGGATGATGTCGAATTGGCCGTCGTTGAGCAGCGCGCCCCAGCGCCGCAGCTGGCGCAGGAATTGGAGTTCGGTGGGGCGCCCATTAGCATACGTGACGGTCGCAGTGAAGGCGGAGTCCCAGCTCGCCCGCACGGCATCCCAATACGCATAGTTGTAGCGCGCCTCTGCCCACATGCCGGCTGCGATCAGCTGGCGGTCGACCGGCCCCAAACGCTGAGCCGCGAGTGGAGCGCTCAGCAGGGCGGGGAACCACAAAAAAAGCCGTGACGTACGGGATTGCATGGCACTAATCTATCTGTTGCTGTTTGCGTCGCCTCAAGTTTTGCTGTTTCTGTACTTGCGGGAGCGTCTGCCGCTGGAGGCACGGCGCTGGCTCGCAGGACTCTTCATCGCATTCAACATCCCCTGGGTCGTCGTCGCGGTCCGAATGTTCTCCGGCAGCCTCTGGGGCATCAGCCGCATTCCCTACATCGCGCCGTTCATAGCTTGGCAATTCCTGGGCTGGTTATTCTGTGGGCTCATCTGCCTGTATCTGCTGTTCAAAGGCGTGCGTGGTGCGTGGTACGTTGTGCGTGGGCGACTGAGCGCGGGATCCGAACAGCAGTCCCACGCACCATGCAACACGCACCACGCACCATTGTCCAGACGACAATTCCTCGCCCGCGCCACCTACGCCTACGCCGCCGCCGGGCTCGGCCTTTCAGCCTACGGCATCTGGAGCGCGGAGCGACTGCCCGCCGTCACGCGACGCACGTTGGTGTTCGATAACCTGCCTCCGGGGCTCGACGGTTTGCGGATCGCGCACCTCTCCGATGTGCATGCCGGGATTCACATGTCGGGCGAGAAGATGGCCGCGATCGTTGCGCACACCAACGCGCTGCAACCCGATCTCATCGTGCAGACGGGAGACATGATCGACATCTCCCAGCTGTTCATTCCCGACTATGTGCGGGCGTTCCGCGACCTCCACGCGCCGCTTGGAGTGGTGAGCGTGCTTGGCAATCACGACCGCTACACGGGTGAGGACGCGGTGGTCAAGTGTGTGCGCGATGCCGGCCAGGTGTTCGTCAGAAATGGCGCGCACGTCATTGAGCATCGGGGTGCGGCGCTCGCGCTCGTTGGCATCGACGACCCGCGTAACTGGCGTGCGGATGATCCTCAGGACGAGGATCTCGACGCTGCATTGCGGCTCACGCCACACCAGTCGGAGGCCTTCCGGATCCTCCTGGCCCACCGCCCCGGCGCCTTCGATGGGGCCGCGCCGCGGGGCATCCCACTCACCCTGGCCGGCCACATCCATGGCGGGCAGTTCTATCTGCCGGTCATCGGGTGGTCACCGGGTCGCCTGATCACGAAGTATGTGATGGGCCATTTTACGCAGGGCGACAGTCAACTCTATGTCAGCCGCGGACTCGGTGTGGTTGGCGTGCCGCTGCGCGTTTTTGCACCGCCCGAAATTGCGCTGTTTGAGCTACGACGCCCTTCCGACTAGCTTACGCGCCGCAACCATCTCCCCATACAACGTTTGGAGGTTTTGAGGACATGCGCATGCTGGTGCTGGGCGCAGGGCTGCAGGGTTCTGCCTGCGCGTACGATTTGCTTCAGCGGCCGGAAGTCGAGCGCGTGACGTTGGCCGATCTCCACCCCGGTCGTGTCCCACGATTCCTCCAAAAAAGAAAGGACAAACGGCTCGTCATCGCCCGGCTCGATGCCCGGCGGGCCGCCGACTTGCGCCGCCGCATGCAACGCTACGATGCGGTGATGAACGCATTGCCGTACTACTTCAACTATCCGATCGCCAAAGTCGCCGTGTCCCGCGGCTTGCATTGCGCCGACCTGGGCGGCAACACGGAGATCGTCCAGAAGCAGAAGACCCTGCACAAGGCCGCGCAGCAGAAGCATGTCTCCGTGATTCCCGACTGCGGCCTCGCTCCCGGAATGGTCAGTGTCATCGCAGCCGAAGGGATTCGGCGCGTCGGAGACGCCGAAAGCGTGAAGATCTACGTGGGCGGCCTGCCTCAAAAACCGGAGCCCCCGCTCAACTACCAGATCGTGTATTCGCTCGAGGGCGCGCTCGACTACTACACGACGCCGTCGTGGGTGCTGCGCGAGGGCCGTCCGGAGCAGGTGGACGCGTTGTCGGAGCTCGAGGACGTTCCGTTCCCGAGTCCCGTCGGCACACTCGAGGCGTTCCATACCGGCGGTGGCATCTCGACGATGCCGTGGGCGTACAGCGGCAAGGTGCGAACGATGGAATACAAGACGCTGCGCTATCCCGGACATGCGGCGATCATGCGCCCCATTCGTGAGATGGGTCTGTTATCGCTCGATCCCGTACGCGTGCGTGGAACGAAGATCGTGCCGCGCGATGCGTTCATCGCCGCGGTATCACCCCAGCTCACCAAGCCCAACAGTCGTGATCTCGTGGCGCTCCGCGTGGAGGTGCGGGGGAAGAGCGGCTCGCGCGTGGCCTGGCAGCTGCTCGACTATTACGACGAAGCGACCGGCATCAGCGCGATGATGCGGACGACCGGCTTTTCGCTCGCGATCACCGGTGTGATGCAGGTGGACGGACGGATCACGGAAAGTGGTGTCCACACGCCCGATGAGGCAGTCCCGTTCCAGCCCTATGTTGACGAGCTGAAGCGACGCGGCGTCGAGATTCGCGAGATTTCCTAACGCCCCATCGCAGTGTCCCTTGGTCCAATGGAGGGGTCTTTACGACCCGGCTCTTTTTCGTAGCCCGACCCGCGCGGCGTTTGCCGTTCGGCTCGACATCGCTGCACATCGGCTCGCCATCGCTGCACAAAGGAACCGGGTATCCGGCACCAAATGACACGTTGGCTCGCTGCCATGTTTGGTCTCGTCGCTGCACTCGTGTGCGGTTACGGGATTGCATCCGCGCGGGGCGCCGCCAAGCCCAACATCGTGATCGTCTGGGGCGCCGACATCGGTCAGTCCGATGTCGGCGCGCGGGCCGCCGACCCTTTGCCCTCGTGGAACGACGGCAAGGCGAAGCAGTCCATCATTGAATTCGTCCAGAAGGTAACGAAACCCGGCTCGCCCGAATTCGTGCCTGTCCCCGAACGCATCGCCGTGTTCGACAACGACGGCACGCTCTGGAGCGAACAGCCGGTGCCGGTCCAGTTTTACTTCGTGGCGGACCGCGTGAAGGCACTCGCACCGCAGCACCCCGAATGGAAGACCAAGGAACCGTTCGCCTCGATTCTTAAGGGCGATGTGAAAGCGGCGCTCGAAGGCGGCGACCACGGGCTCATGGAACTGTTCATGGCCACGCACACCGGCATGACCACCGATGAGTTTGCGCAGCTCGTCCAGGACTGGATCGCCACCGCGAAGCATCCGACGACCGGCAAGCGCTTCCTCGACATGACCTATCAGCCGATGCTCGAAGTTCTCGCCTATCTGCGCGCGAACGGCTTCAAGAACTTCATCGTCTCCGGTGGGGGAATCGAGTTCATGCGCGTCTGGACGGAGGCGGCATATGACATCCCGCCGGAACAGGTCGTCGGCAGCAGCATGAGGACGAAGTTTGAACTTCGGGACGGCAAGTCCGTGCTCGTGCGTCTGCCGCAGTTGAACTTCAATGACGACAAGGGCGACAAGCCTGTCGGCATCAACCAGCACATCGGTCGCCGGCCTATCGCCGCGTTCGGAAACTCCGTGGGCGACCAGCAGATGCTCGAATACACGCAGGGCGGCAGCGGCGCGCGGTTCGAGTTGCTCGTGCTACACGACGATGCGGCACGCGAGTTTGCCTACGGCCCCGCGCGCGGCCTGCCGGACGTCCAATACGGGTACTTCACGCCCGCACTGGAAGACCAAGCGAAGAAGCACGGCTGGACCGTCGTCAGCATGAAGGACGATTGGAAGACTGTCTTCCCCGCCGCGCAGTCTGAGATCACTGCAATCGACATCCTGCTGCGGCCGGACGCGACGATGCTCAAGCGTGCCGCCGCCAACAACGCCCGCCTGCTCGGGGTTTTTCCGAAGGGCTTCGCTCTGGATGAGGCGCACACTCCGCACGTCACATTGCTCCAGTGTTTCGTCCGCACAGCTGATCTGGACAAGCTTTATGCCGCCGTAGAAAGCGTGTTCCTCGATGCCAACATCAACGCCATGAAGCTGGACGCCGCCAAGCTCTACTACATCCCCGCCGGCGGCGCGCTGGGCGTCGCTGGCATTGTCATCCAGCCGACACCGGCATTGATCAGGCTGCAAGCGAACATCATTGCCGCCGCCAAGCCGTTCATGGTGCAAACCGGCCCCATCGGGGCGTTCACAGCGGGGCACGACGATTCCGCCGTGGACAAGGCCCTGATTCAGTATGTATCAACGTTTGAGCAGAATGCGGCGGGCGAGCAGTTCAATCCGCATGTCAGCACCGGCACCGCACCGACAACGTATCTCGACCGGATGATCGCCGAACCGTTCGAGCCGTTCACGTTCTCGCCAGCCGGAGCGGCCGTTTACCAGTTAGGGCCGTTCGGCACGGCTGCGAAGAAACTCAAAGAATGGGGTTTGAAGCGCTGAGGTGCTCGAAGGCAGGTCGTGGGCCAGTCATCAACTAACGAGGATCGAAATGACCATGACACGAACCGTCGGGCCGGTGCTCGCCGCGGCGGGCATTTGCCTGGCCACGGTAATGACCGCCGGGACAACCCAGGCGGCAGCACAACAGAAACCGAATATCGTCATCATCTGGGGTGACGATATCGGCCAGTCCGACATCAGCGCCTACAGCATGGGCCTCATGGGCTTCCGGACGCCCAACATCGACCGCGTCGCCAAAGAAGGCATGATGTTCACCGACTACTACGCTGAGCAGAGCTGCACAGCGGGACGCGCGTCTTTCATCACCGGTCAATCGGGTCTGCGGACGGGCATGACCAAAGTCGGCCTGCCGGGCGCTACGCTCGGCCTCCAGGCGGCGGACCCGACGATCGCCGAGATGCTCAAGCCGCTCGGCTACGCGACCGGTCAGTTCGGCAAGAATCACCTCGGCGACCGCAACGAGTTCCTCCCAACCGTCCATGGCTTTGACGAGTTCTACGGCAACCTGTATCACCTGAACGCCGAGGAAGAGCCGGAGCTGCCGGATTACCCCAAGGACACGGCGTTTCGCTCGCAGTTCGGTCCGCGTGGCGTGCTCGACTGCAAAGCGTCCGCCACGGACGATCCGACGGTACACCCGCGCTTCGGCAAGATCGGCAAGCAGACGTGCAAGGACACAGGCCCGTTGACGAAGAAGCGAATGGAGACGATCGACGACGACGTCGCCAATCGAGCAGTCGATTTTCTCCAACGGCAGAAGCGAGCCGGCAAACCCGTGTTCTTGTGGGTGAATTTCACTCACATGCACCTTCGCACCTACGCGAAGCCGACGAGCAGGGGTCAAGCCGGGCGTTGGCAGAGTGAGTATCACGACGTCATGATCGATCACGACCGGAATGTCGGTACCATTCTCAAAGCGCTCGACGATCTTGGGATGACCGCCAACACGTTCGTGATGTACTCGACCGACAACGGTCCCCACATGAATACCTGGCCCGATGCAGGGATGACCCCGTTCCGCAGCGAGAAAAACACGAACTGGGAGGGTGCCTATCGGGTGCCCTGCATGGTCCGTTGGCCGGGCAAGATCAAGCCGGGCCAGGTTTCGAACGAGATCGTCGCTCACCACGACTGGCTCCCGACGCTGCTCGCCGTCGCCGGCGACTCGCAGGTGACGCAGAAGCTGCTGAGTGGCCACAAGGTCGGCGACATGACGTACAAGGTCCACCTCGACGGCTTTAACCTCGTGCCTTATCTCACGGGCCGAGTCGCCAAGGGTCCACGCGAGTCGTTCGTTTACGTTAATGACGACCAACAAGTGACTGCATTACGGTACGACAATTGGAAGATTGTATTCCTGGAGCAGCGGGTGACGGGGACGTTCCGCATCTGGGCCGAGCCGTTTACGGCGCTGCGCGTGCCGAAGATTTTCAACCTGCGGACCGATCCGTACGAACGAGCAGACGTCACATCGAACACCTATTACGACTGGGCCCTGGACCGCGTGTTCTTGCTCGTGCCCGCCCAGGCCTTTATCGCCGATTTCCTAGCGACGTTCAAGGATTACCCGCAGCGGCAGAAGGCGGCCAGCTTCAACCTGGATGAAGTTCTGCAAAGAATGAAGGAAGGCGGCGCCAAGAATTGAAAACCACCGCGGCGCTGGTCACCATCGTGGCGATGGCAGGCGTCGCGGTGCTCAGCTGGCGCGCGCTGCGCGCGAAGCCGGCGGGAGTGGCGGCCGCGTCCGCCGTTGAGTTCCTCCCGACCGTCGAGAACCGCGAGGCCCCGCGGGGGCCTGCCCCCGACGGGATGGTGTGGATTCCCGGCGGAGAGTTCTCCATGGGGGCGCAGGATCCGCCGGACATGAACGATGCCGTCGGGATGCAAGCAACCGTGGATTCCCGGCCGATCCACCGCGTGTATGTGGACGGCTTCTGGATGGACACGACCGAGGTCACGAACGCGCAGTTCGCCGCGTTCGTGAAGGCGACCGGCTACGTGACTATTGCCGAGCGGACGCCGCTGGCGGAGGACTATCCCGGGGCGCCGCCGGGAAACCTCGTGGCTGGCTCCGTGGTGTTCTCTCCCCCGGACCATCCCGTGCCGCTGAACGACCACTTTCAGTGGTGGTCGTACGTGAAGGGTGCGAACTGGCGCCATCCGCTCGGTCCGGGCAGCTCGATTGTGGGGAAGGAGCAGTTCCCGGTCGTGCATGTCGGGTACCCAGACGCGCTTGCCTATGCAAAATGGGCCGGGAAGCGCATCCCGACCGAAGCGGAGTGGGAGTTCGCGTCGCGTGGCGGTCACGCGGGGCAGCGCTATCCATGGGGCGACGCGTTCGAGCCGAACGGGAAGTGGATGGCCAACACCCACCAGGGCCGTTTCCCCGAACACGACACAGGTGAGGACGGGTTCACCGGCATCGGACCCGTCGCGCGCTTTTCGTCCAACGGCTACGGGCTCTACGACGTCGCCGGGAATGTCTGGGAGTGGGTCAGCGACTGGTATCGCCCCGACTACTACCACGAGCTGGCCGCGATGGGTGGAGTCGCGCGCAATCCGCAGGGACCGGAATCCTCATTTGACCCGACCGAACCCACCGAGCCCAAGCGCACCCAGCGGGGCGGCTCGTTCCTCTGCACCGATCAATACTGCTCACGCTACACCCTCGGCACGCGCGGTAAGGGCGAGGTATCGACCGGGACCAACCATCTCGGGTTCCGCTGCGTGCGCTCGCCGCCGTCGAAAACCAACTAGTCGCGACCACGAGGCCATCTCACCATGAAGTCTGTCACCGCGTTGCTACTCGTGTCCCTCGCCACGGTGCGCCCAGGGTGTCTCGTGGCGCAGCAAGCGACCCCGACCGTGGATCGGACCGTCCTCCCGATTGCGGAGCCGCCGACCCCAACAATCACCGAACAGGACGCCCGGAAAGCCAAAGCGCCGCCGAGATTCGCGGTCAAGGCTCCGGCTGGGGCACCCAACGTGGTGGTCGTGCTGATCGACGATATCGGTTTCGGAGCGAGCAAGACGTTCGGCGGGGCCATCAACATGCCCACGCTGCAAGCGCTCGCCGACAGCGGGCTGCGCTACAACCGGTTTCACACCACCGCGCTCTGCTCGCCCACACGCACGGCGTTGCTCACGGGCCGCAACCATCATGTGAACAACGCGGGGGCGATCATGGAGCTGGCCACGGCGTTCCCGGGGAACACGGGAGTGCGCCCCAACAGCGTGGCGCCGCTGGCCGAGATCCTTCGTCTCAATGGCTACAGCACGGCGGCATTCGGCAAGTACCACGAGACGGCGCCGTGGGAAGCCTCGGTATCGGGACCTTACGATCGGTGGCCCACCCGCTCGGGGTTCGACAAGTTCTACGGGTTCATTGGTGGCGAGACCAACCAGTGGGCGCCCGCGATCTATGACGGCGTGACACGGGTGGAGCCGCCGCACACGCCCGGCTATCACTTCACCACCGACATGACGAATCAGGCGATCGCGTGGATGCGTTTCCAGCACGCGCTCACCCCCGACAAGCCGTTCTTTATCTACTTCGCCACCGGTGCCACGCACGCCCCGCACCACGTCTCCAAGGAATGGATCGCCAAGTATAAAGGCCAATTCCATCAGGGCTGGGACCGGCTGCGCGAGGAGACGCTGGCTCGTCAAATCAAGCTCGGCGTGGTGCCGGCCGGGACGAAGTTGACGCCGCGCCCCGCGGAGATCGCGGCCTGGAGCACGCTGACGGCCGATCAGCAGCGCCTGTTCGAGCGTCAGATGGAGACGTTTGCGGGTTTCGCAGAGCAGACCGACTACGAGGTGGGCCGTCTGGTGCAGGCGCTCCGCGACATGGGCGCGCTCGACAACACGCTGCTGCTCTACATCGTCGGAGACAACGGCGCGAGCGCCGAAGGGGGGCCCGACGGCAGCTACAATGAGATGCTGGCGCTGAACGGCATCGTGAGCGATGTCGCTTCGCAGTTGCCGCACATCGACGAATGGGGCGGGCCGAACACTTTCCCCCACTATGCCGTCGGCTGGGCGCACGCCATGGATACGCCCTTCCAGTGGACCAAGCAGGTCGCGTCACATTTCGGCGGCACGCGCAATCCCTTGGTCATCAGCTGGCCCGCCCGCATCAAGGCCAAGGGAGGATTGCGCCCGCAGTTTCATCACGTGATCGACGTGGCGCCCACGGTGCTGGAAGCGGCGGGGCTGCCGCAGCCCACCACGGTCAACGGTACCAAGCAACTTCCGATGGACGGCGTCTCGATGGTCTACACGTTCGACGACCCGAAGGCCAAGGGTAACCGCACGACCCAGTATTTCGAGATGTTCGGCAATCGCGCCATCTACCACGACGGCTGGGTCGCGGCGACCCGCCACTCGATTCCGTGGCTCGTGGCTCCGCTCCCTCCCTTCGACCAGGACCGCTGGGAGTTGTACAACGTCGACGTCGACTTCAGCGAGGCGAACAACCTCGCCGCGCAGAACCCCGCGAAGCTCAAGGAGCTGCAAGACCTGTTCGTGCAGGAGGCGATCCGTAACCACGTGTTCCCGCTCGACGACCGGCGCGTGGAGCGCTTCGACGCGGCCATCGCCGGCCGGCCGGACCTCATCGGGTCCCGCAAGTCGCTTACCCTGTACGAAGGCATGACCGGGATTACCGAAAACGCGTTCATCAACATCAAGGGCCGGTCGTTTTCGATCACCGCGGATGTGGAGGTGGTGGCCGGCGCCAACGGGGTAATCATCGCGCAGGCCGGGCGCTTCGGTGGCTGGAGTCTATACGTGAAGGACGGGCGTGCGCACCACGTGTACAACTTCGGTGGTTTGCAGCGGACCGACGTCGCTTCGCCACAGCCGCTCACCGCGGGGCGTCACACGATTCGCTACGAGTTCGTCTACGACGGGGGTGCGCCGGGCTCGGGCGGCCTCAGCCGGCTGAGCGTCGACGGCACCACGGTGGGGGAGACCCGCGTTCCCCGTACGATGCCGTTCATGTACTCCGGGGACGAAGGCGTCGACGTCGGAACGGACAACGAGACGCCGGTGACCGAGGAATACAAGGAGGGCGACAACAAGTTCACGGGAAGGATCCGCCAGGTGGTGGTCGAGGTGAAATAACTGGAGCGTGCTTCCTTAATAACTCCACTGCGTCGCGAACATGAATTCTGTGCCTTCTGCGCCTTTTCCGAGCACGAACGTCACCACCGTGTTTCGCATCAGCGCCAGGCCGACACCGCCGCCCCAAGCGTCGTGGAGTCCGTCGCGAGTGAGACGGACTGATTCACCGGGACCGAATACTCTCCCCGCATCGTAGAAGCCGAGCAGCTTGAGCTCGAGTAGTCGGGGCGCCCACATGACGCCGTAACGCGCTTCCACGCCTCCCATCAGTTTGCCGGGCCCGAGAAAACGCCCGTCGTGGTACCCCCGCAGTGACCGGTAGCCGCCCATCGCGTTGTAGGGCCCTTCACTCGATTCGATGGTGAACTGCGCGGCAATCGGCGGCGAGCCGGACATGCTCTCGCCCGCGATCCGCGCCCCGATGACCAGACGATTGAACGGGCGCACATATCCCCGCAGCGACGCCGTCCGGCGGGTGTAGCCCCGCCCACTGGCGAAGAGGGCTTCGGCGACCAACCCCTTGTGGGGGTCCATCTCGAGATCGCGCCAGTCGAGCACGAGGCCGGCCCGGACGACGGCATCGTTGAACGGCACCTCGTCCGACGGAATCGTGCCATTGGCAAGATCCTGCTGGTATACACTGCCACCGGGAAGCTCGCGAAAGCTCGTATGCTCGAGTGTGCCGCCCACGAGAAGCCGTAGCGGCCCCGCAATGCGACGTTGGACGGTGGCCCGCGCCGAGCGGGTGGTGCGGCTGACTTGATAGAAGTAGGAGCGCCCGACCGTGCTATCACTCTCGACGCTCGTGTCGTTGCCCTGGCCGTAGTAGCCGAGCCGATTCGCGCGGATCGCGAACAGCGCCAGCCCGAACCGCCAGCCGTCCCAATAGGCTGGGAGCTGCGCGTTGGCGAGCAGCGCGTAGCTGCCTTCTGTGCTTGCCGCGGCATCGAACGCGAGGCGACCGAAGTAGGGCTCGGGACGCTCCACAAACCCCAAGGGGCTGGTCCAGTCGTAATGACCGGCGAACCAGAATCCGTCGATCGAGCTGTACCACGCGTACGGATAAAGCTGGTCGACCCAGTACCTGGGAGGCTTCGCGGGGGTCGGGGGGGTCGGTTCCGCCTGCGCCGCCAAAGCGCAGGGGAACGCGAGCAGCGCCCCCCCCAGCAGCAGCTCAGCTTTGCGCAAAGAGATGCGCGGTATCGCGGAGTTTGGCGTCCGAGCCGTCGTGCACCGCGTACCGGCCCGGGAACAGCGAGGCGGCGCCGAACTCGCCGCGCTTGTTCACCGCGTAGAACGTGAGGCCGAACTTGGGACGGCCTCGTGCATCGAGCAGCCTCGGCTCCGTCGCGCTGACCACGCGGCGCAGCGTCGCGAGGCAGGCGTCGGTCGGCGCGACGCCGCGCCTCATGCTTTCCACCGTCAGGAAGGCTCCGCAGACCTTGATGTTCGACTCGCCACGGCCGGTCGATCCGGCGGCGCCCACCTCGTTGTCACAGTACTGTCCGGCGCCGATGATCGGAGAGTCCCCGAGACGGCCCGGAATCTTCCACGCGAGCCCGCTCGTCGTGGTGACCGACGACAGATCGCCCCCTGGCGTCACGGCATTGCAATTGATCGTCCCGGTCGGTCGCACGACCAGCGACTCACCTTCGGGCACGTCGAGGTAGTCGTCGTTGGGACTGAGATTGGCCCGCCACTTGAGCCACTCTTGGCGCGAGTGTTCGGTCAGCAACTCCTCTTCCTTGAATCCGTACGACAACGCAAAACGCTTGGCGCCTTCCCCCACGAGCAGAATGTGATTCGTGTATTTGAGAACGAGCTTTGCGACTTCCGACGGCGTCTTGATGTTCTCGAGGCAGCCGACCGCGCCGGCCCGCTTGGTGGGTCCGTGCATACACGATGCGTCGAGCTGTACGACGCCGTCCCGGTTCGGCAGACCGCCATAGCCGACCGAATCGTCGTCGGGATCGAGCTCCTGGATCTTCACGCCCTCGATGACCGCGTCGAGTGTGTCGGCGCCCTGGAGCAAGAGGTCGAACGCTTTCTGCACGCCGCGCAGCCCGTTCGCGCTCGCGATCACGATCGGCTTCGCGGCCCAGCGCGATGGCGGCGGCAGCGGCCGTGGCGGCCGCATGGCGTGGGGAATCCCGATCACCAAACCACCGGCCATGCCGGCGGCGCCTGAGCGCAGGAAATCCCGGCGCGAGAGAGAGTCGGACATGGACGGGTTTTAGCCACTCGTCTATCCGCTGTCAACTTGCTACGTTGAGACCCCGTGGAGCTTTCACTCGTGGTGCCCGCGTACAACGAACGGGAGAACCTCGCTCCGCTGCTGAACGAGATCACGTCCGCTCTGGCGGGGCGCAGCTATGAGGTGATCATCGTCGATGACGGCTCGACCGATGGCACGCTGGAAGCGCTGAAAGCGATGCGCGCGCAGTTTCCTCAGCTCCGCATCCTCGCGTTCGAGCGCAATGCCGGGCAGACGGCCGCGTTCGCGGCGGGATTCCGGGCCGCGCGCGCTCCGGTCGTGATTACGCTCGATGCCGATATGCAGAACGATCCCGCCGACATTCCGCGACTCGTCGAGACGCTGCGGGAGAGCGGGGCCACCGCGGTGGCGGGCTTCAGGGCCACGCGGCGAGACACGCCCTGGAGACGGCTGCAGAGCCGAATCGCCAACGCCGTGCGGAATCGGCTGAACGGCGAAGTGATCCGCGACACCGGTTGCTCGCTCAAGGCGTTTCGCACCGACGCGGTGCGCACGCTCCCCCTGTTCGCGGGCATGCACCGCTTTCTTCCAACCCTCATCAAGATGCAGGGCGGTACGGTGACGGAGATCCCCGTCGGCCACCGTCCGCGTCGGCATGGCGTAACCAAGTACGGGATGTGGAATCGGGTGCTGCGTTCGCTCGTGGATGCGTTCGCCGTGCGCTGGATGCAGCGCCGGTCGCTGCACTACCGCGTGCGCGAGGAGCACTAATGGTCGACTCACGGGAAGGCACGGGAAGTAGATCGCGTGGGCACGAGCAGTGGCTCGGGCAAATTGACGCTGAGCTCGACGGGGAATTGTCGCTTGTTGAGCGCGCGGCGCTGGCCAAGCACCTCGTGACGTGCGCCCATTGCGCTGGCGCCCGCGCGAGCCAGTTGGAGGTGCGCGTCGCGCTGGCACGGGCGGCGGGGAATCCACACGCGTTTGTCGTGCCACGCCCCGCGATCCGCGCTGGCACGATGATGCTGTGGCTGGTCGTGGCACTCAGCGCGGGCCTCTTCGCGGGCTGGATCGCGCATCAGCGCTGGGGCGGGCCGGGTAGCGGCCGGTCGCTCGAGGAAACGCGTGGCACCATCGTTGTTCAGTAGCATCCTCCTCACGCTGGCGACACTGCAGAGTCCGGGCACCCGGCTCACCTACCGGGTGCGTGTGCTCGAGCATGCGGCGGTCGCGCCGCGGCTGCTCGCCAGCGGTGCCGTCAGCGGCTCCTTCGATACCGACATGCGTCTCATCTTGCGCACCGACACCGCCGAGGTCGAAGCGGTCTTTCAGGTCACGCCCACGGGTGACACTGTCAACCTCGGCGCGGAGTTCTTCACGCGCCGCCGCGTCGGACGGTCCCGTCGCGGCCTGCCCTTGTGGGAGGAAGACACCTATCGCCGCGTCGTCCGCCTGGCATGGAGCGATACGGCGCGGATCTATCCGTTTGGCGCGCCGTCCTCGTCCCGCGGGAACGGCAAGGACGTCCGCAGGATGTGGGTCGAGTTGATTCTCGAGCGCCTGTTCACGGGTGGGGTAGGACGCCCCGCAGAGGAGTTCAGTCTCGTCGATACGACCCGCGTGTTCCGCCTGGAAACCGTGGTCCGGCCGCGGCGGGCGCGCGTCGTGCTGAATCTGGTGCGCGGGGATACCGTCAGCGCGCCGCGCGGCATCGATCTCGTTCCCGACGAGCCACCGCGCATCGTCCAGCTCGTCTTGGGCGGCCGCGCCACGACGCTGGTCGTGGCTCTCGCACGACCCGATCCGCCCCGGAACGAACGGGACCGCGCGCTCGCGCTCGACGCCGACATCGTTTGTCTGCGTGTGTCGGCGTCCCCCCCCGATGATCCGGAACCGGAACTCCTGGGCCAGGTGTGCGGCCGCCTCAACAACGTCGCGCGGCAATTGCCGCTGCACACCGGCGACACCCTCACCGCGACGTTCGCGTGGCCGGGTGCGCGTTGATGGCGCCACGAAAGCAGCGGCTCGACCCGGCGATTTTTCATCTCCCGGTGGAGAAGATGCGGGAAGGCTACTACTCGGACAAATACTTCGTGCGCGCGCGCGATCTGCTGCGCCGGGACAACCATCGGCCGCGCGTGACGATGCAGGTCTTCGGGAAATCGCATGCCTACCTTGGCGGCATCGACGAGGCGATCGCCATCCTCAAGCTGTGCGCCGACGGCTGGGACGAGCTGGTGGTGCACGCGCTGTATGACGGCGACGAGATCAAACCCTGGGAAACGGTGCTGCTGATTGAAGGCCCGTATGACGCGTTCGCGGTGCTGGAGACGCTCTACCTCGGCGTGCTGGCGCGCCGCACCCGCGTGGGCACAAACACCCGGCTCGTCGTCGAAGCGGCACGGCCCAAGGAAGTGATGTTCTTCCCCGCGCGGCACGATCACTGGCTCGTGCAGACCGGCGACGGCTATGCCGCCCACATCGCCGGCGCCATCGGCGTGTCGACCGACGCGCAAGCGTCGTGGTGGGGATCCGAAGGCGTGGGCACGGTGCCACATGCGCTGATCGCGGCCTACGATGGCGACACCGTGCAGGCGTCCTGCAAGTTCGCCGAGCTCGCCGATCCGTCGATCCGGCTGATTACACTCGTCGATTTCGATAACGATTGCGTCGGGACGTCGCTCGCAGTGGCCCGTGCGCTGGGCGACCGTCTCTACGGCGTGCGGCTCGACACCTCGGAAACGTTGGTCGACAAGTCGGTGATCGCGCAGATGGGAACGTTCAAGCCCACCGGCGTCACGCCCGAGCTGGTCCGCAACGTCCGCCGGGCGCTCGATGCCGAAGGGTACCGCCACGTGAAAATCGTGGTGTCGGGGGGGTTCACCGTCGAGAAGATCCGGCAGTTCGAGGAGCAACGGGTGCCCGTCGAGGCGTACGGCGTTGGATCAAGTCTGTTCCAGGGGCGGTTCGATTTCACCGCCGACGTCGTGATGCTGGAGGGGAAGCCCTGTGCGAAGGTTGGTCGGGCATACAGGCCTAATCCTCGTCTCGAACGGGTGACGTAGGGCGCTGAGGTTCACGTGAGGGCGCAGCATGCTGCGCCCCTGCACCTTGCGGCGTCCCTCGCGCCTGCATAATTTTCCGCCCAAATGAATATTCATGCATCGGTCCCGGTCGGCATCCTGGGAGCCTCCGGATACGTCGGCCAGGAGCTGCTTCGTCTGTTGAGCGGGCACCCCAGCGCCAGCGTCGCGTTCGCTACCGCAGAGTCGGCCGCCGGCGAATGGGTCGAAGGTCACGAGCTGATCAAGGCCGAGGATGCCCCCTGGCAGCAGGCGGAAATCGTCTTGTCCGCGCTGCCGCACGGAGTGTCCGGCCGCTTCGTCCACGAAGCGCGCGCGGGCGGCAAGCGTGCCGTCGACCTCTCGGCCGACTTCCGCCTCTCACCCGAGGCCGTGTACGGGCTGACGGAGTTCACGCGGCCCCGGCTCGCCGATGCGGACTTGGTGGCCAATCCCGGCTGTTACCCGACCGCCGCGCTCCTGGCGCTGATTCCGCTCGCCCAGCTTGGCTTGATCGACGTGTCCCGCGAAATCATCATCGACGCCGCCTCCGGTGTCACCGGCGCGGGCCGCAATCCCAAGCGCGAGCTGCTCTTCGGTGAGGTGACCGAGGACTACCGCGCCTACTCGATCGGCAACACCCACCGCCATCTCGCCGAGCTGAAGCAGTCGCTCGCCCGCGAGGGCGGCTTTACCGGTGACGTGGTCTTCACGCCGCATCTCCTGCCGGTCAAGCGCGGCATTCTCGAGACGATTCACGTGCCGCTGACCCGCGTGCTCGATCAGGCGACCGCCGAGGGTCTCTACAGCGCGACGTATGACGGCGAGCCCTGCATTCAGATCATGCACGGCACCCTGCCGTCCCTGAAGGACGTCGTCTACCGCAATCGCGTCGCCATCGGCGTGTCGGAAGTCGTCGATGTCCGCCGGCCCCGGCTCACCGTGATCGCGGCGATCGACAACCTGGTGAAGGGTGCGGCAGGGCAGGCGATTCAAAACATGAACGTGATGCTGGGACTGCCAGAGACAGCGGGACTTGCATGCTAATTCACAGGCTAAAGCCTGTGCTGGGCGCACACTGTCCTAAAGGACACAATGTCCTTCAGGACAATGCCTGCCGGGCACACCCTTTAGGGTGTGAACTCCTACGCCCATGCTAACCGTGCGCGTCGTCAAAATCGGCGGCAACGAGCTCGACCGCCCGACCTGGGTGGCTGATTGCGCGCGCGCCCTCCAGCGGGCGGGCCCCATCGTCGTGGTGCATGGGGGAGGTCGTGCGGTCAGCGAATGGTCGCAGCGGCTGGGATTGCCGGTCGAAAAGCGGGACGGCATGCGCGTGACGACGCCCGAGATCGCCGAGCTCGTTGAAATGGTGCTGAGTGGCCCGATCAACCGCGTGCTGGTGAGCGCGTTGCGTGCAGCCGGTCTCGATGCCATCGGTCTGTCGGGTGTCGACGGCGGGCTGCTGACCGCACGCGTGCGCGCCGATCTGGGTGAGGTCGGCGAGATCGTGAGCGTCCGCGGGTCGTTGTTGCAGAGCCTCCTGCTGGCCGGCCTCACCCCGGTGGTCGCACCGGTGGCGCCGTCCTCGACGGCCCCGACTCGCCCGTTGAACGTCAATGCCGACCAGGCAGCGGCTGCTCTCGCGGCGGCACTCGACGCGCCGGAGCTCCTGTTCGTCTCCGATGTCCCGGGCGTGACGATCGACGGCATGTCGCAGCCGACGCTGGCGACCGCAGAGATCGAGCCCATGATTGAAACCGGTGTCGTGAGCGGCGGGATGGCCGCCAAGCTGCGCGCCGCCGGGCTGGCACTCCAGGCGGGTGTCCGGGCCGTACGGATTGGCGATCTCGATATGCTCGAGCACGCTACCGCCGGCACCCGCCTGCTCGCGGCGCCTCCGGTAGTTCAACCGGCGTGACCACTCCCCAGACGCTGGCGTCTTCGGACGCCACGGCCACCGCTCTCCTTGGTGTCTACGCGCGCGTCGGCCCGATGTTCGTCGCCGGCGACGGCTCTGAGCTGATCGCCGAGGACGGAACGCGCTTCCTCGACTTCGTCGCCGGGATCGCGGTCAACGCGCTCGGCTACAACAGTCCGGTCTTTCGGGACGCGGTGCTCCGCGCGCTCGATTCGGGTCTCGTGCACGTGTCGAACCTGTATCGCACGGAGCCCGGCGAGCGCCTCGCCGCCGAGCTCACCCGGACCGTGGGTGGGCAGGCATTCTTCTGCAATTCAGGTGCGGAAGCGAACGAGGGCGCGTTCAAGTTCGCGCGCAAATGGTCGGGCAAGACCGACATCGTCGCCTTCAGCGGATCGTTCCACGGCCGGCTGTTCGCCTCGCTCGCGGCGACCGACCGGCCGGACTATCGGCGGCCGTTCGAGCCGCTGCTGTCGGGCGTGCAGATCGTTCCGCTCGACGATCGAGCGGCCGCGGCGCGCGCGATAACCGATCGGACTGCCGCCGTGATCATCGAGCCGGTGCAAGGGGAGGGCGGGGTGCGTCCCGTCCCCGCCCGGTTCCTGGCATTCCTGCGCGAGCTGTGTGACGAGCGCAAATGCGCCTTGATCTTCGATGAGGTGCAGTGCGGTCTGGGACGTACGGGAACGCTGTTTGCCGCCGAGCAAACGGGCGTGGTTCCCGACATGTATACACTCGCGAAGCCGCTGGGCGGCGGATTGCCGATGGGGGCAATCCTCGTGAACGACCAGATCGCCGCGACACTCGCGCCGGGCGATCACGCCACGACATTCGGTGGTGGGCCGTTCGTTGCCAGCGTCGCGCTCGACGTTTTCCGCGCGATCGCGGATCCCGATTTTCTCGCCGCGGTTCGCGCCAAAGGCGCCCGGCTCGGCGCCGCGCTTGGTGACCTGGCGTCGCGGCGCGCGCGGGTGCGCGAAGCGCGCGGTCGCGGGCTTATGTGGGGGCTCGAGCTGAACGATGCCGCAGCGCCGGTGGTCGCCGCCGCACGGGAGCGGCGCCTGCTCGTGCTGACGGCGGGGCCGACGGTCATCCGCATCGTTCCACCGCTGACCGTAACGAACGACGAGCTCGAACGCGGCGTCGCGATTCTCGACGAGGTGCTCGCGTGACCAGCGTCTCGGTAAAGCCACGACGCGCGCCGCGCCCGGAGACGGCATTACGCCCGGCGACACTCGCAGACGTCGCCGAGATGGAAAAGCTCATGGCGCCATTCGTCGCGACCGGCGACCTGCTGCCGCGGTCCAACTACGACTTGTGTCGCCATATCAAGGAATACGTCGTCGCCGTGGCGCGCGATGGCGCGATCGTCGGCACGGGAAGCCTCAAGGTGTACAGCACCTCGCTCGCCGAAATCGCCGGGCTGGCCGTGCGGGACGACCAGCAGGGCCGGGGCGTGGGGAAGGCGCTCGTTGAAGCGCTGCTGCTCGACGCGCGGGCGCTCGGCCTCACCGAGGTGTTCGGCCTGACTCGGAAACCGCTGTTCTTCCTGCGACTTGGCTTCCGAGTCGCGGAAAAAGAGCAGTTCCCCCTGAAAGTTTGGGCCGACTGTACCCGTTGCCCCCGCCAGCACGCCTGTGACGAGGTGGCGGTAGCGCTGACGCTTTAGCTGCTGCCCGTCTAGATTTCCCGTCCCATGTCCAATTCTCGCGTCATCTTCTGGGACGTCGATACCCAGTACGATTTCATGAAGGCAGACGGCAGACTCTACGTGCCGGATGCCGAGCAGCTCATCCCCAATCTCCGCAAGCTCACCGACTACGCCCACGGCCACGGCATTCGCATCATCGCCAGCGCCGACGACCATGTCCGCGAGCACGAAGAGATCTCGGCAACGCCGGACTGGAAGAGCACCTTCCCGCCCCATTGCCTGCGCGGCACACCGGGACAACGCAAGATCCCCGAAACCGGCCTGCGCGACCCGCTCATTATCGAGCCGGAACGGCAGGACCCCGCGGCGCTGGCGGCGCGCGTACGCAACCATCGTGGTGACATCCTCTTCCACAAGCATCGCTTCGACGTCTTTTCCAATCCCAATGTTCTCCCCATGCTCGACGCCGTGAATCCGCACGACATCGTGCTGTACGGCGTCGCACTCGACGTGTGCGACAAGTACGCCATCGAGGGCCTGCTTCAGCACCGTCCGCAGCTTCGTCTGTTTGCGGTTGTGGATGCGATGAAGCCCATCGATCGCGACGTCGCGGAGCACCTGTTGAAGGAATGGGGCGACGAAGGGGTGCGGTTGGTCAAGGCGAGCGAAGTCGTGGTCGGCGGCCTCGTCGAAGAGCTTACGCGGGCGAGCGCATGACCTCGACCGCATCCGTTTCGACTCAGCAAGCGCCCCCTCCCCCCGCGTTCGGCAAGTTTTTCCTTCCCGGACCGACCGACGTTCATCCCGATGTGCTCGCGGCGATGATCCACCCGATGATCGGCCACCGGTCATCCGCAATGGAAAAGCTGTTGCAGGGGATGGCGCCGAAGCTCGGTGCGCTGGCCCGGACCGCCCGGCCCGTGTTCATCGGCACCACCTCGGCGACCGGGTTCATGGAGATGGCCGTGCGCAACGGCGTCCGGCGGCGCGCGCTGGCTCTCGTGAATGGCGCGTTCAGCGAGCGCTTCGCCGGCATCGTCGGCGCCTGCGGCAAGGAGTGCATTCGGCTGGATGTGCCGCTGGGCTCGGCGATCGAGCCCGACATGCTCCGGGACGCGCTCAAGCGCACGCCGGTCGATGCGGTGACCTGTGTGCATTCCGAGACTTCGACCGGGGTGCTCCAGGACGTGGCGGGCTACGCGGAAGTGGTCAAGGAATTCGACGACGTCTTGCTGCTCGTCGATGCCGTGACCTCCATGGCGGGCCTGCCGGTGGAAACGGACCGCTGGGGACTCGATTTCGTATTCACCGGCTCGCAGAAGGCTCTCGCGCTGCCTCCCGGGCTGGCGTTGGGCGTCGCGTCCGAACGCCTGGTCGCGCGCGCCCGAACGCTCGAAGAGCGCGGCGCCTATTTCGATATCATCGGTTTCCTCGCTGCGACGACCAAGTTCCAGCCGACGAATACGCCCGCGATCTCGCTGCTCTTCGCGCTCGACGTGCAGCTCGGGCGCATCGAGCGGGAAGGCGGAATCGAGGCGCGCTGGCACCGGCACGACGCCATGCGCCGCCGAGTGGAGGAATGGGGCGCGGCGCGCGGCATCAAGTTTCTGCCGCGCGAAGGCCGGCACAGCTGGACCGTGTCCTGCCTGCGGCTGCCCGAGGGCAAACACGCGAAGGATGTCGTCGCGGCGCTCAAGCAGCAGGGCTGGACGATCGGCGCGGGGTACGGCGCGCTCAAGGACTCGACGATCCGCATCGGTCACATGGGTGATCACACCGTCGCCGCGCTCGATGAGCTGCTGCCGCTCATCGAGCAGGCATTGAGATGACCGCCACCTGGCGTGTGGTCGTGGCCGACCGCGTGGCAAAAAGCGGGCTCGACCTCCTCTCTCAGACGCCAGACATCGAAGTCATCGACGTCGCCGGCAAACCCGCCGAGCTCGACAAGGCGATCGCCGGTGCGCACGCGCTGATCGTCCGCAGCGAGACACGGGTGACCGCGGGGCTCATGACGCGCGCGCCGAATCTCCGGGTCGTCGCCCGCGCCGGCACCGGCGTCGATACGATCGACGTTCCCGCCGCGACCCGCCTCGGCATCGCCGTGATGAATACGCCCGGTGCGAATACGGTCAGCGCGGGCGAGCACGCGATGGGATTGCTGCTTGCGCTGGTGCGCCGGATCTCGGATGCCGCGGCCGCGATGAAGCGCGGCGAGTGGGATCGCAAGCGGTTCGAGGGCACGGAGCTGCGCGGCAAGGTGATGGGTGTGATCGGGCTGGGGCGGATCGGCGCCCACGTCGCGCAGCTCGGGCGGGCGTTCGGGATGCAGGTCGTGGGACACGACCCGTATCTCCCGCCCGAGCGCGCGACTGAAATGCACGTGCGCCTCTTGCCGATCGATCAGCTGCTGCGCACGGCCGACGTGGTGACCCTGCACGTGGCGTTAACCGATCAGACGCACCACCTGATCGATGCCAATCGGCTCAAGTTGATGAAGCCCACGGCGGTCCTGATCAACACCGCGCGGGGCGAGCTCGTGGATGAGGCCGCGCTCGCCGAGGCAGTCAAGGAGAAGCGCATCGGGGGTGCCGCGATTGATGTGTTCGCTGTGGAGCCGCTCCCCGCCGATTCGCCGTTACGCGGGCTCGATCGCGTGATTCTGACCCCGCACCTCGCGGCCTCGACGGCCGAGGCGCAGGAGCGCGTCGCGACCGAGATCTGCGTTGCGGTGCGCGAGGCGCTGGTGGCCGGTGATCTCTCGATGGCGCTGAACGTGCCCGGCATGGGCGGCGACATTCTGCGCCGGCTTGCGCCGCTGCTTGATCTGGCGCGCCGGCTCGGTCGCTTGGCGCTCGCGCTGGCGGACGGTCCCGTGAAAGCGGTCGAGGTGGCCTACGGTGGCAAGGACGAAGGCGCGCAGCGGCCGGTACTGGTGGCGGCGCTCGAGGGGCTGCTCACGGCGATGAACGCCGGTCCCGTCAGTCTCGTGAACGCGCAGGTGCTCGCGGAGGAGAAGGGAATTCAGCTTGCGACGCGGCAGGGTGCGCCCGATCCGGGGTTCGAGACATCGATCGGCGTGAAAGTCGATACGGCGCGCGGGCGCGTGCGTGTCGCCGGCGCGCTGATCGGCGACAGCCACGGCCGCGTGATTCGCATCGATGATTATCACGTGGACATCTCGCCGGTGGGGTGGATGCTCGTCGTACGCAATCGCGATGTGCCTGGTGTAATCGGGAAAGTCGGGTCGGCGCTCGGCAGCGCGGGGATCAACATCGCGAGCTATCACCAGGCTCGGCGTTCGGCGCAGGCCGCGGGGCTCCCGAGTGACGCGCTGGCGGCGATCAATGTGGATCAGGCGCTGACGAATGGCGTGTTGGATAAGCTGCAGGCGTTGCCGGATGTGGTGGAGGTGAGGCTGGCGAATTTCGGAGACTAGAAGTTCCGGCTTCGGTCGCGCAGGTACTTCCTGATCGCAATCTCACAGGGGTTCTTGCTTGATATCGCAGGCCACAACGCTTGGCAGCTCGACAGTCTCTAGAACCAATACCGCACGATCCCGTCGAGTACCTTCACCTGTCCTCACCCCCTGACCCCCTCTCCCTGCGGGAGAGGGGACCGAAGGGTTGGTTCCGAGCGCCTCGCGCAGCACGGCAGAACCCCGCCCGAGCGCGGTCATAGTCTCGCTGCTCTTCGGCGTCGTGCACATCCCCGTCGAGCTCGATCACGATCCGTTGACTGGGACAAAAGAAGTCTACGAACCAGAATCCCGCGACATGGCGCGAGAAAAGAACTCACCCTTCGTCCCCCTCTCCGGAACGGAGAGGGGGCCAGGGGGTGAGGACTCCGGAACGGAGAGGGGGCCAGGGGGTGAGGACCGAAACGGCGACGGGGCCAAGAATAGCGAAGGGGGGAGATGGCCGGCGCTAGAACCAGGACACGCGCAACAAGAAAGTGGACAGGCTTTTAGGGAGACGACGCAGCCGCAGCCTCGAACGTCGCGGTCAGCACGGCAAACAAGAACCCCGCGCCGGCGCCGCCGGCGTCAGGATTCGTGAACACGAAGTGAAGGTCATGCGCTCCCGTCGTTGGTTGCAGCGTCACGCGCCGCGCGACCGGTGCCTGGTCGGCGCTGGTGGGAATCGGCTCGCTCTCACCCAGTAGCGTGCCGGTCTGCGCATCGAGACGCACTTCGATCTTCCCTCCCTTCGCCTGATACTGCGACGGCGCCGCCACCATGACGGTCACGGCCCCAACGCCCGTGAGGTCGATCTGCTTCAGCGCAACCGATGAACCGGATCGGTTTGCGAGCGCGATCGGAATGGGAATACTCTGGTCTGTTACCCTCGACACGCCATCCGACATTTCCCCGCTCGCCATGACGACGGTCGGCGAGCGCAGCTCGAGCGTTTTCTCAGTCGTGATCGCCGGCACGCCGTTCGCACCGCGGTCCTTGTAGGAGGCGTGCAGGAGCACGACGCCTTGCGGGGTGTCGCCCGAGCCCGCTGGAGGAGTGTACGCTCCGCGCGCGGGCAGGGCGGGGGACACCGCTTTCGTCGTGTCGCCGAGACTCATGATGTATGCCGCCATCGCGGCGGCCTGCGCATCGCTGAGCGCCGGATGCCCCGGCATCGCGACCGGCCCCCATACGCCAGATCCCCCTTCGCGAATCTTCTTGCTGAGCCGCGCCATCGCCGTCGTGTCGCTCGCGTACTTGCGCGCGACGTCGACATACGTCGGTCCGAGCGACTTGCGATTCAGCTGATGGCACGAGAGACAGTCGCCGGCTTCGATCAGTTGCCGTCCCTGCTCGACTGGACTCGCCGCTCCTTCCTTGAGGTATTGCGCGCTCACCGCGACGCGCTGCGCCAGGATCTTGCCGCTGCGCAACGTGCCGTCCTCGCGATCGCTCACGCGCACTGCGTAGCCCACCGGCACGTTAGGAAAAAAGAACGTGGAATTGCTGCTTACGAGATCGACGTTAACCGTAGGCGGTTGGTTGCCCGCGACCATCTCGATCGGGGCCGCACTGGCCGACGCGCCGTGCGTGTCCGTCACCGTCAGCGTTGCTGTGTACGTGCCCGCTTGGCTGAATGTGATGCCCGGGTTTGGAGTCGTCGCCCGAGCGACGACTTTACCGCGCTGCGTGATCGCCCAATCGTAGCGGAGCGAGTCCTCGTCGAGATCCACCGTGCCCGCCGAAGAGAACTGGACCCGCAGCGGCAGCGCGCCCTTGGGCTGATCGACCGTCGCCGCGACGACCGGCTTGCGATTGCCGGCGTTGTATTCGATGCGCACCAGACTGGCATCGTCGTTGCCCTGAAACCACAGCGTGCCGTACTCGAGGATGTACAGGTCGCCACTCGGCCCGAACTCCATCTCGATCGGCGCGGCGAACTTCGCGCTCGGCATGAACTGCTCGATGGACAAGAGGTCGCGATTCCTGTCCATCGTGACCGCCATGATCCAATGTCGCAAGAACTCGTAGATGAACAGCTTGCCGTCGTAATACTGTGGGAACGGTCGTGGCGCGTTCCTGAAATCGTCGCGGTAAAACACGGGACCCGCCTCGGCGGTGCGACCACCGGTGCCCACGATCGGGAAGTCGGGCGACGGCGCGTACGGATACCAGATGAACGCCGAGCGCGCCGGCGGCAGCGTGTTGAGACCGGTGTTGTTCGGGGAGTTGTTGACCGGGTTCGCGGGATTGAACAGCGGCCCGGTCTCGGCCCGAGTCGAATCGATGAACCGCGTCTTGTTGTAGGCCTGGTTGTTCCCCACGAAGTAGGGCCACCCGTAATTCCCCGCGCTGCGTGCCTGACCGATCTCATCGTAGCCGCGCGGCCCCCGTCCGGCCGAGTCCACGTCAGCGTCCGGACCGACATCGCCCCAGTAGAGGTACCCGGTGCGCTTGTCGACCGAGATCCGATACGGGTTGCGATGGCCCATCGTGTAGATCTCGGGACGGGTCTTTGCCATGCCTTTCGGAAAAAGATTGCGCTCCGGGATTGTGTACGTGCCGTCCGGCTCCGGATGGATACGAAGGATCTTGCCGCGCAGATCATTCGTGTTTGCGGACGATTTCTGCGCGTCCCAGGGCTCGCGGCCTGGGTTTTCGTCGATCGGGGCGTACTTGGTCGCAAACGGATTGGAGTTGTCGCCGGTGGACAGGTACAGATTGCCCGCGCGGTCGAAGGCAATCGAACCACCCGTGTGGCAGCACGCGCGACGCTGCACAGGTACCTCGAGCACAACTTTCTGCGAGCCGAGATCGAGCGAGTCGCCCGTCATCGTGAAGCGCGCGAGCACGTTCTTCGCGTCCAGTCCCGCCGGTGAGAAGTACATGTAGATCCAGCCGTTGGTCGCGAAGTTGGGATCCAGCGCGAGGCCGAGCAGGCCGTCTTCCGCCTGGCTCGAGTCGGCGTACCTGGTGCTGACCGGAATCGTGCCGATCCGTCTCACGCCCACACCGGGCTTGTACAGGTTCACGTAACCGCGGCGCTCGATGAACAACACGCGCTCGTCCGGCAGCACAGCGAGCTCGATCGGCTCATCGAGCTTCTCGGCGAGTACGACGCGTGTGAAGCGATTCTCTTCGGGGCGCGCACGACCGAAGTCGACTTTCCCCGTGCCGATCGCGTAGCGCAGTCCGCCGAGCAGGTGTTGCAGGAACAGCGGCTCGGTGTAGGTCGCTTCGGTGTGCCCCATGTTGGTGTACCACGCGCGGCCGCCGTCGAAATCGTGGTACCAGCTCATCGGGTGGTGAGCGCCGTTGGTCCCTCCCTCGTAGCTCGTTTCATCGATCTCGACGAGCACGCGGATGGTGGGATCGATCGACTTGAAGTTGTAGAACTCGTCTTCGCGCTCGAACCGCGCGGGCATTCCCTTCGTCGACACGTGCGTCGAGTCGATGACGCGATAGCTGCCCTTGCGCACGTTGGGATTGTTGGGATGACCGTTGAAGTACGCGCCGGCCAGTCGGCCGTACCACGGCCAGTCGTACTCAGTGTCGGTGGCGGAGTGTATGCCGACGTATCCGCCGCCCGCCTGGATGTAGCGCTCCAAGACGTCCTGCTGCGCGGGATTCAGGACATCGCCCGTCGTACTCAGGAAGACGACGGCGCTGTAGCGCGCCAGGTTCTTCTGCGTGAAGGCGCCGGCATCTTCGGTGGTGTCGATCGCGAACCCATTCTCCCGTCCGAGCTTCCGGATCGCGGCGATCCCGTTCGGGATCGAGCTGTGACGGTATCCCGCTGTTTTGGAGAAGACGAGCACCCGCGGCTGCTGTGCGTGGGCTGTAATAGGGACCGAGACCAAAGCGAGAAGCGCGTGGAAAACGAGGAGTCCATGCATGGAGAGAATCTGCAGTTTTTGGCGCGCAAGGCTAGCGATTGATCCAGTAGGACATCTTTACGAGGAATGTGTTGTCCGGCGACAAGCCAAAGAGATTCTCCATGTCGCCGCCGAAGTTCTCCGATCCTTCCTGATTGCGATAGCGCGAGCGTCCCGAGCTCCACACGACGAAGAGCGCAGACCCGGGCCGGTACTCCCAGCGAAACACCACGTTCGAGCGGAACTGCATGAAGTTGAATCCCGCGTCCAGCTGATTCGTGACCGTGGTGTCGGTGAACGCCTGATACCGGCTGTCGTAGTCGTCGGCGCGGGGGGTCGCCGACAGCTCGCGGGTGTTGCTGTACGTGCCCTTGGAAATGAAGGGCTGCCCGTACACCTGCAGCGTCGTAGTGGCGTTGAACGGATATGTGAATCGCATCGTGAGGCCGAACTCTTTTTGCTCAAGGTGCGAGAACAGCGGGTGCAGCGCGCTGTCAGCGCCAGTCCACTGCCCGCGCGGCTGGATGTCGTTGGTGCTGCGGGAAAAACTCGGCGACACGAGGCCCGTCACCCGCTTCGCAATCTTGAAGTCGATTTCGGGCGAGATGCTCCAGCTGTGGGAGCGCCCGCCGGCGCTCGTGTAATAGTTTCCGAACAGGACCGGGTAGACACTCTGGCGGTCATCGCCCACGATCACCATCCAGGGCGAGAAGTACGAGTCCTGCCGCACAGCGGGACCGCCCCGCGCGCACGAGTAGCAGTAGGTCTTGCCCAGCTGGCCGATCGTCCCGCCGAAATGGAGCGACCACTGGTTGTGGAACGTGGTGTGCGTGTTCGTATTGAACGCGCGCTCTTCGGGCAGGCCCGCGGTCGTCCAGTACTGCCACCAGTTGAAGTTCCAGCGAAATAGCGTGTAGAGCTTGCGCGCGTGGCGGTCGTTCCATCCCGCCCAGGTGGCCCAGACCTGCTGATCCGCGCGCTGCAGGTAGCCGAGATCGTTGATCTCGAATCCGGGCGAGCGACGTTCGTAGTTGGTCTGGAAATTCAGGTGCTTCCCGCTCACCTTGCCGAACTGAATCGCCTCGAGGTCGCCGGAGAGGCTCGTGCGCGTGGGATCGAAGCGATACGCGTCGGGACGCTGGTAGTAATGCGTGGAGCCCTGTTGCGTGCTGGCGATGGCTTCGGCGCTGCCCGCGACGCGGCTCAGGTCGATCGAGCCCGACAGCTCGTAGCGCCCGCCGGGGAAGCGGTGCCGGAAGTCCATCCCGCCCGCATACGCGCTTGAATGCATGTAGGGGTCGCTCCAGGCGTCGTTGTCGCGATTCACCGCGGTCACGATGCCGCCGATGCTCGATTCGCCCTTTCGCAGGTCCTGGCGGAGCCGCACCACGCCGTAGTTCGTCAGCGGCTCGATCGTGACGCCGCCGGCGCCCTTCTCGTGTTGTGTCACTGCATCGAACGCACCGATCGTCAGACCGCCGGGCAGTCGCCCGGTGAGTTTGCCCGCGCCCAGAATGGTGGTGAATGCCGCGGACGTCGTATCGCCGTACGTGCCGGCAAGCTCCGGCGCGCGGCCGATCCGGCGCGTGTACACCAGGCCCTCGCCGCTGCCGCAGTCGTTTACCGCCGTGCAGTTGACGTTCCACTGGAACTGCCCCGCGCCCTGCACAAAGAATGGCCGCTGCTCGCGGAAGAAGGTCTCAAACGCCGTGAGGTTCTGCACCGCGGGATCCGCTTCGACTTGTCCGAAGTCGGGGTTGATCGTGGCGTCCAGCTTCAGATTGGACGACACCCGGTACTTGAAATCGCCGCCGACGCTGAACTCCTGCGATCGGCCGAGCGTGTTGTTCTCGATCTGGGACACGTTCTTCGTGACGACGTAGGGCGCGGCTTCGAGCCGGCGTGGCGGCTCCAGGCCCTCGAGACCGTCCAGCTCACCGAACTGCGACACGAAACCCGCCTGGGATTGGCGGAACAAAGGCCAGCTGACCCGCTGGGCATAGCGGTAGATGTCTCGGTCGATCGTGAAGCCGAAGGTGTGACTCGGCTCGCGGCCATAGGGCAACTGCGTCAACGGGATCCGGAACTCGGCCGTCCACCCGGCCGAGTCGATCTGGGTCGCGACGTCCCACACGGCGTCCCAGGCAAAGTCCTCGTTGCCGTCGTTGAAGATCTGGGCGTCGAGCTTCACCCCGGATGGGTTGACGCCGAACTCGAAGCCGTTGCGCCGGTCGTGATAGGAATCGAGGAACAGCCACACCATGTCGGAGGGCGCGAAGTAATCGCGTCGCGCGAGTAAGGTGATGATGCTATCGGGGTGCGCATCGAAACAGCGGACGAAAACGTAGAGGTTGCCGGCGTCGTAGGCCACCTTGGCTTCGGTCGGTAGCTTGGGCGGCTGTCCCTCGGTGGGGCGCCATTCCTGGAATTCGGTGATCGCTCTTGCCTCGCGCCAGACCGCGTCGTCGTCCCGGCCGTCGATGACGACCTGCTGGGTGGCGCGAATCGCGGTGACCCGTCGTGCCGCCGGCGGCGGATCGCCGGGGTGGGTTGGTTTGCTGGAATCGGCGGATTGAACGACAAGCGTGACGGCGGCGAGGAGCGGCAAGCCAAAGGTCATGCATTCATCCGGTGGATGGGTTTCCTGGGTGGATGACGAAACCCCGGAAATGGTTGTTTCAGGTCCTTCGCTCGGTGCCGGACGAGCGGTTGTACAACACGATCAATCAAGATCGCTACCTGGGGTTGCTCAATGACGGGCTCAGCGATGAGATCTGGACGCGCTGAACCGCGCGAGCTTCTCGCGCGTCTCGGCCGCGACCGGGGCGCCGGTGCGGCGCCCAACCTCCACCGCCTTCTGGAACTGCGCGATGGCCCCTGCCGTATCTCCCGCGGCGATCAGCCCGTCCCCGTAGCTGTCGTACGGGTTCACCGAGTTGGGATAATTGTTCACGTTCTGCCGAAACAACCGCAAGGCCCACCAGATCTTGCCCCGGCCCAATAGCCGGTAGCCAAAGCTGTTGACCATGTCCTCTGGGAGCTGTTCCGGCAGCCGGAGCTCCCGCGCGCCAACGGCGTAGGACCGCTCCGAAGCGTCGAGCGCGGCGGCGATCGCGGCGGAGTCCGCGGTGGATGCCAACGTTTGGAACGGGATGTGCCGGATCGACATCCGCTCGAAGACGAAGCGCCACCCGTCGGCGAACGCGAGCGCTGTCATCTGGTGGGTCTGGTCGGGATAGCGCTGATAGCCGACCGCGACTGTATTGGGCCGGATCGAATCGAGGCGGTGATAGAACTGCTGCGTCGTCGAGTCGATGTCCTCCTCACCCACGCCGCCGCTCGCCGCCCAGATGCGCTGCGGGCGGTTCGCTTTGGCAATTGCGTCGGCGAACTCCAGGCGTGGTCGACCGTCGTTGTACCACAGCGCAGGGCTGGTCGCGACGGTGCCCTGGAACGCTCCAGGGCGCGATGCCGCGGCGTAGAGCGAGAACAGCCCTCCGGCGGAATGGCCGGTGATCACTGTCGTCGTCAGCGTCCGGTACTTTCGGCGCACCAGCGGCAGCACCTCGTTGAGAATGAAGTCCGCGAACGCATCGGCGCCGCCGCCGGTCTTGAAGTCAGCGACGGATGAGCCGACCGGCTTCGGAGTCATGTCATGGAGCCGGTCGGCGCCGTTGACGATGCCCACCACGATGACGGGCGGCACGCCGCGGTCGTTGTCCGCCACATACGCGGCTTGCGCGATCCACAACCGGAGCATCGGCGTGTCATTGGCGTCGAGGCAGACGAGGACGGGAAACGCCTTAGTCCCCTCGGCGTACGCATCGGGGAGCGCGACGAGAATCGTCCGGTCCCCAAGCGTTTTGGAGTGCAGGGTCTCGGTGATCCAGGGCTGCCCCGGGTTTTGGATCAGCAGGGCGAGGAGCGGGATGATCATGCTGGGGAATCTGGGCGCACTCTAGTCCGGTGTCTTGAACGCCAGAAGCCTCAGGTCACGTGCCGGCGATACCAGCGTGGAGTACAGCCCGTGATACGCCGGAAGGTGCGGGTGAAATGGGCGTGGTCGGCGAAGCCGGCGGCGAGGGCGATGGCGGAGATGGTCCGATCCGAGCCGGCGAGCTGACCGCAGGCCCAGGCGATGCGGCGCCGGCGCACGACCTCGCCCATCGAGTACCCGTAGCGTTTCCGAAACAGCCGCGCGAGGTGCATGGGATGCACGCCGGCGACCTGCGCCACCTCTGCGAGTCCCGGCGCCGCCGTGAGGTGCTCGCTGATGTACTCGGCGCTCGTGGCGAGCCGCCGCGCCGAAATCGATGCCGTGGACTTCCGATCGGCGCGCACCTGTCCGCAGAGCAGCGCGATGGCTTCGTCCATGCCGAGCCCGGCGGCGGCGTCATCGCGATGGAACTCGCGCCAGACCGAAGCCGCGAGCCACTCCACGTCGCCGGACAGCACTTGCCCCGAGACTCCCCCCAGCTCGGCCCCCCCCCAGAGCTCGGGTGCGATCTCGACGTTGAGCGACATCGTGCCCTGCGGTCCGACGGCGTTGGCGTGCGCGTCGCAGGGAGGGTGGAGGATCACCGAGCCGCGGCGGCACTCGCGATCGTTGCGCGGCGTGCGCTCGAGGTATTCTCCGCGGAGGACGTATGTGAAGAAGGGGGCGGAGTGCTCGTGCATCGGCAGCGAGGCATGCGGCTCGTAGACCGCCTCGAACGCCCGCAGTCCGCCCCACACGCGGGTTCGGCCCACGCAGCGACCTTCGAGACTATTTGAGGCCTGACGAAGCATGTCCGCCTTTCCAGATCACGACCGCGTCATAGCCATGGATCGTCCGAACGACGTCGGCATTCCAGCTCTCGAGGCCACGCATTGCCATGGGCCGCAGGGCCCGAAGGTCGATCACTTCATGTCCCGTGGCATTCGCGTTGGACAGCACGCGCGTGAGGCGCTGATCGCCGGCTCGCAATTCGTCAACTGAATCGCTCGAGACGGAGACGAAGCTCCCTCCCCCAAGGGTGGCCTGACGAGACCCAGGACCCGGGAGCACGAGAATGTGAAACGCGCGATCGCCCGTGAGAGCCGCGACCTCGTCCGCCATGGTGCCGAGATCGAATCCGTTGAAATAATTGGCGCCGCGGATCATGTGATTGTAGCCGAATTTCATCAGGATCTTTGAGGACGCTGCGCGTCCCTGATCTGTCCGTAACAGCGCGGCCAGGTTACTCCGCCCCCATTGCGCGCGGCGCTGCATGTAGGGCCACGCGCCTCCGGCCCGTTCCGCCGCTTCGATGGCGAGCGACTCCTCGATCGTGCGCATCACCGCGTCGCTCTCAGGATCGGGGTTGGGCCAGGCGGCCCGCAGCGCCGTCACGAGGGCCGGATCTTCCGCCAGGAAGAACAGGTCATCCGGGTTTCCGGTCCGCGCGTTTCTTGCCTGGGCATTGGTTGACGCTTCTTTGAGGCGAGCGAACGCCGCGCGCGCGTCCGCAGGCACCTTGGGCTCGAGCTTGGAGATCAGATAGCGATCGCTGAAGATCTCGCGATCGAATCCCCACAGCACCCGCTCATTTCTGGGCGCGGCCGCGATGACATCGGCCAGGAGCTGCACTTCCTCGTGCATGTTGTAGAACGTGAAGATGCCGGGCGTTTTCAGAAAATCCTCGATACCCTGCAGGCCATTGCGCCGCGCGGCGGCCTCGATGTCCTGCGCGATGGGAGGGGACAGCTCGATGGCGAACCGGCTGTAGCCGGATGGACGCAGCGCGGTGAACAGGGCAGCCGCGAGCTGGGCCGTTTCACGGACGCCGTGTTCTTCGCCGATCAGTGTGAAGCGCGCATTCCGCGCTTCCCCGACGAGCCAATCCCAGCCGGGCCCGGCGGGCCGGCCGTCACTCATGG
>JBIOXD010000025.1:0-5537 GCA_044869265.1 Gemmatimonadales bacterium
CGAGTAACGAGACGGGATCGGCCGCACCCGTCACGCGCTCGAACGAGCTGATGGCGTCGCGCGCTTCGAGGCGGATCTGGTAGCCGCCGTTCCGGCCCAGGGGTTGAGTGAATCCGACGGCGAGACCGAACATCGGCCCGCTGCTGCGCGGTGAGGGATCGTCGATGAACGCCAGCTGCTCGGCAAGGCTTGTGGTGAAATAATTGCCGATCACCGCGACGGAGCTGTGCGGCGTCGTGACGATGCCGATGTTTGCGCGTACATACGGGCTGAGTGACCGGCCGGAGGCAGCGCGCACCGTGGCGCCGAGATAAAGACTGATCGAGCCGCCTGTGCCGGAGCGCGATGCGATATCGCTGCAGACCTGCTGGTTCTTGTTCTCGGAGTCAGGATGGAACGTGCCGGTACAGCCGTCATCGTACGGCAGGCCGAGGTAGGAGATCTCGGCGTGCAATCCGAAATGCGGGGAAAGGAAATAGGTCGCGGACGCCCCCACGACGATGCTCGACGTGACTTCGCGCCGCAGACTGACCGTGTCCCTGACCCCGGTAGGCAATCCCGTCCCACCGTCGATGATCTCGACTGGTTGGATGGGAACATCCCAGAGTGAGTGACCGCTCACCGCACCGCCGAGAATCGTCAGCACGAGCTGCGAGCGCGAAGGAGTTTGCGCGGCAGCGCCGGACACGCAGAGCAACAGCACGAGTGCGCACGCGCCAGGTTTCATCGGACCTCGAGGTGACGGTGTTCGACGGCCAGGCAGCGATCCATGACGAATGGAATTCCCGCAGCCGCGGCGCGTGCTTCTGCCGCGGCGTCCACCACGCTCTGCTGCAGCCAGATCAATTGCGGGTCAATCGCAATTGCGTCATCCACCACGCCGCCCGCATGCTCGCTCCGCCGAAAGACATCGACGATGTCGATCGTCTGATCGTGCGCCGCTGCAGCAAGGTTGGGATAGCTCTTTTCACCAAGGAGAGTGTCGTATCCCGGATTGACCGGCACGATCCTGTACCCAGCCCGCTGGAGATAGCGCGCGACGGAGTGACTCGGCCGATGCGGTTTTGGAGACAACCCCACGACCGCGATCGTGCGCGCGCGCAGCAGAAGCGCGCGCAGCTCGTCCTCGGACACCATCATCCATCGGGCCGGTGGACGTGAGGCGTGCCGCTGACGGCGCGGCCCACCAGTATCATGCCCGAGCGGCGCGCGATCGTCACCGCCAAGGTCGACGGGACGCTGGGCGTGGCGACCCAAGCGAGGCCCGCACGTGCCGCTTTGAACGCGAGCTCGGCCGAGATACGACCTGTCACCAGCAAGCCACGTGCGACGATCGAGCTGCGTGCGAGCACCGCGGCGCCGATGACCTTGTCGACCGCATTGTGGCGTCCGATGTCCTCGGCGTGGAACAACAGCGCCGTCCCGTCCGTGAGCGCCGCAGCATGAATGCCGCCGGTCTCGTTGTAACGCGCGCCGCTCGCGAATAACTGCTTGAACAGCGTGCGAAGCGCATCGGGCTGGGGGGCCTCACCGCGTGCGGGGGGAGGAGTGTGTGCCATGGCGTTGGGGTCCGCG
The DNA here is from genome assembly GCA_044869265.1 of Gemmatimonadales bacterium. Classification (GTDB taxonomy): domain Bacteria; phylum Gemmatimonadota; class Gemmatimonadetes; order Gemmatimonadales; family GWC2-71-9; genus 20CM-2-65-7. The sequence continues at coordinate 1,576 of JBIOXD010000025.1, forward strand.
AGCATGGTCGCAACGGCCCCGCAGCCCGATGCGAGCACACGCGTGCGGTTCTCACCTTTTATCTGCGCGACGCGCTCGGGCTTCACGTCGGCCCAGAAGCCGAGGTCCGGCGCGCACGGCCGCAGCTGCACGAGATCGTCGAGCGATGCGATGTATCCCTCGCCGTGGAGCCAGCCGACGGCGAGCTCCTCCAGCTGGTCGGGCGTGCACATCCACGTCACCGCCGGTTCGCCATTGACTTCGAGCCAGACCGGCCATTCTTCCACCACGGCCGAGTCGGCCTGCATGCGACCCCTACGGTTCGCCGTAGTATTCGGAATAGAGGTTCGCTCCCTCCTGCACGCGCACACGGTGCAGCGCCACGCCGGCCGGCAAGCCCGCCTCGACGAGCCGTTCCCACACGTAGACCGCGAGCCCTTCGCCGGTCGCGAGCCACGTGCCCGCGCCAAAGGCGGCGATGTCGTCGTTGATGTGCCGGCCGTCAAATCGAGCGACCACTTCGCGCTTAAGCAACGCGTCGAGCGCTTTGAGGCCCATCACGCTGCCACGCGTCGGGTCGAACCGGCCCTTCACCGTGACCTCACACTTATAAAGATGACTGTGGTCACGAGTCGCGCCGGCAAAGTCAGGCAGGTCGGGGAAGCGGTGCATCGCCGTAAACTCCACGACCCTCGTGAGATACGCGATCGGCATCCTCTAGAATACGCGGACCGCCGTAGCCTTGAAAGAGAAGACCACCGGGCTGCCGGGGCCGAGCGCGAGATCGCGCGCCGCTTCAGCGGTGATCGTGGCGACGAGCTCGACGCCTCCGACATCGGCCCGTACCTGCACGCCGGCTCCCCGAAGCTCGATCGACATGCCAACGACACGTCCCCGGAGAACGTTGCGCGCCGATGACGCCAGCGGCTCACGGCTCACGAAGATGTCGGTGGGAGGAATCGCGAGCACAACTGGGCCGTTTCGATCCGTCATGACCGCGAAGTCGACATTGCCGACGCGTATCTGCTTCACCCCCTCACCAGCCGGCAATTCGACCCGGAACAAGTTCTCCGGCGAGACGGAGGACAGTCGCCCTTCGGCGAGCACGCGAATGTCGTTGGCCCAGCGATAGGCGTCCTCGAGCTGATGCGATGCGATACAGGCTGCGAACGGCCGCTCGGCTCGCTCGGCGGCGAGCGCCCGATACAGCGCGCCGGCCGCGGCGCGGTCAGCGGAGCTTGCGGGCTCGTCCAGCAGGAGCACGTCGGTTCGCAGCACCAGCGCGCGTGCGACGGCGACGCGTTGCACCTCACCGTCGGACAGTTCGTGGCGACGACGATTCAGCAGGGATCCGAGTCCCAGACGCTCCACGACATCTCCGATCATGCCGCTCGCCGCCGAGTGCCGGATGTCCCGCACGCGCAGTCCATACTCGAGGTTTTCCCGCACCGTGCCGCGAAAGAGGACAGGTCGCTGCTCGACCAGTGTCACCCGGCGGCGGAGAGCGGACCGCTGACGCGGGCTCACGGCCGTGCCCTCCCAGAGCACGAACCCTTCTGTCGGTGCTTCGAGCAACGCCAGCAGCCGCAGCAGCGTGCTTTTGCCCGCGCCGTTGTGGCCGACCAGCCCCACGACGCCGGTCTTGGAGAGCGCGAACTGCTCGAACTCGAGCACCACGCGTCCGTCATAGCGGTGCCGCACGAAACGCAGCTCAACCACTGCCCCCCCGTCCCTGCAGCACCTGCAGCGCGATGTTCACGAGCAGCGCCAGCGCCAGAAGTATGAGACCCAACGCGAGCGCCATGCCGAAATCGCCCTGTGACGTGTACAGCGCGACCGCCGTCGTCAGGGTGCGCGTGGAGCCGCGGATGTTGCCGCCGACGATCATGGCGGTGCCGATCTCCGCGACCACTTGACCGAACGCAGCCGTGATCACCGCGGCCAGCGCGAAGCGCGCCTCGCGCGTCACCGTCCACGCGGTCAGCCACGATCCCGCGCCCAGCGTTTCCGCCGTGCGGCGAATGCGCGGATCGACTCCCTGGATTGCAGCCGCCGACAGCGCCGCCGCGATCGGCAACGCCAGCACTACGTCGCCGACGACAATCGCCTGCCACGTGTACAGCCAGCCGATCTCGCCGAGCGGGCCGCGCCGCGACAGCATGCCATAGAGCAAGAGCCCGACCACGACCGTGGGAAAGGCCAGCGCGGTGTTGACGACGGTGAGCGCGGCGCGCCGTCCCCAGAAGCGGCGTGTCGCGAGAAAATATCCGAGCGGCAGACCGAGAGCGCAGGAAATGACGGTGGCGACGACTGCAACCTTCAGCGTGAGAAGCGTGATTCCGTAGACTTCGGCATCACCGCCGGCGAGCAGATCCCAGGCCCGCCGGAACCCTTCGGCTAGAAACTCCATCCCGCACCGACGCTGAACCAGGGATGAATGATCCACTCCGTGCCATCATGGAGGACGGACAGCACGCGGGAACCGTCCGGGGCGGCCGATTGGAACGAGCGCGGATAACTCTCCTTCCAGAACACGAAGCGCGCGTCGCCGTTGAGCCACAGGTGACGGAACAGATGCCAGCGCATGCCGGTGGCGCCGGTCACCGTAAACTTGGTGCCGAATTGGTAGCCGCTGCCGGTGGTGTCAGGCGGGGTCTCCGACTCGAACGCGAATCCGATCCCGGCGCCGACGTACGGGGCGAACCCCCGCCACGATTTCGGACCTGTGAGACGCAGGTGCAGCACCAGATCAGTGAGGACGACCGCCGCCTGTGCAGGCCCCGTCTTGCGATTGGGCGACGATGAGTCGGCCCCCGGGTTCAGAATGAAGCGGTCCCCCTCGAGATACGCCCCGTTGAACTGGAGCAGCAGCTTCTTTCCCGTCGGAATCTCGTATCGCACCGAAGCGCTGCGGGCGTTACTGAATGCGGCGTCCGCAGCTCCACGACTGCCGTTGAACTCGCCCACAAGAAAGGACGGACCAGCGCGCAGCCTCACGTCGCGGTAGGGAGAGCTCGCGGGGTCGTGGCCGATTTGGGCGGAAAGTTGGACGGTTGGAATGTTGGAAAGAAACACTCCAATGCCTACACACAGTCCAACCTTCCAACCTTCCAACCGTCCCATCATCAGTCACTCTCCCTTAGATCTCGCCCCGTCATTTCCCGTGGCACTTCCACCCCAAGCAGATTCAAGATCGTTGGCCCGACGTCGCGAAGCGAGCCGCCGTTCCGCAGATGGCGAGGGCTGGCTCCGTCGCCAACGATGACCAGCGGCACAGGGTTCGTCGTGTGCGCGGTATGTGGACCACCTGTCGCCGGATCGATCATCAACTCGCAGTTGCCGTGATCGGCCGTGATCAGCACCGTGGCCGGGGCGTCCTCTGCCGTTTTGAGCACCCGTACGAGGCACTGATCGACTGTTTCGACGGCCTTAACCGCGGCTGCCAATACCCCGGAATGCCCCACCATGTCCCCATTCGCGTAGTTACACAGAATGAAATCGTGCTCCTTGGCGGCAATGGCGCGGCAGAGGACGTCGGTGACGCCGGGGGCGCTCATCTGCGGCATGAGATCGTAGGTGGCGACTTTCTGCGACGGCACGAGCAACCGCTCCTCCCCCTTATGCGGGGGCTCATACCCTCCATTAAAAAAGTAGGTAACGTGCGCGTATTTCTCGGTCTCGGCGGTTCGAAACATCGTCTTACCACGCTCCGCGAGGACCTCCGCGACGATGCGCGACAACACCATCGGCTCGAACGCGGCGGGGAAGGGCAGTGTCTCATCGTACCGCGTCATCGTGACGAGCCTGACGGCCGGTCGGCCGCGCACATCGAAGGCGTCGAAACCTGGGTCGGCAAGCGCCCGGACGATCTGCCGCATGCGATCGGCGCGATAGTTGAAACAGAAGATGCCGTCGCCTTCTTTTATCAGAGGCGCGTCGGGAATTACGCGAGGTTTGACGAACTCGTCCGTCTCACCAGCGGC
>JBIOXD010000026.1:0-2206 GCA_044869265.1 Gemmatimonadales bacterium
CGATTCGCGCCCGCACTGGATGGCCTCCGATCCGCACCCTGAACACACCGACTGTCCCGAATTCGATCAGGTCGGGACGCTGCTGCCCAACCAAAGCCGCGAAACCGGCAACCTGGTCGTGGCGGAGGCCTGCGGCTTCCACGATCACCTCAATCCGGACCTAAACGCGCTGCGAGGACAGGTCACGATCCGCTGATAGCTGCCGCCAAAGCGCAATCCCGCTCATGATCGCCAGAATCGCCGACACGATCGCCGCCACGCGGTGGCCCATCAGGAAATGTCCGAGCCCGAACAGCGCGCTGTAGACCAGCACGCATCCGGTGATCGTGCCGATGAAGGCGCGGGTCATGTTGTCCGCTGGGGGAAGATTGCCTGACTCGCGGCGGACCTCGCGCCAGCCCGGACCGGCAGGCCGCACGCGCCGGTAGAACGCGTTCAGGACTTCCCGATCCGTTGGACGAGTCGCGAATGTGACCGTCAGCCAGACCGCGGTCGTGACGGCAATCGTCAGCACGAGCGACACGTGCTCGGGCAGGGCGGCGCCCCGCCGCGCCGCGACGAAGAGCCCGATGGCGAGCGCAAAGGAGCTTGCCATCGCGGCAATCTCACTCCAGGCGTTGATGCGCCACCAGAACCATCGCAAGAGGTACAGCAGGCCCGTGCCGGCGCCAATCGAGAGCAGCAGATTGAAGCTTTCGCGCGCCGATTCGAGCGCGAGCGTGAACAGCGCGGCGGCGACCATCAGCAGGCCCGTTACGACGCGGCCGGCCATGACGTAGTGGCGCTCCGCTTCTCCGGGGCGAATGAACCGCCGATACATGTCGTGGACGAGGTACGACGTTCCCCAGTTGAGGTGCGTCGACATCGTCGACACGTACGCCGCAAGGAGACCGGCGACCATCAGCCCGAGCAGCCCGGCCGGCAGGAACGTCAGCATCGCGGGATACGCCATGTCGTGGCCGAGGAGTTTCGGATCGACGTGCGGGAGGGCGCGCTGGATGTCGCTCAACTTCGGAAAGACGAGCATCGACGACAGGGCGACGATGATCCACGGCCACGGCCGCATCGCGTAGTGCGCCACGTTGAAGAGCAGCGTGCCCAGCCACGCGTCGCGTTCGGTCCGCGCCGCGAGAATGCGCTGCGCGATGTAGCTGCCGCCGCCGGGCTCGGCCCCCGGGTACCACGTCGACCACCACTGGACGGTGAGCGGCACGATGAAAACCGCCATCGCCGTCGTCCAGTCGCTCCAGTCCGGGAGCAGGCCCAGCACGCGCGGATCCGTCTGCTCGATCAGCCGCGACAGTCCGCCGACCTGGGGACGCCGGACCGCGTAGACGGCCGCCGCGATCGACCCGGTCATGGCGATGCCGAACTGGATGAAGTCGGTGACGAGCACGCCCCACAGCCCGGAGGTCGCGGCAAACAGGACGTTCAGCACGCTGCAGATGAGGAGCGTGTTTCCCATCGGCCAACCGAGCAGCACGTTGGCAATCTTGGCGGCTGCCAGATTGACGGTCGCCATGATCGCGATGTTGAAGAACGCGCCGAGGTACACCGCGCGGAACCCACGCACCCACGACGCGGCCCGGCCGGAGTAGCGCAATTCGTAGAACTCGAGATCGGTAAGGACGCCGAGACGGCGCCACAGCCGCGCGTAGAAGAAAACCGTCGTCATCCCTGTGAGCAGAAACGCCCACCAGACCCAGTTGGCCGCGATCCCACCCTCGCGGACGAGGTTGGTGACGAGATTCGGCGTATCGGTGCTGAAGGTCGTCGCCACCATGGAGGTGCCGATCAGCCACCACGGCGCGGCGCGCCCGGACGTGAAGAACTCTGCGGTGTTGGAGCCGGCCCGCCGCGCGAGCAAGAGCGCCGGCACGAAGGAGACGGCAATCGACGCGAGCACGATGGCCCAGTCGAGGGCCGTCAGATGGGTCGTCAAGACATCATCTCTCAGTAGTCGTACACGCCTTTCCCCACTTTCTTGCCGAGCCGGCCGGCTTTGACGTACTGCGCGAGCAGCGGGCACGGACGATATTTCTCGCCGAGCGTGCGGTGCAGGTACTCGAGGATGCTCAACCGCGTGTCGAGCCCGACCAGATCGACCAGCTCGAACGGGCCCATCGGATGGTTCAGGCCGAGCTTCAACGCTTTGTCGATGTCGCGCGCGGAGGCGACTCCTTCCATGAGCATGTAGAACGCTTCG
>JBIOXD010000027.1:0-43463 GCA_044869265.1 Gemmatimonadales bacterium
TGGTGGCTCCGGGGCCGTGTGGCGAATATCTCGAGCGCGTACATCACCGGGATCAGCCTGGCGCTGCTGACCAAGCCACAGGCCAATATTCTCTGGCCCTTCGCGCTCGGCGCGTTTCTCGCGATCGGCTCAAAGTACGTGCTGGTCTATCGCAACCGGCACCTATGGAACCCGAGCAATTTCGCGATCGCCTTCATGGTGCTGGCCGCGTCGAACAGCGTGGCGATTCTCAGTCACCAGTGGGGCAACGATCTCCGCATCAACCTCGTGATCTGGGCCTTTGGCCTGGTCATCGCGGCGCGGGCGCGGGTGCTGCACGTGACCCTTACGTACGTGGCGTGCTTCATCCTGCTGGCGATCGTGCGCAATCTGATTGTCGGGGGACCGTTACTTGCCGAGCTCGCGCCCATCACCGGACCGATGTACCAGTTGTTCGTGTTTTTCATGGTGACCGATCCCCGGACCACCGTCAGCACCCGGCGCGGGCGCATCATCGTCGTGGCGCTGGTGGCGCTCGTCGAAGCTGTCATTCGACTCGCCGGCGACTTCCAGCTGCCGCTCCTCCGTCCGTTCTATGTGTCGCCGCCGATTCTCGCGCTGGCCATTGTCGGGCCGATCGCGATGTGGTGGGATCTCAGACGGACTGTCGGACGGACGGACGGTCGGACTGAACGTCTGGCGACTGTGGCGGGGGCGGGGGCGGGACCGAGCTAAGAAGACATGATCCAGGTTCGACCCGTAGCGCGTGCCGATAGCGACGCCTGGGTTCGCATGCGCTGCGCGCTCTGGCCCGAGGGTGCCGAGGCCGAGCATCGCGCCGAAGTCACACGCTTCTTTGCGGGACAGTTGCGCGAGCCGCTGCAGGCGCTCATCGCTGTCGATGGCGCCGGGACGGCGCTCGGCTTTGCGGAGCTGTCCATTCGCTCCTACGCCGAGGATTGCGTGACTGATCGAGTGGCCTACCTCGAGGGGTGGTACGTCGTTCCGGGAAGCCGTCGCGAGGGTGTGGGGCGCGCTCTCGTCCTGGCCGCGGAGGACTGGGCGCGTGCTCAAGGGTGCGCCGAGTTCGCGTCTGATGCGCTACTGGACAACGAAGCCAGCGCCGCGGCGCACAAGGCGCTTGGCTTTCGGGAAACGGTGCAGCTACGCTGTTTTCGGAAAGTGGTCGATCCTTCGAAACTTCCCCCCTGAGACGCCACGTCTATCCATTGTACAGGAGGCACAATGACCGACAAACCCGTTCCGAAACCACCGAAGATTCCGTTACCGCCCAAGCCTCATCCTCCTGAGCCGTGGGAGCCCGCGAAACTCCCGCGGGATCCCGAGCCGCCCAAGCCGCCGATGCCAGAGTTTTGATGGATTCAGGGCGCGGCGCAGGTGTAGATTCAAGCGCATGACGGTCGTGCAGGACCGCAATGGTTTGATCCTGACGTTTGGAGAGACTCGCCCGTAAGTAAGACCACCTGCAGCGCATTCCTCTTCGATCTGGACGGCGTGCTCGTTGATTCTCGAGCCGTCGTCGAGCGCACGTGGCAGCGTTGGGCCGAACGGCATGGCATCGACCCGGCGCCGTTCCTGCGAATCGCCCATGGACGGCGGGCCTTCGACACGCTGCAGGCTGTCCATCCCGCGCTCGCGCGCGACGCAGAAGTGGAGTGGCTTGATGCCGCCGAGCTCGTGGATGTTGCCGGCCTTCGACCGGTGGCCGGTGCCCTCGAGTTCTTCTCGTCTTTGCCGGAGCAGGCACGCGCGATCGTCACCTCCTGCAGTCGAATACTGGCCGTGAAGCGGCTGACCGCGGCGACAGTGCCCGTGCCCGCTCTCCTCGTCACGAGCGACGACGTTGTGAACGGCAAGCCCGCGCCTGAGGGTTATCGACTGGCAGCGCGGCGACTTGGGGTTGACGCGACGTCATGTCTCGTCTTCGAAGACGCGCCTGCGGGGGTCGCGGCCGGGCGCGCCGCAGGATGTCGGGTCGTGGGGCTCACAACGACGCACACGGCCGATCACTTGCAGGAGGCGCACTTCGTCGTTCCCGATCTCAGCCACGTACGGGCGATCGCGCGCACGGACGCCTTCGACGTGGAGTTTCGGTGACGACGGCCCGCCTGGTCCCTCTTCTCAGGTCTCCGGTCAGACACCACCTTGTCTGACATGACGAAGGTCAAAATCGGGATCATCGGCTCCCGCTTTCAGGCGGACTGCATCGCCAGCTCCGTGAAAGCGAGCCCCGAGGAAGCTGAGGTCGTCGCTGTCGCGTCCCCGACCAAGGGGCAGGCTGCGAGCTTTGCAAAGCGGCACGGCGTAGCGAACGCCTATACCGACTACCACGAGTTGTTGCGCAACCCGGCGGTCGAGCTGGTCTCCATCACCGCACCCAACCGGCTGCACGCGCAGATGACCATCGATGCCGCGCGCGCCGGTAAGCATGTCGTCTGCGAAAAGCCCCTCTGCATCACACTCGAAGAAGCCGACGCCATGATCGACGCCTGCCGTAAGGCAGGCGTGCTGTTGCTGTATGCCGAGGAATTGTTCTTCGCGCCGAAGTACATGAAGGCGAAGCAAATGGCGGACGAAGGGGCGTTCGGTCGCGTGCATCTCGTCAAACAGGGGGAAAAGCACTCGGGACCTCACGCCGACTGGTTCTGGGACGTCACGCAGTCGGGTGGGGGAGCGGTCATGGACCTCGGCTGCCACGGCATTGCCTTCTGCTGGTGGTTTCTCCGCAAGCCAAAAGTCAAAAGCGTGTACTCGCACATGTCGACCCAGGTGCACGGCGATCGCACGCAAGGGGAAGACGAGGCGATCACGATCATCGAATTCGACACCGGCGCGACCGGCATCGTCGAGAACAGCTGGAATCGGCCCGGCGGCATGGACGACAGCATCGAGGTGTTCGGGGACAAGGGCCAAACCTACGCCGACATGCTGATGGGCAATGCGCTCCCGACCTATTCCGAAGTCGGCTTCGGATATGCCGTCGAAAAGGCGGCGACCACCAAAGGCTGGACCTATCCCGTATTCGAAGAACACTGGAATTACGGGTTCCCGCAGGAGATGCGACATTTCGCACGGTGCGTCCGGGGCAAGGAGACGCCGATCTCGGATGGCGAAACCGGCCGCGTCGTCCAGGAGGTCCTGTACGCGGCGTACGCCTCGGCGGGATTGGGGGAGAAGGTCACGCTGCCATTTCGACCAACAGGAGTGACGAAGCCGATTGATCTGTGGAAGAATCCTGCAAGGCACGTGAGGGGGAGCAGCCAATGAACCCAAAGGTGAAGAAGTACTTTGCTTCGCTGACGCCCGACGCGCGCAAGGCGCTCAAGCAGCTACGCGAGGTCGTGCGCGCGGCAGCGCCCGGAGCGGAAGAAGTCATCAGCTATGGCATCGTGGCGTTGAAGCTCGAGGGGCGCAGCGTGGTCTGGTATGCCGGCTTCAAGAATCACGTGAGCATGTACCCGTTGACGGCGGGTTTCGCACGCGCGAACGCGGCCGCCATGAAGGGATACGAAGTCTCCGGGAAGGGTACGATTCGCTTCCCCCTGGACAAGAAGCCACCGGCGGCATTGGTGCGGCGTTTTGTGAAGGCGCGGATCACCGATGTGCAGGCGAAGGGCAAGGCGTGATTTCGCCCTCGTGATCGCGCCCCGCCCACTCGTTCTCGAAGGTCGCGGGATTCGGCTCGAACCACTCGCCGAGGAGCACCACGACGCGTTGGTCGCCGCCGCGAGCGACGGCCGGCTGTGGGAGTTCTGGTACATCGCCGTCCCGCCCCCCGAGGGGATGCGGACCTACGTGCTCGACGCCCTCAAGGGTCAGCGTGAGGGGCACATGCTCCCGTGGGTCGTGCGCGACGCTCCCAGCGGCGTGATCGTCGGCTCGACGCGTTACCACGACATCGCCCCGGCCATCGACCGTGTCGACATCGGGCACACCTGGTACGGGCAGAGTCGTCAGCGAACGCACGTCAACACCACCTGCAAGCTGCTGCTGTTGAGTCACGCGTTCGACACGCTCGGCTGTAAGGTCGTGGGTCTGCGAACGGACAACTTCAACTTTCGTTCCCAGCGCGCGATCGAGGGGTTGGGCGCCAAGCGGGATGGCGTGATCCGCCACTTCGGAGCGCGTCGCGACGGCAGCGTGCGGGATGTCGTCATGTACAGCGTTCTGGCGACCGAATGGCCGGATGTGCGCCGCCATCTCGAGCTGCGCTTGCGGCGTCATCGTAGTGAGGACCCGTCATGAGCTCGTCGATCCCCAACAATCCCGCGATGACGCGCCGCTTCGGCCTGCTGCACGCTACAGCGCTCAACATGACGAACATGATCGGGATCGGGCCGTTCATCACGATCCCACTGCTCATGTCCGCGCTGGGTGGCCCGCAATCGATGCTGGGCTGGATCATCGCGGTCGTCATCGTCCTGTGCGACGGCATGGTCTGGAGCGAGCTCGGCGCCGCGATGCCCGGTTCCGGCGGCTCATTCGGGTATCTGCGCCAGGGGTACGGCCCGGCGACATTTGGTCGCCTGATGGGATTTCTATTCGTCTGGCAGTTCGTGCTTGCCGGCCCGCTCGAGATCGCGTCCGGATACATCGGGTTCTCGCAGTATCTGGGCTACATCTGGAAGGGGATCACGCGGTCGGAAACACTGCTGGTCGTGACCGTGATTGGCCTGATCAACGTCGCGCTGCTCTACCGTCGCATCACGTCTATTGCGACCATCACCCTGATGCTGTGGGCCGGGACGATCATCACGGTGGTCGTGGTGATCATCACCGGGGCGCTGCATTTTGATCCGAACGTGGCGTTCGACTTTCCGCCTAACGCCTTCGCCTTCTCGCAGGGATTCCTCCTTGGGCTCGGTGCTGCATCGCGCGTCGGGGTCTATGACTACCTCGGGTATTACGACGTCTGTTATATCGGTGATGAAGTCCGGAATCCGGGTCGCGTCATCCCGCGCTCCATCCTGCTGAGCACCATTGGTGTGGCGCTGATCTATATCGCCATCAATTTCTCCATCATCGGCGTCGTCCCCTGGCGCGACTTCGTCCCCGCGTCAGAGCATCCGCAGTCCAATTTCATCGTCTCGATTTTCATGGAGCGGATCTACGGCTCCAAGATCGCCACGATTTTCACGGCCATGATCTTGTGGACGGCGTTCGGATCGGTGTTCGCGCTGCTGCTCGGCTATTCCCGCGTCCCGTACGCGGCGGCGAAAGACGGCTATTTCTTCAAGGCCTTCGCCCGCCTCCATCCCTCCGGCGGTTTCCCGTACGTGTCGCTCGTGGTGCTCGGCCTCATCTCGATTCTGGCGGGATTCGCCTCGCTGGGCATGGTGATCGATGCGCTCATTACGATGCGGATCCTGGTACAATTCATCGGACAGATCGGGGCGGTGACGTTGCTGCGGCGCCGGGCGCCGGATATGCCGCGGCCCTATCGCATGTGGCTCTATCCCTTGCCCAGTCTCATTGCGCTGCTCGGCTGGATCTTCATCTTTGCCACCACTCCGCCAGAGGTGATCGCCTTTGGACTCGCCGCGATGGCGGCGGGCGTGGTGTGCTTTGTCTGGTGGTCCTGGCGGCGGAGGACCTGGCCATTCGACGCAAAAGCCTTGGAGGTCACGTGACGCGCGAGATCAGCAGGCGCGATTTTCTCGCGGCCGGCGCGGCGATCGCTGCCGCCACGCAGGTGCCGGTCGGTGCGATTGCCAATCCACCCCCGCAGAAGGGAACCATCGTCCTGTTTCAGGGCGACTCGATCACGGATTGCGGGCGCGACCGCAACTCTGCGGCGCCCAATCAGGCCGGCGCGCTGGGAGACGGTTACCCGCTCCTCGTCGCCGCCGCTGTGTTGGCGGCGAAACCGGCGGACGGACTGCAGTTCTTCAATCGCGGGATCAGCGGCAACAAGGTGCCGGATCTCGAGCAGCGGTGGGAACGGGACGCGCTCGACTTCAAGCCCGATGTGCTGAGCATCCTCATCGGTGTGAACGACTTTTGGCACAAGCTGGACCACGGCTACAGCGGAACAGTGCAGGATTACGAGCGGCAATACGCGGCGCTGCTCGATGCCACGCGCCGCGCCTTGCCACGTGTGCGTCTCATCGTGCTCGAGCCGTTTGTGTTGCGCACGGGCGCGGTGGGCGCCCGCTGGTTTCCGGAATTCGACCAGCGCCGGGCGGCCGCGGCGCGCGTCGCCGCGCAGGCGAAGGCGACCTTCGTTCCATTGCAAACGGTGTTCGAAGCCCGAGTCAAATCGACGCCGCCCGAGTATTGGGCGGCCGATGGCGTCCATCCCACACCGGCCGGACATGGTGTCATTGCCGAACAGTGGCGCCGAGCTGCGCGTGTTTAGGCGAGTGCTGTTCACCGGTTTCGCGCTCTGTGGGCTTCTCGCATGCGCGTCTGGAGGCTCCGGGAATGGTGTGACCCCGCCGCCACCACCCCCGCCGCCTCCACCACCACCACCGACATGGAACCTGGTGTGGAGCGATGAATTCGAAGGTGCGGCAGGGACACCGATCGACACCTCGCGCTGGCGCTACGACATCGGCGATGGGTGTCCGGGCATTTGTGGGTGGGGCAACGCCGAGAGGGAGTACTACACCTCGGATACCTCCAACATCGCGTTGAACGGTCAGGGACAGCTCGCGATCGTTGCGCGCGTGGCACCGGTAGGACTGACCTGCTATTACGGCCCATGCAAGTACACGTCCGCGAAGATCACCACCAAAGGCAAGAGGGAGGTGCTGCCGCCTGGCCGGGTGGAGGCGCGCATCCGACTGGCGGTGGGACAGGGGCTATGGCCGGCATTCTGGATGCTCGGCACGGACATCGACACCAGGGGTTGGCCGCAGTGTGGCGAGCTTGACATCATGGAATACCGCGGCAGCGCGCCGTCCACAGCCAGCTCGGCGATCCACGGCCCCGGCTATTCGGGCGATACGCCGTTCGTACAGCCCAACACGCTGACCAGCGGGTCGTACGCCGCCGACTTCCACACGTTCGCTGTGGAGTGGGATGCATCTGCCATCAAATACTTCATCGACGATAAGCTCTATTACAACGTCAGTCGGGGCGCGGTCGAGCTTCGTGGGGAATGGGTTTTCGATAAGACATTCTACGTGATCCTCAACCAAGCGGTGGGGGGCAACTTCGACGGTGATCCGCAGTCGGACGCGATCTTTCCTGCGACGATGCTGATCGACTATGTGCGCGTCTACAGAAGGAGTTAGAACGCCGTGAAGACAGTCATCTCCCTCGTGGGCGTTATCTGCCTGCTGACGACACAGGTCGTGGGACAGGACGGCGCGGGCCTCCCGCGCGCACGCGCCGAGGAAGTCGGGCTGTCCGCGCCGGCGCTCGAGCGGATCGGTCCCGCCCTGAAGGCGTATGCCGATTCCGCCCGCCTGCCCGGCCTGATCGCCGTGGTCGCGCGACGCGGCAAGGTGGCGTACGTCGCCCCTGTCAATTCTGTGGACGGCAAGTCGCTCACGGTGGACGCGGTCTTCCGCATCTTCTCGATGACGAAGCCGATCACGAGCACGGCCGTCATGCAGCTTTACGAGATCGGCAAACTGCGGCTGGACGATCCCGTCTCCAAATACATTCCGTCATTCGGCGGGGTGAAAGTGTTCGCCGGCGGGAGCGCGGCGCAGCCCCAGCTGCGCGATCCCGACCGGGCCATCACGGTCGCCGACTTGCTGACGCACACGGCGGGCCTGACGTACGGCTTCTTCGGCGAGACCCCGGTCGACTCGATTTATCGACGCGCGAATCTCATGAATCCGAGCTGGACCGCCGCGCAGCTCGCCGACAGTCTGGCCCACCTGCCGCTGATGTTCTCTCCGGGCTCAAAGTGGAATTACAGTTACGCGATCGACGTGCTCGGCCGCATCGTCGAAGTTGCGTCCGGCATGCCTTTCGATCGCTATCTCGACAGCGCCCTTTTCCGCCCACTCGGCATGCGGATGACCGGCTTTCATGCCACGCCGGGAATGATCGCCAAGCTCACTCCACTGTACGCGCGCGGGCAGGACGGTTCCCTGCAGGCGGCGCCGCTCGTCTCGCCAGAGTATTCCGACTCCGGGCGGATGCTCTCAGGCGGTGGTGGGCTGCTGTCGACGCCAAACGACTATCTGCGTTTTGCGCAAATGCTCTTGAACGGTGGCGAGCTCGATGGCCAACGCGTCTTGAAGCGTGAGACCGTGAAGCTCATGCTTGAGAATCATCTGCCGGCGGCTCTGGTGCCGATTGCGCTCGACCCTGCTTGGGTGCGGGGACGCTCGGGCTTTGGGTATGGTGGCGCGGTGCGCGTCGACGCGGACACCGGCGTGCCGGGGTCGCCCGGCACGTTTCGTTGGGCGGGATACGGCACCACGTTCTTCTGGATCGATCCCAAGGCGGATCTCATCGCGATGGTGTGGATGCAGTACATGCCCGTCATGGAGAATTGGTCGCTCGACGCGCGCTTTCAGCGGCTGGTTTACGCCGCGGTTGCGCGGTAGCACAGAGGAACACCCACGACCGCGAATGCTTTTCGCAAGCTGGCGCTAAGCCTTCCCGACACGACGGAAGCGGCGCACATGGCGCATCCGGATTTCCGGGTCGCGGGAAAGATCTTCGCGACCATGGGATATCCGCGCGCCGGATGGGCGATGGTGAGCCTGACGCCCGAGCAACAGGAGCTGTTCGTGCGCACGCACCCGAAGGCGTTTGTGCCGGTCAAGGGGAAGTGGGGTGAGAAGGGTGCCACGAACGTCGAGCTTCGTCATGCACCAACAGCCGCAGTGCGGGAAGCGTTGCGCATCGCCTGGGGCAACAAGGCGCCGCCACGACTGAAAGAGGAATCATGACCAGAGTGCTTCTCACCCTCGTGGTGCTGAGCGCGCCGCTCGCGGCGCAAGCGCCGAAAACTCTCACGCCCCATGACCAGCGGGCTCGCGATATTCTCGAGCAGCTCATCAACATCAATACGACGGGCTCGAGCGGTAGCACGACGGTCGCGGCGAGTGCGATGGCCAAACGGCTGATCGACGCCGGCTTCCCGCCCGCGGACGTGCAGGTCATCGGTCCGGAAGGCTCGAAGAATTTCAACCTCGTCGCCCGGTATCGTGGCACCGGATCGCAGAAGCCAATCCTTCTGCTTTCGCACCTCGACGTCGTCGAAGCGAGGCGGGAGGACTGGTCTATGGACCCGTTCACGCTCGTGGAGAAGGATGGGTTCTTCTACGGCCGGGGCACGCTCGACGTGAAGGACGGCGATGCGATTCTTGTCGCCACACTCGTGCGCCTGAAGCAGGAAGGCTATCGCCCCAATCGCGACCTGATTCTCGCCCTTACGAGCGGTGAGGAGGGCGGCAGCGACTACAACGGTGTCGACTGGCTGCTCGAGAATCATCGCGCACTGATCGACGCCGACTACGTCATCAACATGGATGGCGGAGACCCGGTGATGCTCAACGGGAAGCGGCTGATGCGGACCGTACAGGCCGCCGAAAAAGTCTACGTCACGTTCAAGCTCGAGGTGCACAATCCCGGCGGGCACAGCTCGCTGCCGACCAAAGACAACGCGATCTACCGTCTGGCGGCGGCACTCGGCCGGCTGAGTGGGTATCAGTTTCCTGCCCAGCTGAACGAGATCACGCGGGCGACGCTCCAGAACTGGGCGGCGTTACAGCAGGGACAGCTCGCCGCGGACTTGGCGGCCGTCGCGCGACCCCACCCCGATACTGCGGCGATCCGGCGGTTGTCTGACCAGAGTCCCGTCTACAACGCGCAGCTCCGGACCACCTGCGTTGCTACGGAGCTCGCCGGCGGGCACGCGGAGAACGCATTGCCGCAGACCGCGAGTGCCACGGTCAATTGCCGGATGTTGCCCGGCACACCGTCGGAAGACGTCCAGCGCACGCTGAACGCCGTCGTCAACGACACGGCGGTAGTGATCAGCGTCGTAACCGCAGCGACGCCGAGTCCCGCGTCGCCGCTCACGCCCACTGTGATGGGGCCGATAGAGCGCGTCACGAAGCGCCTCTGGAATGTTCCGGTCGTCCCGGTCATGGAGACGGGGGCGACGGACGGACTCTATCTTCGCAACGCCGGGATTCCGGTCTACGGCGTCTCGGGCGTATTCGTCGATATCAACGACATTCGTGCCCACGGTCGCGATGAGCGGATCGGCGTGCAGGATTACTACGACGGGGCGGCATACATCTATCAGCTCGTGAAGGAGCTCTCATCGACAAGACGGTAAAACCGCGCGGGCTGGACGGCGTCGTCGCCGGCGAAACCCGTCTGAGCCACGTCGATGGCCAGGCGGGTCAACTCATCATTGGCGGCTACGAGTTAAGCGAGCTGGCCGGCAGCGTGAGCTTCGAGGAGGCCGCCCAACT
Source organism: Gemmatimonadales bacterium (assembly GCA_044869265.1). GTDB lineage: Bacteria > Gemmatimonadota > Gemmatimonadetes > Gemmatimonadales > GWC2-71-9 > 20CM-2-65-7. The sequence goes on from JBIOXD010000027.1 coordinate 10,395, forward strand.
GCTGTGGCGGGGCACACTGCCGTCCAGCACCGAACGGGCGACGCTCCGCAAAGAGGTCGCGGCGCTGCGTGCCCTCCCCGAGGAAACTATGCACGTCGTTCGGGCGGGAGCCGCCGCGCACGCGGCACCGATCGACACACTCCGCATGGCGTGCGCGACGCTGTCGCTGGACCTCGACAAGCCGGATGACATCTCGCCGGCGGCCGATCTGCACATGGCCAAGGTGCTGACGGCGCGGTTTCCCACCATTGTAGCGGCGCATGCTCGGCTCAGCGCGGGGCAGGAGCCCATCGCGCCCCGTACCGATCTCTCCCGCGCCGCGAACTTCCTTTACATGGTACACGGTAAAGAGCCGGATCCGATCGCCGCCCGTGCCGTCGACACCTACTGGGTCACCGTGATCGACCACGGCATGAACGCCTCGACATTCGCCGCACGAGTCATTGCCAGCACGCGCTCGGACATGGTGAGCGCCGTGACCGGCGCGATCGGTGCGCTCAAAGGCCCGTTGCACGGCGGCGCGCCGGGGCCGGTGCTCGACATGCTCAAGGACATCAAGTCCGCTGATCGCGCCGAGTCCTGGGTCCGCAACGAGCTGGCCGCCGGCAGGCGCATCATGGGCTTTGGCCACCGCGTCTACAAGGTCCGCGATCCTCGGGCAGCCGTACTCAGTCAGGTAGCCGACGAGATGACTGCGGCGCGGCTCGAGAACCGGCAATTGTTCGATCTCGCGCGCTCGGTCGAGCAGACGGCGGTGGCGGTGCTCGAGGAAGTGAAGCCAGGCCGGAACCTGCGTACCAATGTCGAATTCTTCACGGCCCTCGTGCTGCAGGCCGTGGGACTCGAGCCGCGCTCGTTCGTCGCCACATTCGCCTGCGGGCGCGTCGCGGGCTGGTGCGCGCATGTCATCGAACAGCACGCGGAAGACCACTTGATCCGACCACAGTCGGAGTACGTGGGACCGAGAGGATTGACGGTCAAGTGACGCCATAGATCTTGCGACATCCTGTGCTGGTCGCGGCCGAGCTCAGGAATCTCCTCGAGCCGGCGCAGCTCGCCGACCTCGACGTCACCTGGCTCGCATCCGGTCAACCGACCCCCAAAGGGGACTGGGTCGCCATCGTTCCGCTGCTCACGCGTTGGGTGGGCGGCACCGAATTCAAGAACCTTCCCAATCTCCGAATCGTGGCCAATGTCGCAGTCGGCTACAACAATGTCGACGTGGTCGCGGCGGAGATGCGGAAGGTGATCGTCACCAACACGCCCGGCGTCTTGACCGAGGCAACCGCGGACCTTACCTGGGCGCTGGTTCTCACTACGGCTCGACGTCTGGTTGAGGGAGTGGACCTCGTGCGCAGCGGGAAGTGGACCGGATGGCATCCCGAACAATTGCTGGGCATGGAGCTGCACGGTCGGACCCTTGGGCTACTCGGTGCTGGTCGCATTGGTCAAGCCGTCGGCCGGCGCGCGCTTCCATTCGGAATGCGGCTGCTCTACACCGCGCGCAACGCCAAACTCGAATTCGAGCGGGACACCGGCGCAACCCGCGTCGATCTCGGACATCTCCTGGCCGAGAGCGATATCCTCAGCCTGCATCTGCCGGCGACGCCCGAGACCAAAGGCATCATCAACCGGAAAACGCTGGCGCGCATGCGCGCGGGGTCCATTCTGGTCAATACGTCACGCGGTGACGTGATCCGAGAAGAGGCGCTGGCGGAAGCGCTCGAATCGGGCCACCTCGGGGCGGCCGGTCTCGACGTCTACACAAACGAGCCGGCGATTCACCCACGCCTCCTGGCCGCGCCCCGCACCGTTCTGTTGCCCCATCTGGGCAGCGCGACCGCGAGGACACGCCGCAAGATGGCGGCGATCGCCCTCGCGAATGTCCAGGCCGTACTGAGCGGTCAGCCGCCGCTTACTCCCGTGTACGCTTAGCTGGCCCCGCACGCAGCAAGCCCACGATGTCGTCGCGGTGAAAGAATTCCGCCCATCCCAGGGCATCGCTGTCGTGCTTCGTGTCCTTGATGGTCGAATCGGCCCCGGCTTCGAGGAGCAACCGAGCGATCTCGAGGTCGCCAGCCCAGGCAGCCAGGTGGAGTGGCGTCACATCCGCGTCCCAATGCGTCCAGCGCGCGTTCGGGTCGGCACCCTGCGCGAGCAGCCACTTCACGGCGGCGACGTCGTGACGCTTGATGGCGAAATGTAGCGCGCCGCTTCGCAGCAGCTCGGGACTATCACGCACCAGTCGCTCGGCGGTTGACCAATCGCGCAGCGCCAGCCCCGCGACCAAATCCATCACCCCGCCGCGTGTTGGCCGCTGGCCGCGCTCGGCGCTGCGCAGCTCGGACGCGGTCAGCGCGCGGATCGCTTCCATCACGGGTCGATCGATGTCGGGCGAGGTGGCGTACATCGCGGGAGGAAAACCGAATCCATCCGCCGCCAACGGATCCGCCCCCAGCTCGATCAGCACGGCAGCCATCCTGGGGCGGTTGTGGCGAACGGCGAAATGCAGCGGCATCTGATGATTCTCGTTCCGGCTCATTCGCGTGGTCAGCGCGGCTGAGTTGTTCGCGACGATCCGCCGCACCTCGTCGTCCAGATTGAGGGCGATGGCGGAAAAGATGTGGTGGCGGGCCCCGCGGCTGAGCAGAAAATCGACCACTGCGCGGTGCTCGGCATCATCGGCCCCCTCCCAGCAGCTGGCCCAGCCGATCACTTCGATTTCATGGTCGTCGCCGTGACCGACGACGTCACCGCCGGCGTCCGCCAGGCGCCGCACCACGTCCAGCTTACCCGCGGCGGCGGCCCAATGCATCGGGTACGTGTTGTCGCCCTTTTCACGTACGTTCGGATCGATGCCGCGCCGGAGAAGCAGGTCGACCGCGGCGAGCTGTCCCTCACCTGCTGCCGCATGGAGCAGGGTCCATTCATATGGTTCGTCCCGGATCAGCAGCTTGTCGGGATGCCGGTCGAGCAGCGCTGTCAACGTGGCGACGTCGCCCTGCTTGGCGGCGTCGAAAAGCCGGCCGTCGACCGTTTGCGAGTCGATGTGCGCCTTAAGCGCTCGCCAGCTCGAAAAGCCGTTTTGCTTCGCGATATCGAATTGGGCATCGGCGAGTTGCGCGTCGGGGTTGGTCTTACGAAGCTCGTCGAGGTGCTGCTTGGCTTGCTTGCGAAGCCACTCCAGGTTGGGCTTCATAGGTGGGAACCTTCCTTCCTTGAACCGCCCGCTGTCCGCAGTCTGGGGCGAGGAAGTCAGGTCGTATTGTCGAACCTCTCGGGGTGGGCTTAAACCCTTTACGCGGACCGTGGGCCGCCCGGGCGGCGCTCACTTCAATATAAGCAGTCCCTTTGCCGGCCGTCGCTACCGCAGTAGGTTTTAGCCTTCAGAATGGCCCGATCCCCAGCTCAAGAGCGTACCACGCTTCTCGACGCCCGCGCGATGTCGCGGGCGTTGCAGCGTATGGCCGTGGAAATCCTCGAGCTCGCCCACGGCACCGACGATCTCGTGCTGATTGGCATTCAGCGCCGGGGCGTCGAGCTGGCCGATCGCATCGCCACACTCATCAAGGAACACGAGGGCGCCGATATCCCACGCGGCGCGCTCGACATCACCCTCTATCGCGACGACCTGGGCACCGTCGGCCCTAAGCCGGTGATCGGGGAAACGCATCTCCCCGGCGATCTCACGGACAAGCACGCGGTCATCGTCGACGACGTGCTCTATACCGGCCGCACCGTGCGCGCGGCGCTCGACGAGCTGGCGGACTTCGGCCGGCCCAAACGCATCTCGCTGTGCGTGCTCGTCGACCGGGGCGGTCGCGAGCTCCCGATTCAGGCGGACATCGTCGGCAAAGTGGTGAAGACGACACCCGGGGATCGAGTCGAGGTGCAGGTCGAGGAGCTCGATGGCCACGATCAAGTGGACGTGGTGCGATGACCACCTCGATCCTCGGCAAAGACCTGACGGGGCTCGAGCACATGACGCCCGAGCAGATCCGGCTCATTCTCGACACGGCGGAGCCCTTCAAAGAGGTCTCGGAGCGCCCCATCAAGAAGGTGCCCGCGTTGCGCGGCAAGACGATCGTCAACCTCTTCTTCGAGGCCTCGACCCGGACCCGCGTCTCGTTCGAATTCGCCGAGAAGCGCCTGTCGGCCGACACGGTGAACGTCGCCTCCACCGGTTCGTCGGTCTCGAAAGGCGAGACCCTGGTGGACACCGCGCGCAACCTCGAAGCGATGCGGATCGACATGGTGGTCATCCGGCATCCCTCCTCGGGGGCGGCGGAATTCCTCGGCCATCGCATCGACTCGAACGTGATCAATGCCGGCGACGGCAAGCACGAGCATCCCACCCAGGCGCTCCTCGATCTGCTGACGATTCGTGATAAGCACGGGAAGATCGAGGGCCTGAAAGTCTGTCTCGTAGGGGACGTGTTGCATTCGCGTGTGGCCCGCTCGAACCTCTGGGGGCTCACCAAGCTCGGCGCCGAAGTCGCCGTCTGTGGACCGTCGACGCTGATGCCCCGCGGCATCAACGAGCTGGGGGTGACGGTGTTCGGACGTGTCGAGGAAGCGATCGACTGGGGAGCGGACGTGCTCAGCGTCTTGCGGCTGCAGCTCGAGCGCATGGAGAATGGCTTCATTCCCAGTCTGCGCGAGTACTACCGCGTCTTCGGGGTGACGCCCGAGCGCCTCGAGCGCTCGCCCAAGCCCGTCACCATCATGCATCCGGGACCGATGAACCGCGGCGTCGAGATCGATTCACGCGTGGCCGACGGCCCGCACAGCGTCATCCTCAATCAGGTGACCAACGGCGTCGCGGTGCGCATGGCGGTACTGTATCTGCTCGCCGGCGGCCGCGCCGAGCTCGCGGACGCGGCAAAGCGAGGCACCGAGTGAGCGCCGCCGCCCCCCCCCCGGGGCCGCTGCTGCTCCAGGGTGGTCGGGTGATCGACCCGAGCCGCGAGATCGACGCCGCCGGGGATGTCCTGATCCAGGACGGCAGGATCGCGGCGGTGGGCCGTGGGCTCTCAGGCCCGGACGGGACGACTGTTCGCAATGTCAGCGGCAAGGTCGTGGCCCCCGGGCTGGTCGATCTGCACGTGCATCTGCGCGAGCCGGGCAATGAAGACGAGGAGACCGTGGCCAGCGGCGCACGGGCGGCCGCCGCGGGCGGGTTTACCGCGATCTGCGCCATGCCGAACACCGATCCGGTGACCGACAATCAGGCGGCGGTCGGCTTTGTGGTGCGGCAGTCAGGCCGCGCGGGCCTCACCCGCGTGCACCCGATCGGCGCAATTTCCATCGGTCAAAAGGGCGAGCGGCTCGCCGAATTCGGTGAGATGGTGAGCGCCGGCGCCGTGGCGGTCTCCGACGACGGCAAGCCGGTGGTGTCGAGTCATCTCATGCGCACCGCGCTCGAGTACGCGCGCACCTTCGGGATCCCAGTCGCCGATCATTGCGAGGAACCCACGCTCGCCGCCGGCGGCGTGATGCACGAAGGTCTGGTGTCCACGCGTCTCGGTCTCAAGGGGATCCCGTCTGCCGCGGAAGAGATCATGGTCGCGCGCGATGTCTTGCTCGCCGAATTGACCGGCGGCCACGTGCATCTCTGTCACATGTCGACACGCGGGTCGGTCGCGATCATCCGTGAAGCCAAGGAACGCGGCATCCAGGTCACGGCGGAAGTCACGCCGCATCATTTGACATTGACCGACCATGCCTGCGAAGAATACGACACCCACGCCAAGATGAACCCGCCGCTCCGCGAGTCGGCCGATGTCGTGGCGCTCAGGGGCGCGCTGAAAGACGGTGTGCTCGATTGCATCGCCTCCGACCATGCACCACACGCCTATGACGAGAAGGAAGCCGCGTTTGACGACGCGCCGTTTGGCATCGTGGGTCTCGAGACGGCGTTCGCTGTTGCGCACACCGAGCTCGCATGTGGCGGCGTGTTCACGCTGTCCGAGCTGATCAGGCGCATGAGCACCGCGCCGGCGCGCGTCTTCCACCTTCCGGGCGGGGGGGGCACGCTCGCTCCAGGCGCCGTTGCAGACGTTGTTGTCCTCGACCCCACGGCGAAATGGACGGTCGATCCCGGCGTGTTCCATTCGAAGAGCCACAACACGCCGTTCACAGGTCGCCCGCTGACCGGGCGCGCGATTCTGACCATCGTCGCAGGCACCATCGTTCACGAGCTATGAACGCGCGTGCGGTAGCCCGGCGCATGGCGCTGTGCTGCCGTCAGCTCGCGGCCCAGGGCCTTATCGCCGGCCGGGACGGCAACCTCTCGGTGCGTCTCGGACCGCAACGCATCCTCGTCACCCCCAGCGGGCTCATCAAGGCGCTGTTGACGGCCGCGGATATGGTGGAAGTCGATCCGGCTGGCCGGCCACGCCGTTCCGGCCGTCGCAAGCCTACCAGCGAGTTGGACTTACACCTGCGTATCCTGAGTCACCGTCCCGACGTGCAAGCCATAGTGCATGCGCATCCCCCTACGGCCACTGGCTTTGCTGTTGCGGGACAAGAGATTCCGTCCAATTTGTTGCCGGAGCTTATTTTCGTGGTTGGACCGGTCCGGCTGGTGCCCTTCGGGAAGTCGGGCACACCGGAGCTGGGGGATCGGGTTGTGCCGTTCCTCGAAGACGCACGGTGCAACGCGCTGTTGCTCGCCAATCACGGTGCCGTAACCATGGGCACAACGCTCGATGAGGCTTGGATCCGAATGGAATCATTGGAGCAGTCGGCGCGCATCATCCGCGCCGCCCAGGAAATCGGACAACCGAAGCCCCTGAGGTCGGATGCCTAAGGGAGGCGGAGGAAACTCGTCGAAGAGCGCTGCCACCATCCAGCGTCTGCTCGAGGAGCGACGCCAGTACGAGGCGTGGCTCGCGCGCATCACAGCGACTGCCGACTCAGCGCCCGAGCACGTTCGCACGCGCGTGAAGGCCGATTACGAGGCGCGGCTCAAGGCGGTGACCGACGAGTTGCGCTCGCACGCCGACGCCGCCCGCCAGCTCATCACACAGCACAAGGAACGACTCGTTGAGCTGCAAAAGAAGGAAAAAGCCGCCGCGGAGCGACTGGCCGAAACCGAGTTGCGCCACGAAGTAGGCGAGTACGATGAAGCGCAGTGGTCGCAGGTCCACAAGGACGCGTTGGCCGACTTGGGGGCCGTGCGCGACGAGCTGCTCGATGTGGAGCGGGACATCACGCGACTCGAAGAGTTGGACGGCTTGGTGAAGGCGAAACCGGGCTCGGGTTCGCGCGGGGCGGGGACCCCGCCGCCCAAGCCGGCTTCCGCCGAGCCGCGGTCCGAGCGGCGCAAGACGCCGATGGACGAGTTGGCGTTTCTGAGGTCCGTCACCGACGACGACAAGAACGCGCCGTCGCCGCGGCGCGCGAGCGGCGCGCAGTATCAGATCGAGGAGGGGGCGACCCCCGAGGCTCCTCTGGACGCGGACGCCGAGGTCGAAAAAACCCTCCGGTGCCGCGAATGCGGAACGATGAATCTGGCGACGGAGTGGTACTGCGAGAATTGCGGCGGGGAATTGGCCGCGGTGTAAAAACGTAGGGGCGCAGCATGCTGCGCCCCTACATCTTTTACGCTGAGGCCTTCTCTTTCAACCGTTTCACCAGCGCCGCGAGGCGCGATTTCTGCCTCGCGGCGTTGTTCTTGTGGATCAGGCCCTTGCGCGCGGCGCGATCGAGCACCCGCGCGGCCAGCGCGTACGCGGCGGCAGCGGCGTCAGCAGTCGCGGCGGCCCGCACGCGCTTCAATGCGGTGCGCAGGGAGGAGCGTTGCGCCTTGTTGCGCTCGGTGCGCGCACGCGCCTGACGCATCGCCTTTTTGGCGGATTTGATTTTCGGCATGGCGCTGAACGTAGACGGTAAGTTGCGTAGGGTCAAGGCTCTACGTTATCTTAGGCCGTGCCACTCGAGGACATCCTCCTCCAGATTCCCGTCCTGCTTTTTTCGATCGTCGCGCATGAGTATGCGCACGCCGAAGCCGCCTATCGCCAGGGTGACACCACCGCGTACATGCTGGGTCGGCTGACGCTTAATCCGATCAAGCACATCGATCCGGTGATGACGATCCTGTTGCCAACGATCTTGATCCTCAGCCACTCTCCCTTCGTTTTCGGGGCTGCCAAGCCGGTGCCGGTCAATCCCCGGAATTACCGCCGGTATGTCAGGGGCGATATCATCGTCTCGCTTGCAGGGATCGGAACGAACCTCGTCCTGTTTCTCCTGAGCGCTTTGGCGTTCGCGCTCGTGGGCCTGCTCGCACAGGCGCTCCCCCCAGCGGCGCCCAGTCTCGCGCTGTTGCAGCGCATGCTGTCCTGGGGGATGCGCATCAATCTCGTGCTGGCGTTCTTCAATTTGATCCCCATTCCTCCGCTGGATGGCAGTCACGTGCTGAAGCAGGTCTTGCCGCCTGCGGCCGGAATGCGGTTTCGGCAGCTCTACGCCTTCGGGATCATTCCTATTCTGCTCGTGATGTGGCTGCTGCCCGGTGTCATCAATGTCTTCATGTGGCCGGGCAACCAGTTGTTGGGCATGGCGCTCAGCCTGCTATGGCCGCTCAGGTTGCAGGGGGGCATTCCTCCGTGGTGGTTCTCCTGATGACGAGTCCCATCACGCGCGATCCCGGCAGCAGCAGCTTCGTCGTCGAGCTGGAGAAATTCTCCGGCCCGCTGGACCTGCTGTTGCACCTGATCCGCGAAGACGAAGTCGACATCACCGATCTTCCGATTGCGAAGATCGCCGACCAATTCCTCTCCATCATCAACGAGCTGGGCCTCAATCAGGCGGCCGACTATCTGGAGATGGCGGCGCGCCTGCTGCGGATCAAAGCGCAGATGCTGTTGCCTCGGCGGCCGGGCGACGACGAGTGGGAGGATCCGCGCGCCGGTCTGGTGCGGCGCTTGCTCGAGTACCAGCAGATTCGCGAGCTCGTGGATTGGCTGGGCCGCGCGGCCGACGCCCACGCCGAGCGGTTTGGCCGCGGCTACGAAGCCCCTCCGGCCGACGCTCCGCCCGCGCCGCTGCAGATCGACCTCAACGACCTCCTCGGCGCCGCCGAGCGCGTGATTGCCCTGATTCCGGAGCCGATGCTGCATCGTGTGGTGCCGCGACCGCTCGACGTCGAAGGCGCCACAGCCCGAATCGAGGCGCTGCTAGCCGAGCGAGAGACCTTCGGCTGGCGCGAGGCGGTTGGGCCCCAGGCGACGTTAGTGGATGTCCTTTCGACGTTTATCGCATTGCTCGAGTTGGCCAAGCGGAGCGCGCTCACGCTGTCGCAGCCCGAGCCGTTCGGCCCCATGGTGATCCAGCGTGCAACCTCTCGCGAAGCTGCTTGAAGCCGCGCTGTTCGCGGCGTCGCGTCCGCTGACGCTCGAGGAGCTGGCGTCGCTCGACCCGGAAGCCGGAGAGGACGCCATCCGGACCGCGCTGGACGAGCTGCGCGCGTCGTACGGGGAGGCGCATGGGGTCGAGCTGATCGAGATCGCAGAGGGTTGGCAGTTCCTCACCCGTCGTGAGTACGCGGAGACGATCGAGCGCGCGCAGTTTGCACTGCGTCCGCGCCGGCTGTCGCCCGCGGCGCTCGAAACACTCGCCATCATCGCGTATCGCCAGCCGGTGGGCCGGCTCGAAGTAGATGAGATTCGAGGTGTCGATTCCGGGGCGGTGATGGACAAGCTGGTGGAGCGGGGTTTGATCGAGGTGGTGACGCGCGGTGAGGGTCTCGGCCGCCCGTTGCTCTACGGGACCACACCGTCGTTCCTGGAGATTCTCGGACTGAAAGATCTCGAAGATCTACCGCGGCTCGAAGAGTTGTCGGTTGCGCTGCGGCGCCCCACCCCCGTCGACGAGCCCGAATGACCGTCATGCGCCTGCAGCGCGCTTTGGCGCGCGCGGGCGTCGCGTCGCGCCGCAAGGCGGAGGATCTCATCCGCGCGGGCCGGGTGCGTGTGGATGGCGACGTCGCAACCATCGGGACGAGCGTCGATCTCGAATCACAGAAGATCACGCTCGACGGCCGCCGCGTTCGTCAGGCGACCCGTACCACCTGGATCGCGCTCAATAAGCCTATCGGGTATGTCGTCTCGCGCTCCGACCCCGAGGGGCGACGGACGGTATTCGGCCTTCTCCCCAAGGTCCCCGGGCTCACGTACGTTGGACGGCTGGATGTCATGACGTCCGGACTGCTGCTCCTGACGACCGATGGCGCGGCGGCTCACCGCCTGATGCATCCGCGGTACGAGGTGCCCCGCACCTATTGGCTGGGCGTGCATGGCGCCGACGCGGGGGCGATCCGGGACGCGCTCGCGCAACGGATCGTGATCGACGGACGGGCGGTGCGCATCACCGAGTCGCGCGTGCGTCCGGCGGGGAAATCGGTGGAAATCGAGTTGACCCTGGCGGAGGGGCGGCAGCGGATCGTGCGACGCGTCGCCGAAGCCCTGGGACTTAAGGTCGAATGGCTGCATCGCGTATCCTACGGGCCCGTGCGGCTCGGCAAACTGGCGGAAGGACAGTGGCGGGACCTCACCCGCCAGGAGATTGGAGCGATCGAGCGACTCCATGGAGCTCGGTGATCGGACGGTAATGCTGCTCGGCGGCAGTGGTCTCGTGGGCCATGCCGTCGCGCGACGCGTGCTCGGTGCCGACCCACCCCCGCGGCGGCTCGTTCTCGTAGCGCTGTATGAGGATGAAGTGCGCGCGGCGGCACGCGCGCTCGAGCCCTATCGCGGCAGCGTCACGATCGATGTCGAGTGGGGGAACGTGTTCATGCCGGCGGCCGTTGCCCGCCTGGACCTCGCGGTCGTACTGGGGAGCGCTGAGCACCGCGCGCTCGTCCTCGACGACCTGTATGGCGATCTGACCGAGCACGTGCTGGAGCGCAGCTTGTTGTTTCAGTTGTTACTCCGCTATGCGCCCGACGCGGTCGTGGACTGCATTAATACCGCGACCGCGTTCGCCTATCAGGACATTTTCCAGAGCGCGCGGCAGCTGCACGACCGATCCAAGCGCGGGGATGTCGACCAGGCGGTCGTGGAGCAGCATCTGCTGCGCCTGACATTGCCACAGCTGATCCGTCACGCCCAGATCATCACCGAAGGGCTCAATCGCGCGCGCACGAAGTCCTATATCAAGATCGGCACGAGCGGCACGGGCGGAATGGGATTCAACATCCCGTACACGCATTCCGAGGAAAAACCGAGCCGCACCTTGCTCACGAAGTCGGCCGTTGCTGGTGCGCACTCGATGCTGCTGTTTCTGCTCGGTCGCACCCCCGACTCGCCGGTGACGGTCGAAATCAAGCCGACCGCGACTATTGCCTGGCGCGAAGTGGCCTACGGGCCGGTGCGCCGCAAAGGGAAACCCATCCCGCTCGTTGATTGCGAGAAACCGGTGCCGCTCAAGGACGCCTTCAAGGAAAGCTCCCGGCCGTGGCGTGAGCTGGGACGCTCGCTCGACGGCGTCTACATCGATGTCGGCGAAAACGGCCTGTTCGCGCGCGACGAATTCGAAACGGTAACGGCGCTCGGCCAGATGGAATTCATCACCCCCGAAGAGGTCGCGGATTACGTGATCATGGAGCTGCAGGGCCGACCCACGGGGAAGGACGTCATCGCGGCGCTCGATGCGGCAACAGCGGGGCCCACCTACCGGGCTGGTGTCCTGCGTCGCAACGCCGTCGGCCGCCTCAAGGGTCTGGAGGAACGAGAAGGGAAGCGCGGCGTTGCGTACGAAATGCTCGGTCCGCCGCGACTCACGAAAATGCTGTACGAAGCCTATCTCTGCCGCTGTGTGTGCCCGTCCGTCCAAGCGCTCGCCGAGAGCAAGGCTCCCGCACTGGCGGCCGCCGCGTATCGTCTCCTGCAGGAAGACGCCGCGTTACGGCAGCACATTATCTCCGTGGGGCTGCCGATCGTGGCACCGGACGGCAAACATGTGTATCGCGGCAGTACGATCGTCGTTCCTCCGGGACCCAACGGCGATCCCCTGAGCGTGGCACCACGCGGCTGGGTGGATCTCCGGCCCGAGCAGTTCGGCGTGTGGGTGACTCGCGCCGCCACCATGATGCGTGACGCCGCGGCGCGGGCGGGCGGACCGCAGAGCTCGGGGAGCGATCTCGACTGGAACGCGATTGAACCGGATGATCCCATCGAACCAGCGCGCTTTGCGACCTGGGTGTTTACCGTGGAAGAAAAGGGAGCGCGCATCAAGCGCTGAGCATGACCGTCGAAACGGGAGCTGTGGATCGCGCTTTGGGAGCAATCGGAACGACCTTCCGACTTACCCGCCTTTATCCGCCGTCGCATCCGGCCGTCGTCGAGGCGATGCGCCAGATCACGGGTTCGCTCGCCGGTCTTGCCGCGCTCGGCACCGTCGACTGGAAGGTCGGCGCGACGGGTCTCCATTGGCACGGTCAGCACCTGCTGCCGCGAAATACACAAGTCGCTGAGCTCGCCGGATTGTTGTTCGCCCGCGGCGTTCGCATCCTGCAGGTCAATCCCGGGGTTACCCCTGAGCATTGGCTCGCATTGTTCGGCGTCGCAGTGGGAAACGTGCGGCCGGACGATGCCGCCCTCGGTCGCATTGCGGTGTCGCTCGGTCGCCGCGCGGTTCAGCGCTTGTCGGCCGCACGCGTGCTCGGTGAATCCGCGCACCCGCCGTCGACGCCGACCCCTGCGGAAGGATCAGGCGCGGCCGCGCCAATGTTCAGGACGCCGCACGTAACGTTGCCGGCAGAGACGATAACGCCGGCGCGGGCGACCCCTGTTTTCCGTCCCAATGTGCTACCGGCTGACGTCGAAGCTCGTCGCGCCTTGGCGGCGTTGCAAACGGCACAGGACCGCGAGGCGCAGCTGGCTTTGATCGCCCAGTTGCGCCGGGTCACACCTGATCTCCTGGGCCTGCGGGACATCGGCGCTCTCGCCGAAGTGATCGCCGGGTTGGATCGCTGCCTGGGAAAGAGTCAGGATCCCGAGATTCAAGAACAGATTGGGGATGTGGCGGGGGCGCTTGCGGATGAGACTATTGTGCAGCGTATGGTCGCGCGTCTTGGGGAGCCGCGTGTGCCACCGGCCGAGCGCGGGCATCTCGTCCATGCGGTTGGGGCCTTGGGAGCGGTTTCGGCGGGGCTGGTGGTCGAGGCCTATCTGCAGGCGGCGCCGGAGCTACGGGAGGCGTATCGCGCGGCGATGCGGGCCGCTGGGGAGCGCATCACAGACGTATTACAGGATCAGGTGAAGAGTAAAGCGCCCGCGGTCGTAGCTGCGGCTGCCGAGTTTCTCGGCCTCTCGGGGAGCCCGGATGTGGCGCCGCAGCTATTCGACCTTACGCATCATGAGGACGAGCGCGTCCGAGAGGCTGCGCTGCTCGGTCTGGCGGAGCTCGGCGGCCGCGAGGTTGCCCGGCCAGCCATGCCGCTGCTCAAGGATGACTCGGTGCTCGTACGCACCGCCGCGGCGCGCACGATTGCGGCCGCGGGGGATCAAAGCGCCACGACGGTGCTGGTGCGCCGACTGGAGCAGGAGAAGGATGAGGGGGTATTGGCTGCCTTGTTGAAGGCAATCGGGCAGCTGGGAGCGACCGAAGCGCTCGATGTGCTCGCGCGCTTCGCGGAACCCGGGGGCAAGCCGCGGCGCACACCTTACGTGCGCGCGGCCGCGATCGAAGGTTTGGCGCGACTCGACAGATTGGAGGCTAAGGCATTGCTCGAACTCTACGCGCGGGATAAAGAGCCGACGGTCAAGCGGGCAGCCGAGGCATCGCTGCAATGACGACACGCGCGGTGAAAACCAGCGACGCGGTGCTGACGCAGAGCATCACGCGCGAAGTCGCGAAGCGCGTGGTCGGTCAGGAGGTGATGGTTGAGCGCCTGTTGATCGGCTTGCTCACCGGTGGTCACATCCTGCTCGAAGGCGTGCCCGGGCTCGCCAAAACGCTGGCCGTACGCACGGTGTCCGAATGTCTGCGGATCACCTTTTCGCGGATTCAGTTTACGCCGGATTTGCTGCCGGCCGACGTGATCGGCACCATGGTCTTCGATCAGCGGTCTCAGGAGTTCTATCCGAAGAAGGGGCCGCTGTTCGCCAACCTCATCCTGGCTGACGAAATCAACCGAGCCCCCGCCAAGGTGCAGTCGGCGCTTCTCGAAGCGATGCAGGAGAAGCAGGTGACGATCGGTGGCGAGACCTTCTTTTTGGGGGAGCCATTCCTGGTCCTGGCGACGCAAAACCCTATCGAGCACGAGGGCACATACCCGCTTCCCGAAGCGCAGCTCGACCGGTTCATGCTGAAGGTACGGGTCGGGTACCCGTCGCGGGATGCGGAAAAGGAAATCGTAGGGCGTATGGCCGGCGGACGGCCGATCGAAGTCAGCCGCATCGCCGAAGCCGAAGACATCCTCGCGGCGCGCTCGGCCATCGCCGAATTGTTCATGGACCAGAAGGTCGTCGATTACATCGTCGATGCGGTCCGCGCGACGCGCGAGCCCCAATCGGTCGGCCTGCCCGAGCTCAAGCCCCTGATCGCCTTCGGCGCCTCGCCCCGCGCCTCCATCTATCTGGCGCAGGCTGCGCGCGCCCATGCGTATCTCCGCGGGCGGGCGTTCGTGGTGCCGGAAGACGTCAAGGCGATGGCGTACGATGTGCTTCGCCATCGCGTGCTCTTGACGTTCGAGGCCGAAGCCGAGGACGTAGATTCGGATCAGGTGATCGGGCGTATTCTGGAGGCCGTGGGAGTGCCGTGATCACCCGGGACGTCCTCCGGCAGGTGAAGGGGATCGAGCTCCGGACTCGCAGCCTCGTCAACACGTTGTTTACGGGCGAATACCGCTCCGTCTTTCGTGGGCAAGGCATCGAGTTCGCGGAAGTGCGTGCCTATCAGCAGGGTGACGATTTCCGCTCGATCGACTGGAACGTGTCGGCCCGCATGGGACATCCGTTCGTAAAGACGTATATGGAAGAGCGTGAGATCACGCTGCTGCTGCTGGTCGACCAATCCGGCTCGCTGCATTTCGGCCGTCCCTATACCAAAGCTGGACTTGCGGTCGAGGTTGCCGCGGTCCTGGCGCTCGCTGCCGCTCGCCACAACGACCGGGTGGGAGCGCTGCTCTTTGCCGATCGCCCGGAGCTGGTCGTGCGCCCTGCGAAAGGCCGCGCGCATGCGCTGCGCGTCATTCGCGATCTCGTCGCGTTCACGCCCAAAGGGCGGGGGACGAATCTCGCTGGCGCGTTACGCTATGCGACCAAACTGCTGCGTCACCGCGCCATTGTGGTCGTGCTCTCCGATTTTCGCGCCGAAGCCTGGGAGGAACCGCTCGGCCAGCTGGCCGCTCGTCACGAGGTCGTGGCGATTACGGTCGACGACCCGCGCGAGTACGACCTGCCCGATGCGGGATGGGTCGAGCTCGAGGACGCCGAAACCGGGCAGCGGATCCTCGTGGATACGAGTCACACGCCCACCCGCACTCGAATTCGCGTCGCCGCCGAGCGCATGCAGCAGGAGCGCAGCCGCAAGCTGGTGCAGGCGGGGGTCGATCGCGTGTCATTGTTGACGACGGTTCCGTATGGCGTACCGCTGCGGCGCGCGTTTGCCGAACGGGCGCGACGGCTGAGTCGATGATCACGTTGCTGCTGCTCTTGCAGGCTGGTGGCTGGGTCGCGGCGGTCCCCGCTCGGCAGCCGACCGTCGGCGACACGATCCGGCTGGAACGATCGGTCTCGACGCCGCCGGGTTGGCGTCTGCGCGCCGGCAAGCTGGCCGCGACCTCGGATGCCGAGCCGCTGGGAGATGCCGTCGTGCTCCCGACCGCGACGCCTGGCGAATGGATCGTGCGCCACATGGTCGTCGCGTGGACCCCGGGCACGGTGACGCTCGAGATGCCTCCGATTTGGCGCTTTGGCCCTGATGGCGGTGTGGATTCGCTTGCCGGCGGCAGCGCCACATTCCGGGTCGCAAGCGTGATTCCAGACAGCGTCAGAACGCCGGCACCACAGCCGGCGTTAGGCCCCATACGGCGCGACCGATTGAGTGCCCTGCCCGTGGCCGCTGCGGCAGTGTTTGCTGCCGGTGCGCTTCTCATCCTCATCGCCTGGCGGCGCCGGTCGCCACGAGACTTGTCGCACGCCCCGGCCCTCGCAGTGGGGGGCGAGGTCGCCGACGCGCGATGGCTGTCAGCCGGTGAGCCGAAGGCGGTGGCGGCGCGGGCGTCCCATCGCCTGCGCGAAGCCCTCGCCCGTTCGATTCCGGAGGCGCATGAGGCGCTGAGCACAGCGGAGTGTCTGGCTGCCGTAGAGCGCGCCTGGCCTCAGGCGCCATTGCGTGACCTGCGCGAGCTGCTCACGGCCCTGGACCAGGTCGCGTTCGCGGCGGCTCACGGCGTCGATATCGCACCGCTCGCCGCGCGCGCTCGGACGTTGGCCCGGGAGCTGGGCGGCGGATCGAACGGAGGTGGGAGCTCGCGATGACGTTCGCCCGCCCGTGGCTCCTGCTGCTGCTGGCTGCGCTGCCCGTCTGGTGGTGGTGGCGCGCGCGGCGGCTGGTCCGCCTGTCCGGCGCATCGATGAGCGATGTGCGGCCGGCCATGGGCCCGGTCGAACGACTCTGGATCGCGCGTCTGCCCCTTTCGCTGCGCTCGGTGTGTCTCGCCGCGTGGATCATCGCTGCCGCAGGGCCCCGAGTCGGGTCGGCGCGTGCCGAGCTGCGCAGCGAAGGCATCTCGATCGTCCTCACCATAGACATCTCGAGCAGCATGCTCGCGGAGGATTTTTCACCCGCAAACCGGCTCGATGTCGCGCGGCGCACCGCCACGGAGTTCGTGCGGGCGCGAACGTCGGATCGGATCGGGCTCGTCGCCTTCGCGGGGCAGGCGCTGACGCAAGTGCCGATCACCACCGACTATCCGGTGCTGGAAGAAGCGATTCGCCAGCTTCGCGTCGGTGTTCTCGAGGATGGCACCGCCATCGGCACGGCCATCGCGACGAGCGCGAACCGGCTGCGCCGCGCGCCGGGAAAGAGCAAAGTCATGCTGCTGCTCACCGACGGCGAGAACAACAAGGGCACGGTCGATCCCCGCACGGCCGCGCAAGCAGCGGCGACTTTTGGAATCAAGATCTACACGATTGGCGTGGGAACGCAGGGTGAAGCGCCGGTCCCGACAGGGCAGGGACCGCTGGGCCTTCGGTACGAAACGATGCCGGTGAAGATCGACGAGCAGCTGCTCGGTGAGGTCGCCCGTTCGACGGGTGGCCGCTATTTCCGCGCGACCGACGCAGCATCCCTTTCGAACATCTTCGGCGAGATCAATCGGCTCGAAAAGACGCCGGTGCAGCACCTCGTCTATCGGCGTTATGAAGAGGCCTATCGCTGGCCGTTGAGCCTGGGCTTGCTTGCGCTCGCGCTCGAGCTCGTGGTCGCGGGCACATTCGCGGTGCGTGTTCCGTGATCACGTTCGACGCGCCGATCGTCGGGGCGCTCGCGCCAGTACTCGGTGCCGCGGTTTGGGCTGCGGCGGCCTGGGCGCGGCGGTCGCGCGTTCGGCGCGCCGCGGCGTGGTCTGAGGCGACCGCGCGTCTGGCCCGCGCGTCGGGACGGTTCGGACCGGCCGCGGTTGGGCTGGCCGCTGCCCTAGCGGCCGTTGCGCTCTCCGGGCCGCGGTGGGGTGAAGAGCGGATCGTCACCGAGACACGTGGTCTCAATCTCGTCCTGGCGATCGACATCTCGCGCTCCATGCTTGCCGAGGACGTGAAACCGAGCCGCCTCGCACGAGCGCTGCGGGAGGCCAGACGCCTGGTCCAGGATCTCGACGGCGACCGTCTGGGCCTCAGTGTATTCGCGGGGACGAGCTATATCCTCTCGCCGCTCTCGGTGGATGGATCGGCCCTGACCCTCTATCTCGATGCGCTCGATCCGGACGTTGCGTCGGAGGGTGGAACGTCGCTCGCGCCGGGCCTATCACAAGGCATCGATCTGCTGCAGGCGAGTCCCGAAATCGCGGACCGCGTGCTGGTATTGTTCACCGATGGTGAGGCCCACGACTCGTTGGAGCGGTCACTGGAGGAAGCGCGGCGCCTGAACGGACTCGGCATCCACTTGATTCTCGTGGCCGAGGGCGCACGCCAACCCATGAAGATCCCGGTGCGCGACGACCGTGGCAGTTTCATCGGCTGGCAGCAGGATGAAACGGGCAGCCCCATCGAGACAAGTCGTCGCGACGACGTGCTCGGGGCGATTGCCGATGCCGCGCAGGGGACGATCGTCGCGGCGGAGCTGCCGGATCAGGCGGGAGCGGTGCGTGACCTTGTCGCATCGTATAAACGCGCGACGGCGACGGCGAGCCGCACGCAGCGTGGCCGCGCACGGGCGTGGATTCCGTTGCTCTTCGCGGCGATCGTGCTGACGGCCCAGACGTTGACCCGGCGCACCGCCGCGCTCATTGTGCTCGCACTGCTCTGCGTGTCCCCTTCGGTTCTCTCGGCGCAACGCCGGTCCGCGGCGGAAAAGGCGTGGGATCGGGGCAACGTCCGCGGTGCGGCGGAAGCATACCTCGCCGAATTGAAGGCGCATCAGGACGACGATACGGCGTGGTATAACACCGGCACGGCTGGCCTCGCCGCGGGTGACCCCACATTAGCGCGTGCCAGTCTCTCGCGTGCGGCGGCGTCGCTCGACCCGGAGCTGCGGTTCCGCGCGCTCTACAACCTCGGATTGCTGGCGCTGCTCCAGGCGCGAGCGGACAGCGCGAATCGCGAGACACATCTCGCCGATGCCGAACGCGCGTATCGGGAGGCGTTGTTGCTCAAGTCGGATGACAAGCGCGCCAAGTGGAATCTCGAGCTCGTCGATCGCCAGCGGCGCTCGGGCGGGCAGGCAAATAGACCGAATACGCCTCCGCCCCCTTCGCCCGGTGGCGGCGGCGGGGGATCACCACCGCCTCCACCGCCCGGCGCGGGACGATCGGGTGCTTTGAGCGAGTCTCAAGCCGATCAGGTGTTGCGCTCCATAGGCCAGGAGGAGTTGCGCACGCGCCGCGATCGCACAGGACGCAGCCGCCGCGCGGCTGCGGCAGGAATCAAAGACTGGTGAATCCACTGCTTTCGATCGTCACCGCGTTGACGCTGATGCAGGGCGCCGAGGTGACCGCGAGCGTCGATCGAACCCACCTCACGGTGGGTGAGGAACTGGTGCTCACGGTGCGGGCTCGGTCGCGCTCGACCGACGCGGTCGAGATCCTGCTCCCCCAATTGAACGGCTTCGTCGTCGTCGGATCGCGCGACATGACGGAGGTGTCATTGGGTGGTGAAGCAGGCGTCGCCATCCGCACGACGGTGCGCGCGCTGCAGCTGCGCGCGCAACAGCCGGGCGCGCTGCTCATCGGGCCGGTGCGCGCGCGTCAGGGCGCGAGTGTCGTGTCCACCGATCCCATCCTCATCACGGTGGACAGTGCGGCGAATCGCGTTGGTACGTCGCTGAGTCCGTTGGCTCGATCGCTGCTCGAGACCACCCCAGTGCCCGCATCGGATCGTACCGACCGCGTTGCGCTGACGATGCTCGTCCCCAGTGATACCGTGTACGCAGGGCAGCAGGTCGACCTCATTGCCGCAGCCTGGATCCCGCGGGAGCTCCGCGAGCGAATGCGTCGACCTCCATTGCTGACACTCGTCACTCCCGAGGGTGTGTGGGCGTATCCGGCAACCGCATCACCGGGAGTGGCGTTGTCGCGTCAAGTCGCTGGACGGTGGATGGATCTGTTCGTCACTCAACAGGTCGTATTTCCGCTCGCGACCGGCCGGCTCATCGTTCCACCCGCGTCCGTCGAGTACGCGTTGCCCGTCACCTTCTCGTTCTTCAGTCGAGAAGAGCGCTACACGCTCCGCAGCGACTCGATCTCGATCGTCGTCCTTCCACTCCCTCAACCAGCCGGCAATCCCGCCACGACGGTCGTGGGACAAGGGCTCACACTCGATGTGCATCTCGATCCGGCGAGTACGCGCTCAGGGGAGCCGGTGGAAGCGGCCGTCACGGTCAACGGCATTGGCAATGTCGCGTTATGGCCGGAACCCTCGGTACGCTGGCCGTCGGGATTCCGCGTCTATCCGGCCCAGACCGAAATTCGGGTCGTGCCGCAGGCCGGCCGCATCGCCGGAAGCAAGGTCTTCCGATTCCTCGCCGTGCCCGATTCCTCGGGAAACTTCATGCTCCCGGAAGTGCGGTATTCCTACTTCGACGCCGTCACGGGTCGATTCGAGATCGCCAGCTCGGCTCCACAGCGATTGTCCGTGGCGATGGGTGCCGAGCCGCGGGCGGCCCGCGTCCTGCCCACACTTTTGGCGCGTCGCGGCGAGCAACCAGCCGAGCGGCTCAGCCGGCGGCTGTCGTGGGAGGGATGGCTGGGCGTGTTGCTGATGCCACCCATGCTTGCCTGGTTGGCGCAACGCAGAAGGCGGCGGGGGACCCGGCCCCGCGACCCGTCGCCGGGACGCGCGCCACATGAGCTGACTCCGCTTGGTCGGCTCGAACGGGAGTTTCTCGCCGTGCTCGCGAGCCACGTGTCCGATCCGTTCGCGCGTGACGGGGACGGCCTGGCGCAGGCACTGCGCGCCGCCGGCGTGGACAGCGCAGTCGCCGACCACGTGAAACGACTGCGTGACCGGCTGCGGGCCGCGCGGTACGGACCGCGGGGGTTGGGA
Source organism: Gemmatimonadales bacterium (assembly GCA_044869265.1). Lineage (GTDB taxonomy): Bacteria > Gemmatimonadota > Gemmatimonadetes > Gemmatimonadales > GWC2-71-9 > 20CM-2-65-7. The sequence continues at coordinate 31,106 of JBIOXD010000027.1, forward strand.
GATTCGGTGGAGCTGGCGGCGGAGATCGACCAGGTGCTGCGCGTTCTCGGAGCCGATGGGCCCCAAGGATCCCGGCGCCCGCACGTCGTGGCGACGACGGTGTTGCTGGTCGCCATGCTGGGAGGAGGGCAGCATTCTGCGACCCTCCGTGCGGAACCGGACGGCGACCAAACGCCTAGTGCGGAGGCGCTGTACGAGGCCGGCGCGTTACGCGCCGCCGCTGATTCGTTTGCGGCACGGGCAGCCCAGGAGCCCCGGGATCCGGCCCACTGGTTCAATCTTGGCGCGACCTTGTACCGGGCCGGCGCCGACGGCAAAGCGACCGTAGCGTGGACTCTCGCGGCCCGCCTCGCCCCGCGCGATGCCGCGATCGGACGCGCGCGCGGGCTCTTGCCACCACCCGACATCATGACCGACAAGCTGCTGCGCGTAGGGTGGGCAACGCCGGCAGAATGGAGCATCATTGGTGGAGTCGCGTGGATCGCGCTGTGGATGGGCGTGGCGATCGGCGCGCATCGCCGGCGTCCGATCCTGATCGTCTTCGGTGGTGCCACACTCGCCGCATTGGTGCTCGGCGTCATCGAGCAGCGGCGGCGGGATCGGCCTACCGCCGTCGTTGTCGGCGAGGCCGTGCCCGTTCGGACGGCGCCCTACGGCGGTGCGAGTGCCGCGACTACGGTGGCGCCCGGTGCGGCGCTGCTTGTGACACGCAGCTACGGCTCCTGGCGTGAGGTGCGGCGCGGGGACGGGCTGCACGGCTGGGTCCTCAGTTCGGAGATCGCCCCATTGTGAGCGTACTGCAACGCGCGCGAATCCAGGTCCTGACCGATCGGGTCGCCGATCAGATTGCGGCGGGCGAAGTGGTCGAGCGGCCGGCATCCGTCGTCAAGGAGCTGGTCGAGAATGCGCTCGATGCCGGGGCTCGCGCGGTGCGGGTCGAGCTCGAGGACGGGGGCAAGGCGTTGATTCGGGTGAGCGACGACGGCTCGGGCATGGATCGTGACGACGCGCGCCTCGCGCTGCAGCGCCATGCGACGAGCAAGATTCGCACAGCCGCCGATCTCATCGGCGTGGGTACGTTCGGGTTTCGCGGAGAAGCCCTCCCGGCGATCGCGTCGGTCTCGCGCCTCGAGCTCGAAACCACGGACGGGGGGGGGGACGGCGCGGGCGGGGGCGCCACCCGCTTGCGCGTGAACGGGGGCAAGCTGGAGGGGGCAGACGAGACGGCGCGGCAGCGCGGCACGACGGTCACCGTTCGCGGGCTCTTCTACAATACTCCGGCACGCCGAAAATTCCTGCGCGCCACGGCCACTGAGACCCGCGCCGCGCTCGAAGCCGTCACAGTGCTCGCGCTCACGCGTCCCGATGTCGCCTTTTCGGTCACGAGCGACGCGCGCGTGCTGCTCGATTGCCCGCCAGCTGGACGCCTCATCGACCGAGTGCAGGCGCTGTGGGGCACAGAGGTTGCCGACACGTTGCTCGAAGTGTCGCATCGTGCCGGCCCGCTCGAGGTGACCGGCCTCGTGCAGCGACCGGCGCAGGCGCGTCCGGCGGGCCGCAAAGGGTACGTCTTCGTGCGGGGCCGACCGATTCGCGATCCCTTCATTCTGCGAGCCGCGGAGGCCGGCTACCGCTCCACGATCGCGCCGGGCGATCGCCCATCACTCCTCTTGTTCCTCGATCTTCCCGGCGATGCGGTCGACGTGAACGTGCATCCGGCGAAGCTCGAGGCGCGGTTCCGCGACAAATTCTTCGTTGAAAAAGTGGTTGAGGAGGCTGTGAGAGAGGCGTTGGCACCGTTGGGTGCGGCGGTGCCTCTGATGGGGCCTGGGGCTTGGGGCCTGGGGCCTGGGGCGGGTCAGAACGGGATTGGGGTTCCGCTCGAACTGTTTTCCGCGCAGTCCCTAGGCCCCAGGCCCGAGGCCCCAGGCCCCGCGCTTCTCCAGCTCTTCGACACCTACATCCTCTTTCAAGCCGACCAGGGCGTGGCGATCGTGGACCAGCACTCCGCGCATGAACGGGTGCTCTACGAAGATGTGATGCGTCAACTGTCCGGTGACGGCGCACCGGCGCAGCGGCTGCTCCTGCCGCTCACGCTCGATTTCGCGCCGGCGGAGCTCGACGCGATAGAGGCGCATCGCGAGCTGCTCGTCCGCATCGGTTACGAGATCGAGCCGTTCTCGGGGCGCAGCATCGTCGTGCATACCGCGCCCAACCCCCATCCCCGCTTCGAGGCTGCACGTTGTCTGCAGGAGCTGGTTGCCGACCTCGCTGGCGGCCGATTTGGCGGATGGCAAAACCGGCTCGAGCGCTTTGCAGCGACGTATGCGTGTCGCGCGGCGATCAAGGCTGGCCAGACACTCGACGCCAATGAGATGCGCGAGCTGGTGGTCCGCTTACTCTCGGCGACGCTTCCCGCGCACGACGTGCATGGCAGACCCTCCATGGTTCAGCTTCCTAAGGAAGAGCTTGAGCGCCGGTTCGGCCGCACCTGACACCAGACACCTGACACCAGTCATCGTCGGTCCCACCGGCGTCGGAAAGACGGCCGTCGCTGTCGCCCTCGCAGCTCTCACACCCATCACTGTCATCTCGGCCGATGCGCGTCAGGTCTATCGCGGACTGGATATTGGCACGGCAAAACCCGATCCCAAGACCCTCGCCCGAGTCCCGCACCGGGGACTGGATCTGATCGATCCGGGCGAGCGTTACAGCGCAGGGCGGTTTGCGCGTGAGGCTGCGGAATGGCTCGCTGAGATCCGCGCGGGAGGCGGCGACCCCGTCGTGGTTGGAGGAACCGGCCTGTATATCCGGGCGCTGGCAGAGGGGCTATTTCATGAGCCCCCGTTCGATCCCGAGCGTCGCCAGCGGCTCCGGGCTTGGTCGGAGTCCCTGGAGGGCCCCGCACTGGCGCGCTGGGCAGGAAGGCTCGATCCCGCCTTCCCAGGGGGTGGCCGGCAACGGGCTGCGCGCGCGATCGAAGTGGCGCTGCTGACCGGACACGCGCTTTCGCGGTGGCAGCGTGAGGCGCGTGCGAGTGGAGCGCTGCGGCCCTGGTACATTCACCTCACCCTGCCGCGTGAAACGCTTCACCGGCGGCTCGCGGACCGGGTCGATGCGATGTTGCGCGCCGGTTTCGTGCAGGAAGTTCGCCGGGTGCTCGCAGAGGGAGTCGCCGCCGCCGCACCCGGACTTGATGGCATCGGTTATCGGGAGGTCGTGAGCATGCTGGAAGGCCGACTGCCGGAAGCTGCGCTGCGCGACGCGATTCTCGTCTCCACGCGACGGTACGCGAAGCGGCAGGAGACGTGGTTTCGGAATCAGCTGCGTGCGCCGTACGCCGAACAGCGTGCGCCGTACGCCGTGAGCAGTGCGCCGGAAATCTGGACGCTGGACGCCACAGAAACACCTGACAAGCTCGCCGAGATGATTCTCGACCGCTGGCAAACGGCGCACGGCTCACGACGCCCGGCGCACGATTAAATGAGAATCGGGATTACGTGTTACCCAACCTACGGCGGTTCCGGCGCCGTGGCCACGGAGTTGGGGTTGGAACTCGCGCGGCGCGGGCACGACGTTCACTTCATTTCCTACGCCAGTCCGTTTCGCCTGCGGGGCTTTGCCGAGCGCGTGACGTTTCACGAAGTCACCCAGCTCGAATATCCGCTGTTCGAGCAGTCATCGCCGTACGCACTCGCCCTTGCGGTGAAGCAGCACGAGGTCGCCAAGCGCGAGCAGCTCGACTTGATGCATGCGCACTACGCGATACCCCATGCGGCGACCGCGTGGCTCGCCAAGCAGATGCTCGAGCATGAGGGGCTGGGGCTCAAGATCGTGACTACGCTTCACGGCACCGACATTACCCTGGTGGGCCAGGACCCCTCGTATTACACACTCACGAAGTTTTCCATCGAGCAGTCGGACGCCGTGACGGCGGTGTCGGCCTATCTGCGCGATGAAACCTATCGCGCGTTCGGTTGCGGCGACTGCGAAGTGCGCGTAATCCCCAACTTCGTGTCCGCGGCCGACTACTATCCGCCCAGCGACGACTCCTGGCGCGAGCGACTCGCGCCGAAAGGACGTCGCGTGCTCGTCCACGTCTCGAACTTCCGGTCGGTCAAGCGCGTAGGCGACGTCGTGAAAATCTTCGCGAGTGTACGCAAACAGCTGCCCGCGACGCTCGTGCTGGTGGGCGATGGTCCCGACCGCGATCTCGCCGAGCACGAGGTCGACCACCTGCGGCTGCGCAAGGATGTGCGCTTTCTCGGTAAGGTGGAGAACGTCGGCGACGTCCTGCGAGGCGCTGACCTCTTTCTACTGCCATCGGCAACGGAGTCGTTCGGGCTCGCAGCGCTGGAAGCGATGGCGTGCGCCGTCCCGGTGATCGCGAGCGATGCCGGAGGAATTCCCGAGGTCGTGCGGAACGGTGAAACGGGTTACCTGGCTCCGCCGGGCGACGTCGCGGCGATGTCCGAGCGCGCGCTCCACGTGCTGCAGGATGCCGGCGACCACGAGCGGTTGAAGCGCAATGCCGCCGCGCGTGCGCTCGAATTCTCCGCCGATCGCATCGTGCCCCTGTACGAAACACTCTATGAGGAAGTCCTCCCGCGATGAGGGCTCCTCCCGTGCTGCGGCTCGTGCGCGGGCCCAACCTGCTCATCGCAGCGGCAGGCGTGTGCGCGGGGGGCTGGATCGCATTGCGAGCGATCACTTTCCCGAAGGAGCTGCTCTTCGCGGCGATCTCGGCCATCGCGATCGGGGCGGTGGGGAATACCTGGAACGACTCTCGGGACATCGCAGCCGACCGCGTCAATCGTCCCGGAACCAGGCCCCTCGCCGCCGGACTGGTCGCGCGCGGAACCGCTGAGCTGATCGTCTTCATGAGCACGTTGCTGGCGTTCACGTTCGCGGGGCTCGTCAGCGGTGTCCAGGTTCTTGCCGCCCTTGTCGCCCTGGTCGTCATGTTCGCCTACTCGCCGCGCCTCAAGGCGCTCCCGCTGGTGGGGAACCTCGTCGTCGCGGTCGTCGCGGGCTCACCGCCGTTTTATGGAGCACTGGCCGTTGGCGTGCCGGCAGCCGGGGTGGTACCATGGGTCCTCGCCGCGTGGCTGCATTTCGTGCGCGAAGTCGTGAAGGATGTCGAAGACCAGACCGGCGATCGTACGATTGGACGCCGCACATTGCCGATCGTGTTGGGTGACCGGCGGGCGCTCGTGATCGCGGCAGGGGCGGGCATTCTTTTTGTGCCCGCCAGCCTGCTGTTGCCGCGGCACGCGGGCTACGGGGGCGCGTACTACCTGATCGCATTGCTGGCGCAAATGGCCGTCCTCATAGCCGCCACCTGGATGTTGCTGGGTCGAGTGCCGGGTGTGAGCACGCTCCTGAAGGGCGCCATGATCATTGGACTCGCCGCGCTGGTCGCGGGAAAGGTCGCATGAATCTCTGGCAAGGTGTCCTGCTCGGCCTGGTACAAGGTCTGACCGAATTCCTTCCCGTCTCGAGCGACGGCCATCTCGCGGTCGTTGGACAGCTGGTCAATGTGAGCACGCCGGGTGTATTCGTTGAAGTCGCCCTCCACGTCGCGACTCTCGGATCCATTCTGGTGGTGTACGGCGGGAAGTTCTGGCGCCTCGCGCTCGGTGTGTTGCGGCGGCAACCCGATGACCTTCGTTATGCCGGTCTGCTGTTCATCGGCATGATCCCGGCCGGGATCGTCGGCCTGCTGTTTGAGGATTTCATCGGGCGCGCGTTTGACTCATTATTTGCGGCGGGCGCGGGATTTCTCATCACGGCCGTGGCGCTGTGGTCGACACGGCACCGGGGAACGACGCCGGACGCCGCGTCCCGTCCAACCGCTGGCGGTGCGATGATCATCGGGCTCGCCCAGGCCCTTGCTCCCTTGCCCGGGATCTCCCGTTCCGGGATGACCATAGCCTCCGGACTGTGGGTTGGCCTCGGCGCGGTCGCGGCCGCAGACTTCAGTTTTCTCATGGCGATCCCGTTGATCGCCGGTGCGGGACTATTCGAAGCGCGCCACCTGTCGAACGATCTCGGCCCGATCGGCATCGCGCCCCTGCTCATCGGAGCGGTGGTGGCATTTGTCTCCGGTGTCTTTGCGATCCGCTTCCTGGTCGTGTTGCTCCGCCGTGGGCGGTTTTACATCTTCGCGCCGTATTGCGTGGCGATCGGGTTGCTGACCCTCGCGTTCGCGCTGTTCCGCGGGTGAGCGGACTCGACGGCATCCCCTCGTCCGTTCTCGCCCGTCGTTGGGGCGTCCCGCAGTGCGGCGTATTCCGCACCTTGCCGTCCACCCTCGATGCCATTCACGATCTCGGCGCGCAGGAAGCGCCATCCGGTACGCTCGTGCTTGCAGAAGAGCAGACAGCGGGGCGCGGACGTGACGGACGGACCTGGCGCTCGCCGCCAGGAGGCGTGTGGCTCGGCATGCTGCTGCGCCCGCCACTCCCGCCGGCGGGTGTCCTGTCTCTGCGCATTGGCCTCGTGCTCGCCGACGTGGTGGAAGCGGTGCTCGGCATTCGCGCGACGTCCCTCTCCGGGCCGCGGGCCGCGCTCAAATGGCCCAACGACGTACTCCTCGACGAACGCAAGGTCGCGGGAATCCTGTGCGAGACCCGCTGGCAGGGTGACGCGTTGCAGTGGCTGGCCGTCGGGATCGGCGTGAACGTCGCCAACGACATTCCGGTGGAATTTGTGAATCAAGCCGTGTCGCTGAGTGAATTCCGTCCCGGCGTCCGACGCATCGACGTGCTCGATGTGTTGGTACCGGCGTTGTTACGGCTCACGGCTCACGGCGCACAGCTCACGCAGTTTGAAGTTGCCGCGTTCGCGCGGCGAGACTGGCTGCGCGGCCGCCACCTCCGCGCCCCGCTGGGAGGCCGGGCCGCGGGAATTCGGCCCGACGGTGCGCTGCTCGTCGATACCGGCGCGGGCACGACGATGGTGCGCGACGGCCACGTCGAGCTATCTTAGCCGCCCTCATGCTCCTCGCGATCGACATCGGCAATACCGAGACGACCGTCGGACTGTTTGCGGGAGACCGCCTCGTGGCGGGGGGCCACTGGCGGTTACACTCGACTCCACATCGCACGCCCGACGAGTGGGCGTCGGTCCTCACTACCCACCTCACACACGCCGGGCACTCGACGCAGGAGATCGGGGCGGCGATCATCGCGTCGGTCGCGCCCCCGGTGACGCAAAGCCTGTCTGCGGGGGTCGAGTTGGCGACGACGCGGCAACCGGTGTTGGTGGACGGACGAACCAAGCTTCCCATCGTGCTTGACGTCGATGAACCGATGACGGTGGGCGCGGATCGTATCGTCAACACCCTTGCGGCATCCCAGCTCTTCAAGAAGGACACGATCGTCGTGGACTTCGGCACGGCGACGACGTTCGACTGCATCACCGGTGACGGGCGCTTCATCGGCGGCGTGATCATGCCGGGTCTCCTGACCGCTTCCGATGAGCTCGTACGCCGAACCGCGAAGCTTCCGGCCACCGAGCTGACGCCCCCGACGCACGCCATTGGACGGCGCACGGAAGACTGCATCCGCGCGGGCGTGCTCTGGGGAACCGCGGACGCCGTCGACGGACTGGTCCGTCGTATTAGGGCCGAGTGGCCCACGAAACGCAAGCCGATGACGGTCGCGACCGGCGGGCTCGCCGGTCTCGTCGCTCCGCTCTGTAAAGAAATCGAGTCGGTGCACCCCGATCTCACGTTGGTCGGTTTGCGGATCGCGGCGGGAGCGATCGGACTCAAGTGGTAGATCCGAATCACACGTCGACGGTCGCTCCCGCCGACGCGCGCACGCGCAACGCGTGGCGACGCTGGGGCTATCGGCTCTTGCCCGGGGACCTCTTCTCATACGTCCTCCACCTGCGACCCGCCGAATGGCCGATCATGGCGGGCCATACGCTGCTCGGCTATGTGCTTGCCGTCGGCATCAGTGGCATGCTTCAGGGCGAGCATCTGAGGGAAGCGGTCCGCGCGCTCGCCATCTGGGTGGTGTTCCTGAACGGCGGGACACTGGCGATCAACAGCGTATTCGATCGCGACGTGGGCGACATCGGCTACCTCAACACGCCGCCTCCACTGCCGCGTTACCTACTGCACTTCAGCCTGGCGCTCCTGATCGGTGGGCAGCTTCTCGCGCTGACGCTGCCGGCCGGCTTTCAGATTGCCTATGCGATCTGCTTCGCGATGTCGCTGCTCTACTCCGTGCCGCCCTTTCGCTTCAAGGCGGTTGCCGGTGTGGATTGGGTCATCAACATGTGGGGGTTCGGGACGCTCACACCGTACGCCGCGTGGGCTGCGACCGGCCGGCCGCTGGATGTGGGCCACGGCATGATCCTGTTTGCCTTCTGCCCACTGTTCGCGGGACTCTATCCCCTGACGCAGCTGTATCAGTTCGAGGAGGACCGGCGCCGCGGCGACCGCACACTCGCGCTGATTCTCGGGATGCGACTGAGCCTCGTGGTGGCGACACTCTGCACGTTGCTGGCCTTTGCGTTGTTCGCTTCCGCTGCGGTGCTGCTCGGTGTAGGTGCGACGGGGTATGCGATTGCCGTTCCGCTCGTGCTGTGGCTACTGGTGCTGCTGCCCTGGCTCTGGCGCCACGATCGGTGGGAGCCTCCGCAGCACCAACGGGGCATGTATCGGGCGCTGGCCGCCTGGGCAGTAACCGATCTCACGGTGTTGTATGTGTTTGCCACGTAGAGTGAGGCACGTAGATTGATTTCACAGGCTGAAGCCTGTGCTCGGCAGACATTGTCCTTAAGGACAAGGATTGCCGAGCGCACCCTTCAGGGTGTGTAACAAAAAGAACCCACACGAGGAGCTCTCATCCGATGACGGCCGGCACCACCTCCCCGTCCGCAGTCGATCGCTCGGAATTCCGTCATATTCTTCTCAGTGGAACGTGGGTCGGCCTGGCTACCGGGGCCGCGGTCATCGTCTACCTGGCTGTTGCGCGCCTGCTCCCGGCTGGAATCTTCGCCGCGCTGCTGGAAACGATCATCGTGCTGGTTGCCGGAGTGGCGGTCACCTTCCTGCCGGGCGCGTTCGCCGCGTCTCGCACGACGCAAGGCATCGCCAGCGCAGCCGCGATCGGGTTGTGGGGCACGGTCGTTTTCATGGCCGTCGATGTCATTCTGCTCCGCCCGTTCCGTGCCTATCCCTGGACGTGGGACGCGGTGGGCGGCGGGAGCTCGTGGTGGTATCTCCCGATCTGGTGGATGCTAGGCACCTTCCTCGCGTGGCTCGGCGCGCTCGTAACCGCAGGGCGCGTGGCGCGGGGGGGGGAACCCGCCATCCGTAACCTCGCGCTTCCGCTCCTCGCGGGCGGCGTGGGTGGCGCGCTCGGGCTCGGCTTCAGTCGTGTGGTGTATATGCCCGTCGCGGCAGGGATCGGCTTTACGGCTACGCTGATCGTCTTCGCCCTCGTCGTGATCGCTCGCAGGAAGCAGGGGTAGCGCAACGTGCCGAGATGGTTGGCGCATCTGTTGCTGGTCGTCGGTTGGCTCCTCACGCCGATCTGGGCGTGGGCCGCCTCGCACGTGGGTTTGTGGGTCGGGGCGCTCGTTGCCCTGCGCTTTGAGAATCCTTTCGTGATGCTCGCAATCGCCGGGTTCGGCGCCTTACTGTTTGGCTTCGCAGTGCTCTGGACCTGGATTCGATTCATGAAGTACCTGCCGCATCTGCTCTCCCACCACATGGCCCCCCGAGAAGGGGAGGGCACCTCCGAGGAGCGTACCGCGATTGCGGCCGCGGACTGACCGCGTTCTGATTGTCGTTGTTGCCGTCGCCGCGACTCCTCCGCTGTCTGCGCAAAAAGCCGGTCGCGACCTCGATTTTCTTTACGGCCGCTGGTATCAAGGCAATCAATCGACGAGCTACGAGTTGCGCACCGCCGTCCCGCTCGCCGGCATCTTTTCGCATGGTCTGGCGGCACAAGTCCTGATCCACGACAACCTCGGCCGCCATCGCGCATTTTACGGCGCCGGCTGGCAGCTGCATGCCCTGCGGCATCGCTCGACCTTTGGACCGTACGCAATCGGCGGCGTCGCGCTCGGCCTCTCCACCGACACGACGACGGAAGAGCTCGCCGCCCTCTGGACGCTTGGCGGAGGGTTGGAATGGCGACCCGCCCCCTGGGTGGGGCTCGGACTCGAAACCGTGTATCACCTGCAAGACGTCGGACCACGCGGCTTCTGGCGGAGCGCGCCCGGTTCTCGCGATGGCTTTGCGGCGTCACTCAATTTCTCATTTGCCATCGGTTCTAGGAGCGGGGGCACGCGGTCGTCGGCTGACCGATCCTCCCGGCCCCCGCCGGAGCCGCCGAGTAACATCACGGGCAATGCGGCCGACGTCGTTCGCACCGCTCTCGGTGTGCTGGGCACGCCGTATGTGTGGGGCGGGACCGCGGCGAATGGTTTTGATTGCTCCGGCCTCGTGCAGTGGGCCTATGGCCAACACGGCATGCGGTTACCGCGGACCAGTCGAGATCAGGCAAGCGCCGGCTTGCTGGTGACCCCTGTCCCCGAAGCGATACAGCCCGGCGACATCTTGGTCTTCGCTGCGCAGCCCGGGCGCGGCGTCACCCACGTCGGCCTCTATGTCGGGGATAAGACCTTCATTCATAGCTCGAACGATGGCGTGAAGCTTTCGCGGCTCGAGGCACAGGATCCTGACGGTGCCTGGTGGGTGAGCCGGTGGGTGGGGGCGCGGAGAATCGTAGAATGACACGAGGCACGTCGGCACGTTGGCACGTCGGCATGAGGACTGCGTGCCGACGTGCCATCGTGCCGACGTGCCTCGTTTGGGCCGTCGCCTGTGGTTCTTCCCGCGTTCCGCCCGCTTTGCGCGGTTACGACATTATCGTCGCAGGGCAGGATTCTCAAAGCGTTGAGCTCGCGCGTGTCATGAAGGACATGGGTTATAAGGTCCGTGGGGCGGTCAAGGGAGGCAGCCGGCCCACTGCCGCGCTCGTCCACTTCATGTTTGCCGATCCCGGGCCCGACCAGCCGACGTGGCTCCATTTGCGCCTCGCCGATACGCGATCGGGCGCGATTGTGGGGGTGGCGGCGATCCAGTTGGATTCGGCCCTAAGCACGCCCCACGCGCGGGCGCTCGCTGCCGTACGAGCCATTGAGCCGCCCAGCCCGCCTTAGTCACGTAGTCCCTCCAGTGGCCTTGACATACCGGCCATCACCCGGTGAGATTCTCGCCTGTCGTCATTTAGCACTCACCAATCACGAGTGCTAACAAGCAAACAAATCAAAGAGTTACGGAGGTTGAGGGTAACATGCCAACGGCAACCAAGACGACTCAGAAGTTCAAGGTCTATCCGCTGGCCGACCGCGTTGCGATCCGGCCGATGGAGGAGACCGAGACGATGAAGGGCGGGCTGTACATCCCCGATACCGCCAAAGAGAAGCCGATTCAGGGCGAAGTCATCGCCGTGGGACCGGGTCGGCGGGAGAAGGGTGAAGCGGTCCCGATGGAGCTCAAGGTCGGTGACCGGGTGGTGTACGGGAAGTACAGCGGCACGCAGGTCGAGTTGGACGGCGAAGAGATCATCCTGATCAAAGAAGCTGACGTCATCGCAAAGCTCGCGTAAGCAAGCCCCCAGCCCCTTAGGGAGGAAGTACAGACATGGCAGCCAAGTTTTTGGAGTTCAGCACCGAGGCCCGCGCGAGGCTCAAGCGGGGCGTCGATCAGCTGGCCGATGCAGTGAAGGTGACGCTCGGTCCCAAGGGCCGGAATGTCGTCATCGACAAGAAGTTCGGCAGCCCGACCGTTACCAAGGACGGCGTCACTGTCGCGAAGGAAGTGGAGCTGGAGGACGAGATCGAGAACATGGGCGCCCAGATGGTGAAAGAAGTCGCGACCAAGACCTCCGATCTCGCGGGCGACGGCACCACGACGGCGACGGTGCTCGCGCAGGCGATTTATCGCGAAGGTCTGAAGTCGGTGACCGCCGGCGCCAACCCGATGGCCCTGAAGCGCGGCATCGAGAACGCGGTCGAGACCGTCGTCGCCGAGCTGAAGAAGATTTCGGTGCCGACCTCCGGCCGGAAAGACATCAAGCAGGTCGCCACGATTTCCGCCAACGGCGACGCTGAGATCGGCGACAAGATCGCCGATGCGATGGACAAGGTCGGCAAGGACGGCGTGATTACCGTCGAGGAAGCCAAGAGCCTCGAGACCACGCTCGACACCGTGGACGGCATGCAGTTCGACCGCGGCTATCTCTCGCCCTACTTCGTCACCGATCCCGAGAAGATGGAGGCGGCCCTCGAGGACCCCTACATCCTGATTCACGACAAGAAGATCTCGGCC
>JBIOXD010000028.1:0-53550 GCA_044869265.1 Gemmatimonadales bacterium
CCCCTGCCGCTTCGCGACGGCGTCCGTGAGTATCGCGCGCGCCTCCGCGGGACGGAAGTGATGGAACGACGTGAACAACGTCCGAAATCCATCGAGCTCCTGCCGCACCGCCCGCGCGTCCACCGGCTCGGGGTGAAACGGGATGCTCTGCGGGCCGTTCCGGTGTGGATAGAGGTCCGTGAGCAAGACGGGCACGCCGACCTGGTCCGCGAGCCAGCCCCAGGGGCCGCCCGCGCCGGCGCACAGATCCACAACCCGCCGCGCACCGGTGCGTGCGAGCGCACGGCGCAGGAGCGGAGCAGCCGGTTGATAGGCCCGAGACAGATTGAGCGCGAACGCCAGAAAATCGGTGAGCGCGTCCCGCAACGACGGCGGACACGACGGCAAATCATGAATCTCGACCAGGTGCAGGCGCATCACGGGAAATTTGCACGAACGGCCCGGCGGCGTGAGATTTCGCGCCCGGATATGGAAAACTTCGAGCTCCCGCGGCTCTTTGCCGAACGCCCGGCCGGTCACAACTACTTCGAGCTGGTTCGCGTCCCTGCCATGTCGGCGGGACTGTACGTGCTGCAGCCGGGCGAACCGGATCGCCAGGTGCCACACAAGGAAGACGAGCTGTACTACGTCGTAAGCGGACGGGCGACGATCCGTGTCGACAGCGAGGATCGGCCCGTCGCAGCCGGTTCGGCGGTGTTTGTGCCTGCCGGGGTCGAGCACCACTTCCATTCGATCACCGCACAGCTACAAGTGCTGGTCATCTTCGCGCCGGCCGAGACGCAAATCTCGTCGTGAGTCTCCGCCCCACCCCGTTTCACGCCCGCACCGGGCCACTCTCCGAGGGCCAGGCGTGGCGGCGCTGGGCAGGCTACGTCGTCGCCAGCTCCTACGAGCTGTCGCACGAGCGCGAGTATCACGCGATCCGCAACGCCGCCGCGCTGTTCGACGTCTCGCCGCTGTACAAGTATCTGGTCACCGGGCGCGACGCCGCGCGTCTGCTCGATCACGTCGTGACGCGTAACGTCGGCAAGGCGAAGATCGGACAGGTGCTCTACACGCCCTGGTGCGACGCCGAGGGCAAGCAGATTGACGACGGGACCATCTCGGTGTTGGAGGAGGACCGGTTCCGTATGACGGCCGCCGATCCGACACTGCGTTGGCTGCACCTGAATTCCTCGGGCCTCGATGTCGCGCTCGAAGACGTCTCGGAGCGCACCGCGGCGTTGTCGCTGCAAGGCCCCAACTCTCGTGCGATCCTCCAGGTCGCGGCCCAACGCGACCTCTCGACACTGAGGTACTTCAGGCTCACCCGCGCCCAGATCCGCGGCATCCCGGTCACGATCTCCCGAACCGGCTACACGGGCGACCTCGGCTACGAGATCTGGGTGGACGCGGCGCAGGCGGTCCCGCTGTGGGACGCGCTGATCGAAACCGGCGCGCCGTACGGCGTCACGCCTGCCGGCATGCTGGCGCTCGATGTCGCGCGCATCGAAGCAGGGTTGCTCCTCATCGAAGTCGACTACTTCTCTTCCCGTCACGCGCTCATCGAGGCGCAGAAGTCATCGCCGCTCGAGCTGGGACTCGGGTGGACCGTGGCCACGGACAAGGCGCGCTACAACGGAAAAGACGCGCTCGATGCCGAGCGGCGGCGCGGGCCTTCGTGGCAGTTCACCGGGCTCACCGTGGACTGGGACTCGCTCGAGAAGCTCTACGCCGAAGTGGGGCTTCCGCCGCGCGTGCCGACCCAAGCCTGGCGCATGAGCGTCCCGATCTACGATCCCGGCGGTCGCCAAGTGGGGTACGCGACGAGTGGCGGCTGGTCGCCGATTCTCAAGCGATACATGGCGCTCGCGCATCTCGAGTCGCCGAGCGCCGTGCCCGGCACGCAGTTGCGCATGGAGATCACGGTGGAGCACCGGCGCAAGCAAGCCACCGCCCACGTGACCCCGCTGCCATTCTTCAACCCCGAGCGGAAGCGCGTCTGATGGCGCAAAACGCGGGGGCGGGAGCCACGCGCTACGACGCCATCGTCATTGGGGGCGGCCACAATGGTCTGGTGACCGCCGCCTATCTCGCGCGCGCGGGCAAGCGGGTGCTGGTGCTGGAGCGACGGCCGCGCGTGGGGGGCGCCGCGGTCACCGAAGAGATCTTCCCCGGCTTCAAGTTCTCAATGTTCTCCTACGTCGTCAGCTTGCTCAGGCCCGAGATCATCCGCGATCTCGATTTGCCGCGGCATGGTCTGCACATCCTGCCGCTCGAGAGCACGGTGACGCCGATGGAAAACGGCGATTACCTCGCGGCGTGGGCCGACCACGACGAGACGCGGCGCGAGCTGTATCGCCACTCGCCCCGCGACGCAGAGGCGTACGACGAATACGGCCGGCTCATGCACTTCATGGCGCAGGCCGTGAAGCCGATTCTTGGCATGGTTCCCCCGGATCCCACGTCCTTCGCGCCGGCCGATCTGGCCGCCCTACTCCGGCTCGGCAAGCATTTCCGCGGCCTCGGCGCTGAGCGGCTGCACGCGCTCGTCAAGCTGATGACGATGAGCTCCGCCGACTTTCTCGATGAGTGGTTCGAGACCGACGTGCTCAAAGCCACGAAGTCTGCCAGCGGGATCATCGGCACCTTCCTCGGTCCCCGCTCGCCCGGAACGGCCTACGTTCTCCTTCATCATTACATGGGTGAGCTGGACGGTGTGTTCCGCGCGTGGGGATTCGCCAAAGGAGGCACGGGCGCCGTCAGCGAAGCGATCGCCTCTGCGGCGCGGTCGTTTGGGGCCGAGATCCGGTGTGACGCCGGCGTGGCGAAAGTCGTGGTGCGCAGCGGCAAAGCCACCGGCGTGGTGCTGGAAAACGGGGATGACATGGCGGCCGCGACCGTCGTGTCGAGCCTCGATCCGCGACGGACGTTCCTGCAGTTGCTCGACGCCGACCAGCTGCCGTCCGATTTCGTATCCGACATCAAGCGCTTCAAGTTTCGCGGGTCATCGGGCAAAGTGAACATCGCGCTCGATTCGCTCCCCACCTTCACCTGCCTCCCGGATGGCGCCGGTGGGAAGCTGCATCGCGGCGCCGTCTCGATCAGTCCCAGTCTCGACTATGTGGAGCGTGCCTACGACGACGCGAAATACGGCGAGTTCTCGCGGCGTCCGTACATGGACATCGTCTTCCCGTCCGTGATCGACCCAGGGATGGCGCCGCCGGGCAAGCACGTCATGTCGATTTTCGTACAGTACGCTCCGTATCACTTGAATGGCGGTTGGAATGACGCAAAGCGCGAAGCATTCGGTGATGCGGTCGTGAATACAGTCGAGAGCTTTGCTCCGGGGTTCAAGTCGAAGATCTTGCACCGGCAGGTGATCACGCCGGTTGATATCGAGCGCATCACCGGCCTCAGCGAGGGCAACATCTTCGCGGGAGAGTTGGCGCTGCATCAGCTGTTCTTTCTGCGCCCCGCCCCGGGATGGGCCAAGTTCGCGACGCCGATCCGGAGTTTCTATCAATCCGGCTCGGGCACGCACCCGGGCGGGGGCATCATGGGCGCCTCAGGACGTCTCGCTGCGATGCGCATCTTGAATGACCGGGGGAGTTCGTGAGTCGGCGGGACGGTTACGACGCGATAGTGATCGGCGCCGGCGCCAACGGGCTCGCCACCGCGCATTACCTCGCGCGCGCCGGCAAACGCGTCGTCGTCGTGGAGCAACGGCCATCGGTCGATCACTCCGCCGATATCGGCTGGGTGCCGCCCGAGGTGATTCGCGATTTGGGATTGAGTCAGCTGCGGCTCGAGCAACCCGAACCGTGGCTCACCATCCCGCTCGACGGGGGCGGCACGCTCGAGCTGTCTCGAGACCTGCAGCGATCCATCGACGCTATCCGCCGTATCAATCCCGCCGACGCTGCCAAATGGCCGGAGTTCAGCCGGCGCATGCGAACGCTCGCGGGCGTCCTCGAAAAGCTCTACCGCGCGCCGCCCCCCGATATCGAGACGCGCGACCCGCGTGAGCTGGCGCGTCTCGGCGGCCTGGGTCTCTACGTCCGACGGCTCGGCAAGCAGGCGGTCATCGACCTTGCTCGCGTACTGCCGATGTCCATCGCTGAGCTGCTCGACGAATGGTTCGAGAGCGATGTGTTGAAGGGACCACTAGGCGCACTCGGGATCTGGCACCTGAAGCAGGGACCCCGCTCGGGGGGGACGGCCTTCAACTTCCTGCATCATCATGCCGGCAGCCCGGCGGGCGTGTTCCGTCCGGTCCAGTCGAACGTGACGCGAGTCTTGGACGGGATGAACCAGGTGGAGATACGTCGGGGCAGCCGCGCCACCGTGCTGGCGACGAACGGCCGCGCGACCGGCGTCGTGTTGGAGCAGAGCGGCGAGACGCTGCTTGCGCCGTGGGTCGTGTCGAGCGCGGATCCACGCGCGACCCTGGACCCTCTCGCCATCGAGCTCGACCCGGAATTCGTTCGGGCCGTGGACAACATCAAGGTGCGTGGTGTGGTGGCACGCGGGACGCTCACCCTCGAGCGGGCGCCCAGTTATGCGAATCTCTGTATCGCGCCCTCGCTCGACTACCTGGAGCGCGCGTATGACGACGCCAAGTACGGCAAGGACTCGGCCGCTCCGTACGTCGAAGTGCAGCGCACCGACGGGAATCGCCTCGAGCTGCATGTGCAATACGTGCCCTTCACCGACGGGACGGCAAGCGCGTCGCGCCACCAGGCCCTTCAACAGAACGTCGCGCGGGTGCTCGGGGCGCAGCCCGGCCAAGTGAAGTTGCAGTCGCCGGACGAGGAGCAGGCGCAGCGTGGCGCCACCGGAGGCCACCTCTATCACGGCGAGCTCACTCTCGACCAGATTCTGTTCATGCGCCCCGTCCCCGGCTGGAGCCGCTATCGTACGCCGATCGAGGGGCTGTACCTGTGCGGCTCTGGGACGCACCCGGGCGGCGGGATTCCAGGAGCAGCGGGGCGCAACGCAGCGCGGGAGATTCTATGACGTTCGTGAAGACCGTCGAGAGCTATCGCCAGGGAGCGCGCACACTCCCGGGCCCTTATTACACGGCGCCCGACGTGTTCGCAGACGAGCGGGAGCGCATCTTCGCCCATCATTGGATCTGCGTGGGCCGGGACGCAGGACTCGCGGCCCCCGGCGACTACTTCCTCGTGGAGATCGCCGGGGAGAGCATCATCGTGCTACGGGATCAGTCTGGCGAGCGGCGCGCGTATTACAACGTCTGCCGCCATCGCGGAACGCGGCTGTGCGAATCAACCAGCGGCAAGCTCTCCGAAACCATCCAGTGCCCCTACCACGCATGGACGTACGCGCTCGACGGTCGGTTGATCGGTGCGCCGCACATGAACGAGGTGGAAGGCTTTGACAAGAAGGCGTACCCGTTGCACCGAGTGGCGCTGGTCCAGTGGGAAGGTTTCCTTTTCCTGAATCTCGACTCCGCGGCGAATGCCGCGCAGTGGTTCGCGCCGCTCAAGGATCGCTTCGCGCGCTACAATCTACCGAGGTTGCACACCGTCCGGCACATCGAGTACGACGTGCGAGCCAACTGGAAGCTGATTCTCCAGAATTACAACGAGTGCCTGCACTGCCCCACGATCCATCCGGAGCTGTCGACCAAGCTGCCCTACACAAGCGGCGCGAACGACCTCATCGACGGGCCGTTCCTCGGCGGCTACATGGAGATCAAGGCGCCGAACGAGAGTGCGACGATGACGGGTCGCGCGTGCGCGCTGCCGCTCGGGACATTGCCGGTCGAAGAGCAGCGCCGCGCGTTCTACTACGCGCTGTTTCCTACGATGATGCTGAGCCTGCATCCTGACTACGCTGTGTTCTACACAGTGTGGCCGGTGTCAGCGATGCAGTCGCGCGTCGTGTGCGAGTGGATGGTGCATCCCGACGCGCCGGCAGCCGCGCGCTACAACATTCAGGACGCCGAGGAGTTTTGGGGCAAGACCAACCGTCAGGACTGGCACATCTGCGAGCGGAGCCAGCTGGGCGTCAGCTCGCGGGCCTATCAGCCTGGGCCGTACTCACCACGCGAGAGCATCCCGGCCGCGTGGGATCGGCAGTACTTGAGGGTGATGGGAGGGCCTTGAGGTCCCCTCACGCCCACCCGAACCGCGCGCTACCTTAGCTCTTCCTCCTCCAGAGTGTGGCAATGCGCCGTCGTCGCCTGGCCGTCTTGTTGAGTGCAGCGCTCGCCTGTCCGACGGTTTCCCTTCGCGCGCAGGACATGGACATGGACGTCCTGAACAAGTGGTCGGCCTTCACGGTCGTCCGCTACGTGGTGGTCGGCGAATTCTCCGGCGTACCAACCGCGGTCTTGGTCGGTGCGGCCAGCGCGACCGATCGCGTCGAGCTGACGTTCGACTGGAATCAGAATGAAACGGCGCTCGTCGGCACACCGACGTTCAAGAACTTCCCGGGAACGGCGGTACCCCCCGGCCCCGGCGGCCCGTGCCCGATGATCCCCATCCGCTTCAACGGCACCTACGACTACTTCACCCTCACCTCGGTGGCGCCGGTATCGAACAGGCTCCAACTCAACGGAACGCGGTCCTATCCGGCGACGGTCGTACCCCAGGAGGTCGGGAGGGAGTGCAAGGAGGCGACGGTGCCGGCGAAGACGCAGGAGGTCACGATCACGCTCGTCGTCCAGACGACAGTGGTCTTTGGCATGGCGGCAGCTCGGGGCGAGGGTGTGTCGATCTCCAAGGACGGCAAGTCGATCGTCGCTGTGGACCAGGAGAACCCCGGCTGGACCTGGACGTACACGCCTACGGGGTTGAAATAATCAGCTAACGCCGTCGCAACGACCAGGTAATCGTCTCCGTCCCCGTGATGCCGTTCACGGCATCTGCACTGGGACTCTCGTACGCCTCTTTGCCTTCCAGCGTTGCGTAGTCGGCCGCGCGTTGCTTCATGATCGTGATCTGTGGATCCGTGCCGCGCTCCATGACGTCCCCGGGTGCTTCGGGGCACCAGACATTGATGCTGTATCCGCCGCCCACCACCTGCGATGCTTCGTGAACAACCGCCAGCATGCCGGGCCCATCGAACGTCTCAACCTCGGTGCCCGACACTTTACACGTGACTCGGCCGCCAACTATCGTCGCCACAATTCGCGACGACTGCTGGACGGATCCCTTCAGCTCGGACGTGATGGTCACCGTGCCGTCGTAGTAGCGCGCGCAGTTGAAGCCGGCCAGGCTGTCCGCCTGACATGCCCAACGTCCCGGAGCCTGTGCTTGCAACGCCGAAGACAACATCACGAAAACCGCGGCCAGTAGAGGAGTCCGGCCAAAGCGGAGCGACATGGGGTGTCCGCAGGAAGGAGGTGCGCTAAATATCATTGCCGGATGCACGACCCCGCTAGAGAGCTGAACGCGCTGCGCGACGCGCTCGACCGTTTGCGCGCCGGCTTCGCCGATCTGCCCGCGGCTGACACGCGGACCGACGACGCAGCGCTCGAGCGCGTGCTCCGCGACGTCGCCGAGCGCCTGCACGACAACTATCCGTACTTCCATCCGTTGTATGCGGGCCAAATGCTCAAGCCGCCGCATCCCATCGCACGGCTTGCGTATGAGCTGGCGTTGCAGCTCAATCCGAACAACCATGCGCTCGACGGCGGTCGCGCGAGCTCCGCGATGGAGAAGGAAGCCGTTGCCGAGCTGGCCAGGATGATCGGGTGGGAGACGCACCTCGGTCATCTCTGCGGCGGCGGCACGATGGCGAATCTCGAAGCGCTCTGGATCGCGGGCCGGCTCCACCCGGGGAAGACGACCCTTGCCTCGACTCAGGCACACTACACGCATCAACGCATCGCCGGCGTGCTCGGCTTGCCGTTCGAGACGATTCCGTGCGACGCCCGAGGCCGGATGGATGTGCACGCGCTCGAACGCCGGCTGGCGGCGGGCGGTGTCGGCACCGTCGTTGCCACCATGGGTACGACGGCGACGGGCGCCGTCGACCCCCTCGACGCGATCGTTCAGCTCGGGGGTCGCAACGATTTTCGTGTGCACGCCGACGCGGCCTACGGGGGCTATTTCCTGCTTACCGACAATCTCGAACCCGAGACACGACGCGCCTTCGATCGGATCGCGGATGCCTCGTCCGTCGTGATCGATCCGCACAAGCATGGACTACAACCGTACGGCTGCGGCTGCGTGCTCTTCAAGGACCCAGCGGTGGGCCGGCTCTATCGGCACGATTCGCCGTACACGTACTACACATCCACCGATCTGCACCTCGGCGAGATCGCGCTCGAGTGCTCGCGCCCGGGTGCCGGCGCGGTCGCGCTGTGGGCCACGCAGCGGCTGTTGCCGCTGGTTCGCGGTGGGGAATTCGCGAGAGGACTGGAGAGCGGCCGTGCCGCCGCGCTCGCGTTGCACGAGCGGTTGCGGCAGGATGGACGCTTCGTCACTGCGGCAGCGCCGGAGCTCGACATTCTCGTGTGGGCCCCGCGCGCCGCGAGCGCGACGGACGCGTCGAATCTGTCGAAACGGGTTTTTGCCGAGGCGGCGAATCGCCAGCTCCACCTCGCTCTCGTGACGCTTCCCCTGCACATGGTCGATGTGGGTCCTATGCGGAGGGACCATGAAACCATCATCTGCATGAGGTCGGTCCTGATGAAGCCGGAGCACCGCGCGTGGGCGGACCGAATCTGGGGGATCCTGGACGAAGCGACGAACGCTGCGTTGGGGGCGCGCGGCTAGCGCGCGACGAGCGATACGCCGACGACCACGTTGCGCGCGAATCCGGGCTCGAACGCCACGGGCTCTCCTCCCACGACGTCCGGATTGAGGAATGCCGACGCGATGTAGCGGGTGTCGAACAGGTTATTGACCGTGACGAACGCGTTGATGCCCAGTTTGGCCCCCAAGCCAATCGGGCTGTCCGTTCCCACCGACAGGTTCGCGATGCGATAGGACGGCACCTTCACCTGGTTCGCGTCGTCGGCATCGAAGGATCCGATGTTCTCCACGCCGACCCGCACGCGCACGGGCTTGATTGCGGCGGGCGTGACATCCAGCGCGAGCACGCCGGTGAATGCCGGGACTCCCACGACGTTGTTGCCGCTATAGTCGGCAAAGACGCCCGCCTTGAGGGTGTCGTAATGCACCGAATCAACCAGGTACTCGGTGTACGTGTGTGCATACCACGTCAGAGCCGCCTGCAACGCCACCCCGGCGCTGGTCGTCACGCGCATGCCCAGCTCGGCACCGCGCCGGCGTGCGCTGCCCGCCGTGAGATAAAAGCGCCCGCCGCGATAGGGGATGATCTCATTCTTGACGTTCGTTTGGTATTGCGGTGATGGTGACGGGCTGCAGAACAACGGTGTCGGGAGGAGTGGGCGGAGTGGCTTGGAGAGCGAGCAACGCGACCACCGAGGCGATCATCACCCAATAATAGCCTCGATGGGATCGAGCCGTGCCGCCCGGCGCGCCGGATACCAGCCGAACAAGACCCCGACAATCAGCGCAAACAGTACGGCGAGTGTCACGCCGGGCACGCTCACCGGAATGACGAACGGCTTGCCGAACTGCCGGCCGATCAGCTCCGTAATCACGGTGAGTCCCGCGCCGCCGGCGATCCCGAGTATCGCGCCGAGGAACGCGAGCGTGAGCGACTCGGCAAGGAACAGGCGCAGGATGGCGCTATCGTCCGCGCCGAGTGCCTTGCGGATCCCGATCTCGTGGACGCGCTCGCGCACTGCAATGAGCAGCACGCTGAACAGCCCGATGCCACCGACCACCAGCGTCACGCCGGCGATCGTGAACATCACCGCGTTCCAGCCGCCGAGAATGTTGTCCGCCATCGCAAGGTTAGACAGCACCTCGGCGGCCTCGTTCTCGATGTTGAAGTCGACGGCCCCCCCGTGCCGCTGTCGTACCAGGGCGCTGCCGCGGCGCAGCACGTCCCCGAACTCGGCGGACTCGCGTGCGGTCACGAGCGCCTCATCCAAGCGCGCTTCGCCCTTCGCGTATCGTGTGAGATAGGAGTACGGGATGTAGATGCGCCGCCCGACAAAACTGAAATCCGCGGGAATGATATCGAATTCGATCGGCGCCACGATGCCGATAACGACAAACCGAACGCCGTCGATGGTGATCGTTCGGCCGACGGGCTTCACGGTACCGAACAGATTGTCGGCCATTTCGGCGCCTATGACGGCGACGCGCGAGCGGTTTTCGACATCGAGGGGCCGGATACTGCGACCGGCAACGATGCGCCAGTTGCGCAGCTCCAGGTAGCCCGCATCGACCCCGTCGATCCGGACGCGGCGCCGATCGGCCGGGGCGTTGACGACCTTCTCCTCGCCCCAATTCCGTCCGTGCACGCTCGCGACGCCGGGCAGCGCGCGCAGCGCATCGAGATCGGCGATGCGCAATCCCGTATAGCGCAGCGCCGTGGCGCCTTTCGCGTCCGACCGCGGTCCCTCATCACGAATGAAGAAACTCCGCGACAACCCCATGGCGATGAGGTCCTCGTACACCAGCGTCTTCATCGCCGCGGCGAGGGACGTCATGGAGACGACGGAGGCGGCCCCGAAGACGATCCCGGAGAGCGTCAGGAGCGAGCGCAGTTTATGCGCGCGGATCTCCCGCAGCGCATCCCAGATCAGCTCGGCCCAGTCACGCATACCGCAACGCCTCGACCGGGGCCAACCGCGCGGCGCGCAACGCCGGATACAATCCGGCAATCAGGCCCACACTCGTCGCGGTCACGATCGCGATCGTGGCAATGAACGGGCTCACGACAGCCGGCATCTGCATGACGAGCGCGACGACGCCGGTCAACGCCGTCCCGAGCCCAAGTCCCAGCAACCCGCCGATCAGCGTGACCACGAGGACTTCCGCCAACACGTGCGCGAAGATGCTGCCGGCCGTCGCGCCCAAGGCCATGCGGGTGCCGAACTCGCGCACGCGTTCCACCACCGACGCCAGCAGGATGTTCGCGATCACGATGCCGCCCGTGACGAGCGAAACGACCCCGACCACCAGAAAAATGAAATTGAACAGCATGAGGAACTGGCCGCTGTCGGCCCCAGCCCCCTGTCCCGAGGCCCGTATGTCGAAGTCCTCCACACCGTGGCGCGCATACAGCAGGCTGCGGACTTGCGCCTGGGCGACCGCCGCACCGACCGCCGGGCTCGCCTTGAGGGTCAGGAACCCGAGATTGTCGGTGGCGCTGTACTGCGTGATCGCCGTGGAGATCGGGATGTAGGCGCGCTCATTGCGATACTCGAGCGCGTTGTCTTCCCAGGCGGCAAAGTAGAACTCTTCGCGCTCCAATACGCCCACTACCCGATAGCTCTTGCCACCGAGGCTCACCACCTTGCCGAGCGCGTTGGCGGGCGTGCCGTACAGCGAGTCGGCGTACTTCCATCCCAACACGGCCACCCGTGACTGCTGCCGGACGTCGAGCTCGCTGAGGTAGCGGCCGATGAGCGGCTTGATGTCGTTGATGACCATGTAATCCGGAACGGTGCCGATGACCTGCCCCTCGAAGCTCATATTGCCGGCGCGATAGGGCAGCTGCCTTGCCCATCCCGGACTGACGGCGGCGAGGGTCGTGGCGTGATCACGGAGGTACTGCGCGTCGCGAAACGTCAAGCGCTTCGACGCGAGCTCGCGCGCGCCGGGATGGGCGGACACTTCGCGGTCGGACACGATGATCGTGCCACGGCCGCCGACCTCGTTGAGGAATTGCTCCGTCAACGCCGTCTGGCCGCCGAACAACGCAAGGACCGTGACGATGCTTGCCGTGCCGAGCACGAGTCCGAGCAGCGACAGGAGCGTCTGCCCCCAGTGACGACGCGCCTCGTCGAGCCCGGTGAGGAGCGACTCGATGAGGTTCAGACGACCCGCCCGTCGCTCATCTGAATGACTCGCTGCGCGCGGGCGGCCACGCTGGCATCATGGGTCACCAGCACGATGGTGTGCCCCGCCTCATGCAGCTCGGCGAACGTGGCGAGCACTTCGGCGCCCGACTTGGAGTCGAGGTTGCCGGTCGGTTCATCCGCCATGAGAATCGCCGGCTCGCCGACGAGCGCGCGCGCGATGGCGACGCGCTGCCGCTCACCGCCCGAGAGCTCATCGGGCCGATGTCCGATCCGATGCGACAAGCCGAGTCGCTCGAGCAGTCGCAGCGCGCGGGTGCGGCGCTCTGGGCGGGGAATCCCCCCACGGTATTTCAGCGGCAGTGCCACGTTCTCCTCGACGCTGAGACGCGGCATCAGATTGAACGTCTGAAAGACGAATCCCACCTTCCGATTGCGTACCTGCGCCAGCCGCTTGCCGGACAGCGTGCTGACGTCTTCGCCATCGAGGTGGTATCGACCGGACGTGGGTGAGTCGAGACACCCGAGGATGTGCATCAGGGTGCTCTTGCCTGAGCCGGATGGCCCGGTGATGGCGATGTATTCGCCCGCGGCAACGTCGGCGTCGACGCCGCGCAGCGCCTGCACATCGACCTGACCGAGCCGGTAGGTCTTGGCGAGGGCGCGGGCCTCGATCAGCGTCGACATCACCGCCGCCGCGCCGGATTGCGGGCGCGCTCGCCGGCCGCGACCGGATCCTCAAGCGCGATCGAGTCACCGGGCGCGAGCCCCCGGACGATCTCGACATGGTAGAGATCGGACAGGCCTAATGTGACGGGAACGGGCTGCGGACCGCTGCCGCCCAGCTTGTAGACCACCGGCTTCCCTTCCTTCAAAAGAACGGCCTCGACCGGCACACGCACGGTTTCCGAGCGGATGGGACCGGAGATGCGCACGTTGGCGGTCATCCCGGGGCGCAGCACTTGTGCGCCGCCCGTCACCACCACCTCGACGTCGAACACGCGGACGCGATCTTGCAGCCTCGCGGCCGGCGGAACGAGACGTACGACTCCTTGCGCCGTGTCACCGGGGAAGGCGTCCACGGTCAGCGCGACGCGATCGCCTTTCTGCACCTTGCCGATATCGACCTCGTTGATGGCCGCCTTGACGAGCAGCGTCGACAGATCGGCCATCGTGAACAGCTCGGTGCCGCCTCCGAACGCACTTGTCCCGCCCACCACCGTCTCCCCCTCTTCCACGCCGCGGCCGATGATCACGCCAGCGGCGGGCGCCGTGATGCGGGCCCACTGCGCGGTGTTCCCCGTCGAGTCGCCCGCCGTGACGCCCGAGCGCTGCACGAGCCGTAGCTGATCCTCGGCCGTGCGCCACTGGTTCTCCGCTTGCTCGTAGGTCACACGCCGCACGTCGAGATCCGCCTGTGTAATCCCGCCGATCGCGGACAGCTGCTGGGAGCGGTCGTAGTCGCGTTTGGCGTTGTCGCGCGCGATACGCGCTTTCGCAATCTCGCTGCGGAGCTGCGCGAGACTGTTCGCCTGCGCGATGTCAGGCATGACGCGCGCCAACGCCTGCCCCGTCTGCACGCGATCGCCTTCGCGGACATAGAGCTGCTGGACGACGCCAGAGATCGGTGACTTCACCACGATACTGCGCTCCGGCGAAACGACACCGGTCTCTTCGACGATCACGCGCACCTCACCCCGATCGACGACGCCCACCTTGTACGGGCGAGTCGAACCGTCATTGGCATCCGCTTTTGTGCAGGCGGCGAGGGGAATGCAGGAAGCGACGGCAGCGAATACGATCGCAGGCTTCATGAGGCGGCTCCGAAGGGAAGGCATCGTTGCATTACACACCCTAAAGGGTGTGCTCGGCAAACATTGTCCTTAAGGACAGTGATGGCCGAGCGCACGCTTTGGCGGGTCGACCGTCTAAACCGACGGGGGCTGGCCGGATGCGGTTTCATGCTGAAATTACCGTCCCCATGACCAGCTTGCTCGGGGATTGGACGAATCTGCTGCTGCGCTGGACGCACTTCATTGCCGGAATCGCCTGGATCGGCAGCTCCTTCTACTTCATCTGGTTAGATCGCGGCCTTGCGACGCCGCCGGTGCCGCGGCCCGGAATCGAAGGCGACCTCTGGATGGTGCATAGCGGCGGCTTCTACGTGGTGGAGAAGCGCAAGCCGGGGCCGGGCGAGGTGCCGCCGGTGCTGCACTGGTTCAAGTGGGAGGCGCTCCTCACGTGGATCTCGGGCATCTCACTGCTCGTGCTGGTCTACTACCTGAGCGGCGCCTACCTGTTCGATCCCAGCGTCTCGCGCATCAGCCGCGGTGCTGCTATCGCGCTGGGTATCGGTCTCCTCGTCGTGGGTTGGCTGCTCTACGATTGGCTGTGGTCGTCGCCGCTGGCAGCGCGGCGGGTAGTCGCGACGACGACCTCGTTCGGGCTGCTGGCTGCGGTCACGTACCTGCTCTGCCGGCTTTTGTCCGGCCGGGCCGCGTTCATGCACGTCGGCTCCCTCCTCGGCACCATCATGGTCGCCAACGTCTGGCTGCGGATCTTACCTGCCCAGCGCGAGATGTTGGCGGCGACACGCGCGGGCCGGCCTGCCGACTTCACACTGGGCGAGCGGGCCAAGCTGCGCTCCGTGCACAACAGCTACATGACCTTTCCGCTGCTTTTCATCATGCTGTCGAGTCACTACCCGTCGACCTACGCCGGCCGGCTAAACTGGCTCGTGTTTCTATTCCTCTTTGTCGCCGGCTCGAGCGTCCGGCACGCCATGATTGGTCGAAGGTCCTCGAGCCGCTGGGCACTCGTGCCGGCGGCACTCGGGCTGGCTGGCGCGATGTTCCTCTCGACGACGGGCCTGCGCGGGACGGGGACAGGCGCGACAGACGATACTGGGCAGAGTTTCGCGGCGGTGCGGTCAGTGATCGCGCAGCGGTGTCAGCCCTGCCACTCGCAATACCAGACCGATCGCACATTCGGGCCGGCTCCGGGCGGGGTTACCTTCGACACACCTGAAAGCATCGCTCGGCTCGCCGAGCGAATCAGGGTACGCGCAGTCGAGACCAGGACGATGCCGATCGCCAACAAGACCGGCATGAGCGATGAGGAGCGCAACCTCCTAGCGCGATGGATTCAACTCGGGGCTCCATTGCGGTAGGAACCGTGGAGGCTTCCGCGGCTTGGCCGCCTGCTCGTACGCGTACGCGAGCTTTAGCAGTGTGGCTTCACTATTTGCTTTCCCGATGAACGACATCCCCACCGGCAATCCGAAAGAGTACCCGACAGGCACGGCGACGCTAGGATAGCCCGCGACCGCCGCCGGGGTCGAGCTGGCGCCGAGGAAATGGTCACCGTTCAGGAGATCGGTCGGCCAGGGAGGACTGCCGGTCGGGGCGACGAGGGCGTCGAGATTGTGACGGGCAAGCACAACGTCGAGTCCCTCGGTGCGCGACAGGCGCCGGTCCTTGGCGAGCGCATCGCGGTAGGCTCGATCGGTGAGCGGACCCTTCTCCTGCGCGCGTAGAAATAACTCCTGCCCGAAGTAGGGCATCTCGGCGGCTCGGTTTGCTTCATTGAATGCGATCACATCGGCAAGCGTCTGGACGGCTGCACGGGGGGGGGCCCACGCGGCGAGATATGCCGCCAGATCGGCTTTCAATTCATACAGCAGCACGGTCAGCTCAGAGTCGTCGTAGTCGCCCAAATGCGGGATATCCGCGGGGTCCACGATCACCGCGCCCTGCCCTTTCAATACGGCAATCGCCGCGTCCACTAGTGCGTCGGCTTCGGGACTGTATCCGAAAACTTTTTTGCGGGCGACGCCGATCCGGGCGCCCCGCAACCCGGCGGGATCGAGACTCGTGCTGTAGTCGCGCCCCGCGAGGACGCCGAGCAGCACGCTGGCATCGGCAACGGTACGCGTCATCGGACCGGCGGTGTCCTGACTATGCGCAATGGGAATGATGCCGGCCCCATCAATTAGTCCCAGCGTCGGTTTCACGCCGACCAGCGAACACGCGCTCGAGGGACATACGATCGAGCCGTCCGTCTCGGTCCCGATCCCGACGGCCGCGAAGTTTGCCGCGATCGCGGCACCCGAGCCGGAGCTCGAGCCGCACGGATTGCGGTCGAGCGCGTAGGGGTTGGCGCACTGGCCGCCACGCGCGCTCCAGCCACTGGAGGACTGCGTGGACCGGATGTTGGCCCATTCCGAGAGATTCGTCTTGCCGAGAATCACCGCGCCGGCATCCCGGAGCCGCGCCACCAGCGGCGCGTCACGCGGCGGAATCGCACCGACCAACGCGAGAGAGCCGGCGGTCGTCATCATCTTGTCGGCCGTCGCAATATTGTCCTTCAGCAGAACAGGGATGCCGTGCATCGGGCCGCGCACCCGTCCTGCTTTGCGCTCGGTGTCCATTTGGTCGGCGATATCGAGCGCGTCGGGGTTCGTTTCCAGCACCGCATGCAGCTTAGGATCGAGTTCGGCAATCCGAGCCAGGTACGCCGCGCAGATCGATCGGGACGTGCGCGCACCGCTGCGCATGGCGTCCTGCAGCTCGGCGATGGAGGTTTCTTCGAGCTCGAAATCAGCTGGGGCCACCGGTTCAGGCGCAGCTACCGGCATGGGCGCAGCATGCTGCGCTCCGGCCGGCGGTGCGACCACCGCTCCCGCCAACGCACCTGCACCGTATGTAAGGAACGACCGTCGACTCAGACGCTCGCGCATGGGGGCTCCAATTGGGGGCCAGGTAGTGTGATTTCGTGAGGGAACGTGCGCCAAATCACGTGATTTCGGGCACGGCTTCCGTCCTGCTCTTGCCGTAATCTTTCCCGGATGAATCTTGTGCCACCCCACGGAGGAGAGGCGCCCTGACCTTGCTGCGTTTTTCCCCCCTGTCCAGCATCCGCGCCAAGATGCTGATGTTCGCCGTCGTCGCGACGCTGGTGCCGTCGCTGACGACGGTGTGGATTTCCTACATCGAAAACAAGCGTGCCCTCACCGGCAAGGCCTCTGAAGAGCTGCAGGGGGTGAGCGCACAGGCCGTCCGCGAGCTCGATCTCTGGACCAAAGAGCTGCGCTACGATCTGCGCGTCTTCTCGAGCTCCTACGAGATCACGGAAAACCTCGAGCGCATCCCGCAGCAGGGCGGCGAGCCCGTCCAGTCAGGTATTTACCACAAGCGGCTGACGGACTACCTCAACTCGGTACGCGACAAGTTTCGCGATTACACCGAGCTGTTGGTGCTGGACACGCACGGACATCTCGTCGCGACAAGCTCCGAGCGGCCGCGGCAGGTCGCGCTGCCGGCCGATTGGGCGAGCGATCTACGAAGCGACGGCTGGACCCAGAGCGCGCCCTATTGGTCCTCCAAGGATGCACAGGCGACGATTCTGGTTGCGGTGCCGATTTACTCGGGTGCCGTGGGACGCGTGAGCCGCACCACGCCTCGCGTGACTGGAGGACCTGCCTTGGGCGCATTCGCCGCGCGCGTCAACCTGCGGACGGCCGCGGACATGCTGCGCCGCTTCGCGCCTGGTGAGTCGGGCCAGATTTACGTCATGACGCGCGAGGGCAAGATCATCATCAGCTCCCGCGGCACGTCGCCATCGTTGAGCGAGGAGCGGTACAAGCCGCAGTCCGCGCGCTGGCTACTCGACCGCCAGGACCGCGCGGTCCAGTTCACGAGCTTTACCGACGACCGAGTGGTCGGCAGCGTGCGCGTGGTTCCAGCGCTCGACTGGATCGTTATCTCGGAGATTCCGTCCGCCGAAGCGTTCCGCCAAGTCGCCCGGCTGCGCAATATGACGCTTACCATCGTCACGTTCTTGCTGGCGGTGGTCGGTGCATTCGCCTACCTGCTCAGCCTCCTCATCGTCCGGCCGCTCAACCGGCTCACGCGAGCCGCGAGTCGTGTGGCCGGCGGCCATCTCGACATCGGCCTGCCGGTCACTGGCGGCGGCGAGGTCGGCTATTTGACGCAGGTGTTCAATCACATGGTGGTCCGCCTGCGCGAGAGCCGCGTGGAGCTCGAGCGCCTATCGGTGACTGATCCGCTCACCGGCCTGTACAACCGGCTGCGAATGATGGAAGTGTTGGAAAACGAAGTCCGTCGCTCCCGCCGGCTCCGCCACCGCTTTGCCGTGCTCATGGCGGACCTCGATCTCTTCAAAAAGTACAACGACGCGTATGGACACCCGGCAGGCGATGCCCTCCTCAAGCGGATCGGCGCGATAATGCGGGAAACGAGTCGCGACGTCGATTTCGTGGCGCGTTACGGCGGCGAGGAGTTTCTCCTGATGATGCCGGAAACGGACATCGAGGGCGCCATCCAGGTGGCCGAGCGCATTCGCAAGAGAATTGAAAGTGACAGCCTGCCCGTCGGGTCGATCAGTGTGAGCTTCGGCGTTGCCGCCTTCCCGGGGCACGGCGACAGCCCCGAGGTGCTCATCGCTGCGGCGGATGCCGCCCTCTATGAAGCGAAACACGCGGGGGGTAATCGCGTGATCGCCGCGGCCCGCCCCCGCGCGCGCACGCGCGTTCCCGCGCGGAAGGTCCCCTAGCGAGCCGGACGCCGCTCGATCAACCCCTGGTGGATCCAGCCGGGCCGTTTGCCGTCATCGCTGACACGAACCCACTGGTCGACATAGGAATAGGCGGTCAAGACCGCGCCGGCATCCAGCGTGTACGAGACGCGGAAAGTTCCCCCGGGACCTTCGCGCACATTGGCCCGTCCGGTGGTCAGCAGGTGGAGCGGTAGCGCGAACGGAACTTCGCCGCGCCGCGGCTTGGTCTGATCGTCGCTCGCCAGCCGGCCCAGACCCGCGGCCGCCTCCGTCTTTGCCTCCGTTGCGAGATACAGCGCGCCACCGTAGTTCTGCTTGTTGAATTCGACCGTGGCGAGCTGCAGGAGTTGCGTGCCCTCCGTCAGCTCCGGTGGCGGAGCAGTCGCGCCACCGTTGGGCCGCAGGGATTGCAAGGCGATCTCCGCCTCCGCCATTCCAGACGCGGCCTCCGCGCGTGTTGCAAGAGACTGGAGTTTCGCCATCGCGCGCACCACCTCCCGGCGGGCATCGTCGAGCCGCGTCTGGAGCTCATCGACCTGGGCCTCCCGTTCCAGCACCCGCAGCTCGAGACGCGCCGCGCGCGCTTCCAGCGCGCTGTCTCGCTCGGCCGCGCGAAGCGAATCGCGCGACGAACGGACGGGCGGTGCATTTCCGGGTGCCGGGTTGCGGCAGGCAGCGCCCAGGAAGGCGAGTAGTATAAGGAAGGGCCGCATGGGCGACTAAGTTGCAACCCGACACCCATTCTTACAACCAGTTGACTTCCCGCGACTCTCTGATGATGCTTGGGGCGAGCGAAGGGGCCACGGCACGGTGCCGTGCGCTGGACACCAGTGGACTGATCGAGGACCTGGGCTGTCGCCTGCGGTCCTCGTCTTGTTTCTGGTTAGAGCTCTCCTGCGAGAGTCCCCGCCGCTCACGGCGTCGTGACAGGCTGCCCGACGCCGCAACCGCATCTAGCTAGGGAGCAACGAACAGATGGCACGTATCACTGGTACCGTGAAGTGGTTCAACGACGCCAAGGGTTTTGGCTTCATCACGCCCGAGAACGGCGGCAAGGACTGCTTCGTGCATCACACCGCGATTCAGGGTGAAGGGTTCAAGTCGCTGGCCGAGGGCCAGCGGGTCGAGTTCGAAGTCGTACAGGCGCAAAAGGGCCCGGCGGCGCAGAACGTCGTCAAGCTGTAACCACCCACGGCACCTGAAGCGACACGGCGCTCCGCGAGGAGCGCCGTGGTCGTTTTGGGGGGATACCAAGCGTCACGACTCCCTTTCGCAGGGTTAGACGGTAGTTTTGGCGACTCATCCTAAAGGATGATGTCCGGAACCTTCAAGCGCGATTTGACTAGTACCTGTGAAATTGAACGCTACAACCAAACTCGCTGCACACCTCGTCCCTAGCACGAGAGCCGTCGGGCCAATGACTACCTCTAGAAAAATTCAGATTCTCGTTGTCGAAGACAATCGGTTGTTGCGCGATGGGCTTGCCGCGCTCCTGGACTCACAGGGCGAGTTCAAGGTCGTCGCTTCTGCCGAGGGCGCGTCCGCCGCGTTGCAGCGCCTGCAGGAACACAAACCCAACGTCGTGCTCGTGGATGCCGCGCTCGGGCGCAACCGCAGTCAACGCCTGGTCGAGAGCATCAAGGAAGCCGCGCCGCATTCGCGCGTCATCATGATGGACGTGCAACCGGAGGAAGAAGACGTCATCGATTTCATCAAGCGCGGCGCCAACGGTTTCATCTCGAAAGACGCGGCCCTTGAAGATCTCGTCCACACCATCCGCCAGGTCGCCAACGGCGGCGATGTCGTCCCCTCCGCCCTGACCGGCACGCTGCTCTCACATATCGCCAAGCAGGCGTCGGTGCTGCGCAACACGCCGATGATGGCGTCGGTACGCATGACCAAGCGCGAGCAGCAGATCACGGATCTCATCGCCGAAGGACTGAGCAACAAGGAGATCGCGCAGCGGCTCAGCATCGCGACGTATACGGTCAAGAGTCACGTGCATAACATCCTGGAGAAACTCGCGCTGCACAGCCGGCTGCAAATCGCCGCGCACGCGCACAAAAAGACGCCCCCCAAGGGCGATCGCCGCAAGTTCGTTCGCTAAGGATGGTCCGGCCACCACCCATGAAACGCTGCACAAGAACCCCAGTCCTGCACCGGCTCGCCCTCGTCTCGGCCCTGGGGCTGTGGCTGGCCGGTTGCGCGGTCAATCCGGCAACCGGGAAGCGCGAGTTCATGCTCGTGAGCGAAGGCCAGGAACTCGAGATGGGCGCGGCGTACGACAGCCAGGTGGTCGCCTCGATCGGCCTGTACCCCGATCCCGCGCTGCAGACCTACGTGACCGACCTCGGGAAAAAACTTGCGGCGACATCCGAACGGCCAAACCTTCCCTGGACGTTCCGCGTGGTCGATGACCCGAGCGTCAACGCGTTCGCCATTCCAGGCGGGCACGTCTACATCACGCGCGGCATTCTGGCGTACATGACGAACGAAGCGGAGCTCGCGGCCGTGATGGGCCACGAAATCGGCCACGTCACGGCGCGCCACACGGCGCAGCAGATGACCCAGCAACAGCTCGCGGGACTGGGCCTCGCGATCGGCACCATCGCCAGCTCCCGGATCGCGCAGTATGCCGGTCAGGCGAGCCAGGCACTCCAGGTTCTGTTTCTGAAATTCTCGCGTGACGATGAGAACCAAGCCGACCAGCTCGGCATCCGCTACTCGAGCCGCGCCAATTACGACTCGCGAGAGATGATCCAGGTGATGCAGATGCTCGACAAGATCCAGGCGCAGAGCGGCGGCAAGTTGCCCGAATGGCTGGCGACGCATCCCGATCCCGGCAATCGCGTCGCACACATCAATACGATCCTTGCAGGGACGAAGACCGACTTCTCTCACGCCATCGTGAACCGCGAGGGCTACGAGCGGCGCCTCGAGGGCATCATCTTCGGCATGAATCCGCGCGAAGGCTTCTTCAAGGGTACCGAGTTCTTCCACCCAGATCTCAAGTTCCGCATAGCCTTCCCCAGCGGCTGGCCGGCGGCGAACACCAAGCAGGCGGTCGGTGCTCAGAGCCCACAGCAGGACGCGGTCATCGAGCTGAAGCTCGCTCAGGGATCCAGCGCCGAGGCGGCCGCGCGTGCGTTCCTGTCGCAACAGGACCTACAAGCCGGCACGCTGACGAGCGGGAAGGTCAACGGGCTCACGGCAGCATCGGCACCATTCGCCGCACCTACCGAGCAAGGCACGCTGCGCGGCAACGCCGTGTTCGTCGAATACGGCAACAACGTGTACCGGATACTCGCCTACGGCACCGAGGCAACCTGGGCGAACAATCGGGAAGCCGCCCAGCGGGCGCTGAGCAGCTTTGCACCGCTCACCGATCCGGCCTTGCTCAACGTGCAGCCCCAGCGCATCAGTCTGATTACCCTCGACCGGCGCACGACCATCAACGAGCTCGCACGACAGAAACGGTCACCCGTGCCCGTCGCGACGCTCTCGCTGATCAACCAGGTGGAAGAAAACACCCCGCTCGAGCCCGGACGCGTGGTGAAGTGGGTTGTCGGACAACCGCTGCCGTGACTCCCTAGGAAGCCTGGTCAGCGCGAGAAATCGACTCGGGGCGCTTCCGCCGCGCCCGGCGTCTGCAGTTCGAAATAGGGTCGCGCTTTCTTGCCGAGCACCTTTGCCGTAAGCACTTGTGGAAAGCGCCGAATGTAGGCGTTGTACGTGTTCACCGTTTCGTTGTAATCCTGTCGGGCTACCGCGATGCGATTCTCGGTCCCTTCGAGCTGGTCCTGAAGAGCTCGGAAATTCTCATTCGACTTGAGCTGCGGATAGTTCTCCGCGATGGCGAGCAGACGGCCCAATGGCGCCGTGAGAGCCGCATTGGCGGCCGCCATGGAGTCGAGGTTTCCGCTTTGGACCGCACCCGCCAGCTTCGCGCGCGCTTCCGCGACTTGCGTGAAGATCGTCTGCTCCTGCCTGGCATACGCCTTGACGGTCTCGACGAGATTCGGAATGAGATCGGCGCGCCGCTGCAGCTGGACCTTGATCTGTGACTCGGCCGCATTGACCTTCTCGTCGAGCGTCTGAATCGTGTTGTAGCCACAGCCCGCGACCAGCGCGAGCGCCACGCTGAGCAGTGGACCAACCCGATGTGTTTGCGCGTTCACAAAGAAGTCCTTTCCATGCGGTCGACGTACTGCGCCGTCTGCGTCACCGCGTCGAGATAACTGGCCGGCTCATTCAATCGCTCCACGGAAAATCCTATCAGTGCTGCGGCATCTCGCACCAGAGCGTCGGCGGAAGCCGGCACGTCGCGCCCGGCAAGCCGCAGCACGGCCCGCAACATCGTTAGGAACCCCGCCCGGGTCCCGCGCACCACTTCGGTCAGGCGCTTGGGACGCCTCCACTCGGCTGCGTAGGCCTGCCGCAGGTGCATCAGCTTGCCCTTGAGCTCGTGCTCGAGCTGGCGGCGCACATGCTCGCGCTTCACCCGGATGCCGTCCCACGGATCCTTCCCGGCCAGCACGCGATGATGAGCCCGAATGTCGTCGTATTCGATCGGAAAGGCGTCTGCCGAGGCGCGCCACTCCTGGTCCGTCATCACCAACGGCGCAGGGTGCTTTGCGCTCATCCACTCGCCGACGGTTGCGACGATGTGGTCAAAGACGTCGGCGTCGATTCGGTCGACAATGAGCAACGTGTTCATCGCCGTCTGCTCCGTGTTCCGTGCTCCGTGCTCTCGCGCAGCCGAGCCGTAGAGCAGCAGCGTCACCAGCCGGCCGCCGAGTGCGGCAGTTAGCCGCTCCCCGAACTGGTCCGCCGAGATTCGCGCCATATCAGAATCTCCCCCCAGCCCCGCCTCCTGAGAAGCCACCGCCTCCGCCAAAGCCGCCAAATCCGCCGCCGCCTCTCCCACCACCCCACCCTCCTCCGCCCCAACCTCGGCCGCTGCTCCAGCCTCCCCCCCGGCCGCTGAGCAGGAACGGCAGCAAGAAGATCCGGCCGCGACTCAGAATGATCAGCAGCACGACAACGATGATGATGAATCCGATCGGGATCGGAGCCCTGGGACGGGTGGTGGGCGGCGGTCGCACGTACTCCGGAGTGGTGAGCGTCACCCCGAACTCCTGCCCGAACGCCTGGGCGATGAGATCGACGGCCAGCGACAACCCGGCCCCGTACTGTTCCTGTGCCAGGAGTGGCAGCATCGCGTCGCGAATGCGTCCGACGGCTGCGTCGGTGAGGAAACCTTCGGCTCCCCGCCCCGTCGCGATGAAGATGTCGCCCGTGCCCGGCTGGTGATCCTTGCGTGGCACCAGGAGCACGACGACGCCCAGGTTCTTGGCGGGATCGCCCGCCTCCGCCGCTGCCCCGACGCCCCACTGGCGGCCGATCCGCACCGCCACCTCGCTCGCTGTACGTCCGCCGATGTCGGGAAGGGTGACGACCGCGATCTCGCCCCGGGTGGCGGTACGTACTTCCGCGATGACCGCGTCCATGCGCGCCATCGATGCGGCGTCGAGCACGCCGGCGAAATCGTTGACGTAGCCGCGCGGCGGGGGAATCGCCACTTGGGCGAGGACCACGATCAGGGCGAGCATCCCGGTTCAGCGAGACGGGCGAGGACTGCTGGCTTGGCGGCTCAGGAGCGCAGGGGCTCGCCGGGTTGAGTCAACCGGGGCAATTTCTCCTCAGACGCAGACACTGGAGGGCTCCCCTTTTGCGGAGAAGAACATGAATAGAGCACAACGCCTGAACGAAGGCTAGACGAGCCGAGTCTTCATGGATGCGCTCGCGTTGATCCTGCTCATTAGCCTCGGCGTGATCGGCTTGTGTCTGATCCCTCTCGGACTTCCCGGCCTGTGGGTGATGGTCGTGGGCATTATCGCGTACGGCTGGCTGACGTCCTTTCGCACGGTGAGCGCACTCACCATCGGGATCGTACTCGTGATCGCGGTGGCCGGGGAAATCATCGAAAGTTGGCTCGGCTTTCGCTTTGCAAAACGCTACGGGGGATCGAGTCGGTCGGGCTGGGGAGCGCTGATCGGCGGCTTGATCGGCGCTGTCATCGGCGTTCCGATCGCGATTATCGGTAGCGTGATTGGAGCATTCATCGGCTCGTTCATCGGGGCGGCGCTCTTCGAGTATAGTGCTTCCCGGCAGGCCGGCGTGGCGACGCGGGCGGGATGGGGTGCCGTCGTCGGTCGCGCAGCTGCGGCCGCCATGAAGATCGCTCTTGGCCTCGTAATCGCCGCCATTGCCGCGTTTGCCGCGCTCTCCTAACGACGAGAGCGACCGCTGAGCCTTACAGCTCGGTGATTGACCTACACCCCCGCCTAGGGCACGGCTCCAGTCAGGGTTTAAGTCTCTGCGGAAATACCACGAGCCCGGCGGTGACTTCGGCCAGTCGGTCGAGGAGCGCCGTCAGCTCCGCGGCTTTCTTTCGCGTCATGCGCCGGTAGACGTACCGAGCCGTGGCGTAGGTGATGCCAAGCCAGATAGGAACCATGGCAATCGCCGCGAGCTCGAGCTCGAGCGCACCGGCGAAGATGCCGAGCACCGGCCCCAAGCCGCCACCGCCCATTCCCCCACCGATCCCACCGAATACGCCCCCGATCACTTGGGCAAGATTTTCGTGTACCGTGATCCTGGTGCGGCCGGCACGGATGGAGACCGTAATCTCCAGATTGCGCCGCACGCCGGTGTTCGGTCCACCACGTACCGTCGTCCAGGTGAACGAGCGGCCGAACTGACTGACCTGGCCGGCGTCCTGCAGCATTTGCCGCATCTCATCGACCAGCGTCTCGTACTCCGACTCCGGCAGCTCTCCGTCCACAATGCGCTCGAACACGAGCCGTGTCGGACCGGAAATCCACGGATTGATCTTGTTCGCCGGTGCCACCGTGGTTGGCGTTGTCGGCCGACGTAACGATTCTGCGGCTGCGCGCACGAGCTCAGGCGCGACACCCACCTCTTCGCCCAGAGCCTGCACGCCGCCGATCGTCATTGCCCCTGAGCCGGTCTTGTTGGTCGCCTCCATCTCGGTGGCGCGTTTGACGATCTCCTGCACTTCGTTCTCGTCGTAGTGGCGGCGCGGGGCCGAAACGCCACGGATGAGCTCATCCATCAGGGCACCGGGCGTCCCCGTGCGTTGATCGTGCCGTATCGCCAATCCGCGTACCAGCGCCGCTTCGATTCTCGACCCCACCGAGGTGAGCCGCGTTCGATGCCGGGGAGTCGCTTCCAGGAACCGGCCGGCGCGCACGGCATCTTCGGTCGGCCAGCGCCCGGGGACTTCGCCGACCAGCATCTCATATATGACGACCGCCAGGCTGTAGACGTCCGTGCGTTCGTCCAGCTCCATCAGGCCGGCCGCCTGCTCCGGGCTCATGTACCCGGGTGTTCCGATCGGAAAGCCGGTGCGGGTCAGGTTCGCGCCCCCGGCGGTGCTGACGGCTTTGGCAATGCCGAAGTCACCGACGATCGGGTGGCCCTGCGAGAAGAGAATGTTCTCCGGCTTGATGTCCCGATGCAGGACACCCATGCGATGCGCGTAGGAGAGTGCATCGGCAACCGGCTCGGCAATCGCGAAGACGTCGTGTTGGGACAAGCGCCGCTCATCCTTCGCCTCGAGCTGCTGGCGCAGCGATGCGCCCTCGATGTAGGGCATGACGTAATAAAGGAAGCCGCCCGCCTCACCAGAGTCGTGCAGCGCGAGAATGTGCGGGTGGGTCAGCCGCGCGGCGATCTGGATTTCCTTGAGAAACCGCTCGACACCGAGGTAGGCGGCGAGTCCGGGGAGCAGCACCTTCAGCGCGACTGCGCGATGATGCTTCTTGTCGTCGGCGAGGTAGACGGTGGCCATTCCGCCGCGGCCGAGGACCCGACGCAACGTGTAGCGGTCCGCCAGCGCGGCTTGCAGATCGGACGGGACTTCGAGCTGGGCCTGATCCACGCGGAGAATATACGAGCGGCGAGCTCTTTAGTTTGTCACGCAGCGACCGCGGGCTGCTGCGTATACGCTTCCGCTTTGCGGTCGTCGAACTCGCCTTCCCAGCGTCCCATGACGACCGTCGCGAGACAGTTGCCCACCAGGTTCACGGTCGTCCGCGCCATATCCATCAATTCGTCCACGCCGAGAATGACCGCGATCGCTTCGAGTGGGAGATTGAACGAGGCGAGCGTGCCCGCCAGAATGACGAGCGACGCGCGCGGCACGGCCGCCACACCTTTTGTCGTCACCATCAGGGTCAGCATCATGAGCAGCTGCTGTCCGAGCGAGAGGTGCACCCCAGCGGCTTGCGCGGCAAAGATGGAGGCGACCGCCAGATACAGTGTGCTGCCGTCGAGGTTGAACGAGTAGCCGGTGGGCATCACGAACGCCACGATCCGTCGTGGCACGCCGATCGCTTCCATTCGCTCCATCGCTTTGGGGAGTGCCGCCTCTGATGAGGTAGTCGAGAAAGCGATGAGCGCCGGCTCTTTCACCGCACTGAGAAAGGGTCTCAACGGGACGCGAGCCAGCCGCGCTACGGGAAGCAGCACGATCAGTCCGAAGACGACGAGGGCGCCGTACAGTGTCAGCACCAGCAGACCGAGATTCTTGAGGACCTCGAGCCCACTGTGGCCCACGGTGACCGCGATCGCGGCGCCGATCCCGATCGGCGCGAATTTCATCACGATGCCGGTGAACTTGAACATCGTTTCGGCGAGGCCTTCGCAGAATCCGAGCATGGCCTCTTTGGGCCGCCCCCGAACCTGCGACAAACCGACCGCGAAGATGATCGAAAAGAAGACGATCTGCAGCACCTGATTGGTCACCGCAGCTTCAAAGAAGCTTTGTGGTACGATGTGCTCGAGCACGCTCGAGAACGTCGGTTGACCGCCGCCCGGGATCCCCTGCGGCGCGCCGCCTGTGGGAGGCGGCAGCGACACCCCGACGCCCGGCCTCGTGAGGTTCACCGCGGCGAGCCCGATAAACAGCGCGAGCGTGGTGACGATTTCGAAATAGATCAGCGATTTGAACGCGAGGCGTCCGACCCGCTTCATGTCGTCGCCGTGTCCCGCGATCCCGATGACCAGCGTGCCGAAGATGATCGGCACGATGATCGACTTGATCATCCGCAGGAACGTGGTGGAAAGGGGACGCAACGATTGCGCAAAGTCCGGCCACGCCCAACCGACGAGCGTGCCGAGGGCCATGCCGATCAAGATCCACTGCGTCAGGCTGATGCGCCGGAGAAGGGTCCACATAGGGCGGCTAACGATAACCGCCCCCAAACAAAGCCCGCTAGCGCTTGCGGCGACGAATCAGCGCTTGATAAAAGTCCCGCGGCGCAGCTCGTCGTAGGCCTGTTGCAACTCCGCCGGCGTGTTCATGACGATTGGCCCCTGCCAGGCCACCGGCTCCTCGAGCGGTTGGCCCGACACGAGCAGGAAGCGCATGCCATGTTCGCCGGCTTGCACTGAGATTTCGTCGCCCGAATCGAACAGGACCAGCGACCGATTCCCGGTCTCCGTCGCGCTCTCGCTTCCCGCGTCGCGGCCGCCCGCGGACACGCGATCGGTCTGCACGCCCTGCGGCGCCGACGCATCGCGGAAGGTGCCGCCCCCCTCGAAGATGTAGGCAAACGCGTGGCGCGAGGACTCGACGGGGATCGTCTTGCGGACGCGCGGCGGAATCCACACGTCGAGATAGCGCGGATCGGCGGCCACGCCCTCGACCGGCCCCCGCTTTCCCCAGAAATCCCCCGCCACGATGCGCACCCGGGTGCCGTCGTCATCGACGACTTCGGGAATCTCCTTGGCGTGAATGTCCTGGTAGCGCGGATCGGTCATCTTCAGCGTGCGCGGCAGGTTGGCCCAGAGCTGGAAACCGTGCATCCGGCCGTGCTCATCGCCCTTCGGCATCTCCTGGTGCAGGATGCCGCTGCCGGCCGTCATCCACTGCACGTCACCGGCGCCCATCGTGCCCTTGTTGCCCAGACTGTCGCCGTGCTGCACGCTGCCGCTCAGAACGTAGGTAATCGTTTCGATCCCGCGATGCGGATGCCACGGGAATCCGGGGAGGTAGTCCTCGGGATGCTCGTTGCGGAAATCATCTAGAAGAAGGAAAGGATCGAAGTCGTTGGTGCGTCCAAAGCCGAAGGCACGGCGCAGTTTGACACCGGCGCCCTCGAGCGTGAGCTGGGATTGCGATATGGATTTGACAGCTCGAATCGACATGTGACCTCAAAGGAGCAGGGAGCACGGAGCACACGGAGCAGTTACCAAGACAACGTTAACAGGTTCCTGCTCCGTGCTCCCTGCTCCGTGCTCCGTGTATTAGAACCCCAGCCAATAGCTGACTTTCAGCAGGAAGATGTTTTCCGACGGACCCTGAAACAACGCGCGCGCATCTTCGCTAAAGTCGATCTGGCCACGCGGCTGATCGGGAAGTTGGCTCGTGTGCGTCCAGACGAGGTACAGGGTCGAGCCCGGCCGGTACTCCCAGCGCAGCACCGCATTCCCACGAAGCGAGCGGAGCGTGAATGTCGGGTCGGGGAATGTATAGCTCGGCGCGCCCCCGCCGAGGGTATCCGCATCGACGGTGATCGAAGCGGGATCGCGCTCGGGCTCTGCCGCCGGCGTCACCACTACCGTGCCGAAGTCTTGTTCGTACTCCAGCCGCTGCGCCGACCGCGGCGCGGCATAGACGTTGTACCGGGTGTAATTGCCGGACGCGAGCAAAGGCTGCAGGAAGAGCTCGAGCGTGAGGGCCGGCGAGAACGTCCAGTTCAACCGCGTGTCCATCGACAGACCTTGCTGGTCCAAATGCGCAAAGAGGTAGCGCCGTCCGTAGAAGACCGCGTCGGTGGGATCTGCGTAATTGGCGACGTACTGGAAGCCCGTCTCCTGGCGGCTGACCGACGGCCCCAACGAGAGTGCGACATTCGGGCGGGGCTGGACGCGCATGACCAGGCTGATCGACTCGTTGCAGTCTCCCTCGCTGTTACAGCCCCGGTCCGCGCCGAACTCCGCGGCGATCTTCTTGCGCTGATCGGTGTTGACCCCCG
Source organism: Gemmatimonadales bacterium (assembly GCA_044869265.1). Classification (GTDB taxonomy): domain Bacteria; phylum Gemmatimonadota; class Gemmatimonadetes; order Gemmatimonadales; family GWC2-71-9; genus 20CM-2-65-7. The sequence goes on from JBIOXD010000028.1 coordinate 29,500, forward strand.
CGAAGATGTAATGTATCGCCGGCCGCTTCACGACCGGGCCGCCACGGGTGAGCCGGTCATCGAACAACTCCGGCCGGTGGATCCAGTAGGTCGTCAGCCACCAGTACCCCAGCGTCTGCATTTGGGCGAATGCGTGATACTGCCGGTCGGTGAGATCGCCGTCGAAGTTGTACTGCTGTTGCGCGCCGCCGATCAGGTACAGCTGCCGGTACCAGCTGCTCGGCTTAGTCCACTGCGGGAAGAGATTCGCGGACATCCACCAGTAGTCCGCGCGGGTGAAGAACGTGACGTCGTTGTTGTTGAATGACCGCGTTCGGAAATTGGTCGAGACCTCCCACAGCCAGTGACCCGCTTCCTTCGAGACCCGTGCGAAGCCGCCGAGTCCCGACATGCCGGTGCGCGGCGCCCGCGCGTCGGCGGTGTCGGGTTGATCGGGTCGTTGGAAGTAGTGCGCCGACCCAAATCGGATCAGTCGCACCGCGGCGGTGTCACCGTGCACGTGCGTCGCAGCGACTTGCGCCATCAGGCGGTAGGTTCGCTTGCTCCACCAACTGTCGGTCGCCAGACCGATCGCTTCAGCGTTTCGCGTCAGCCGGCTGGCCACGTACGGGTCATCGAGGTTTCGATAGACCGACGTCGCCATCGCCCGCCACTGCGTGGCGCCACCCCGTGTGTCCTTGGCGACGCGCGCCGTGAAGTAATTCGACAGCGGCTCGACGGTGAACGTGCCGCGCGTGCCGTCCTCCAGCTGGACCGGCGCGCGTTCGTGCTTTGTCACGGCCTCGAGGACACCCAGTGACCAGCCCGAGGGTGTGCGCCCGGTGAGCTTCCCTGCTCCGATGATCGTGGAGTTCTGTGGAGGATCCGCGTACTCCACGGGCACGGTGAGCCCGGAACGCCATGGGGAGATCTGCGGTGCGCGACCGACGCGCCTCGTGTTGAGCATGCTGAGGCTCGACACATTCGAGCAGAAGTAGCAGTTCAGTCCACCCAGACCGAAATACCCTGCGCCTTCCACGAAGAACGGGCGCTTCTCCTGGAGGAACGTTTCGTATGCCGAGAGATTCACGACGGCCGGATCGACCTCGACCTGGCCGAAATCGGGATTCACCGTCGCGTTCAACGTGAGATTCGATGTGACGCGCAAGGTCGCATCGCCGCCGACGCGGCCGTCGATGGCGTGAGGATCGTAAAACGGATCGGCCCCGTCCACGGTGGGGGGGGCGTTCGCGGCTTGTCCCAGCACGTAGGGCAGGACCTCGACCCGGCCCGGAGCCTGGCGAATCACCAGCCCCTGGAGATGGCCGAACCGCGGCGGACCACCAGACTCGTCCAATCCCCACCATGCCCATTGCGACAATTCGTTCAGCCTGTTTTCCTGGCGCCAGATCTGCAGTCCCCAGGTTTGCTCCTCGGACGTCGCTGGATAGCGCAGCTGCGAAAACGGGATGCGCATCTCGGCAGTCCAACCAAGCGAATCGATGCTGGTCTGGACCTCCCAGACCGGATCCCACGAGGGATCGCCCCCGCCGCCGAGACCATTCGCATCCTGCTTCACACCGGACGGATTGACCAAGAAGAACAGACGGCCGATATGATCGTGGTAGGTGTCGAAGATGACCTGGATATAATCGGTGCTGATGTCGGCATCGCGCCGCGCGAGGCGCGTGCGCACGCCGGCGGCGCCGGAATCATCGTACATGCGCGCACCGACGTAGATGGCGGCTTCGTCGAATGTGAACCGCACCTCGGTGCGTTGGGTCGCCGCCTCCCCCTGGTTGGGCTGGGCCTGGCGGAATGCCGTCGCCGCCGGCGCGAGCTGCCATACCGACTCCGCGAGGCGACCGTCGAGATCGATTCCCCCTTGCAAGGGTACGGCACGGACTTCAGGCGGGGCAACCGAGTGGATGTTCTGTGATAGTAAGGAAGCAGGAAGCGCAGTCGCGAGAAGCAGCGCAAAGCCGACGCAGGCGGGCGTGCTCGACATGACGGTCACTTGGGCCAGGATACCAGCTTGGACGCCGGGTGGCGTCAAAAGGTTGCCCGCCTGACCGGAGCCTTACAAAGCATTGACCCCGTGCGTACGGGGCCTTCCTCGATTAGATATTTGACACCCAATGCCACAATCTGCCGCCGCTGCCGGCGCCCCAGGCACGCCTCCCGCTCCTGCCGCGCCTCCGACGACTGCGTCACCTGTGCCTCCCATCGCCCCGCTCCCCGAGCGCATCAGCCGCCTTGCCGACCTCACCCAGAATCTCTGGTGGAGCTGGCAACTCGATGCGCGCGAGTTGTTTCACCGCATCGACCACCGTCTCTGGGAAGGGACACGCCATAACGCCGTCGAGTTCCTGCGGCAGGTCGATCCGGAGCGGCTCGAGCAGCGCGCGCGCGATCCCGATTTTCTCGCACGTTATGACGCCGTGATGCGACGCTTCGAGCAGCTTTCGGTCAGCGACGGGACGTGGTTCGCGAGCCACTATCCCGAACTTGCCGGTCGCACCATCGCCTATTTTTCCGCGGAGTTTGCGCTGCACCGCTCGCTCCCGATTTATTCCGGGGGCCTCGGCGTCCTCGCCGGAGATCACTGCAAAGAAGCGTCCGATCTCGGAGTCCCGCTCATCGGCGTCGGCCTCTACTATCACGGCGGGTACTTCGATCAGCAGATCGGCCTGGACGGCTGGCAACGCGACTCCGACGATCCGATCGACCCGGCCGTGAACCCCGTCGCCCGCGTCAAGGGGCCCGACGGCAACCCCTATCTGGTGTCGCTCACGATTTCCGGCCGCGAGGTTCAGGTCGGCGTGTGGCGCGTCATGGTGGGCCGCGTACCGGTGTACCTGCTCGACACCGACTTGGACGTCAACGATCCCGCGGACCGCAAGCTCACCGCGCGATTGTACACCAGCGCGCCCGAGTGGCGATTGCGCCAGGAATGGGTGCTCGGCGTCGGCGGAGTCCGGATGCTCCGCGCGCTCGGCAGCAACCCGGAGATCTGGCACGCGAATGAAGGGCACGCCGCGTTCATGTACGTCGAGCGACTCCGCGAGCTGCTCGCGACCGGCATTACCCTTCACGCGGCGCAGGATCGGATCCGATCGACGAGTGTGTTTACAACCCACACACCGGTCGCCGCGGGCCACGACATTTTCACGACGGATCAAGTCGAGCAAGTGACAGGACCGTTCTGGAACGCGATGGGTATCACCCGCGACCAGTTCATGGCGCTGGGCAACACCGGGCCCACCGATCCGCGCTACGAGATGACGGTGCTGTCGCTGCGTCTGGCGGGTCGCGTGAACGGCGTATCGGCGCGGCACCGCGAAGAATCGCGACGCATCTGGCGCTGGGTGTGGGGCAACAGGCCGGCGGCCGAGATCCCGATCGGACACGTCACCAACGGCGTGCACCTGGGGACCTGGATGGCGCGGCCGATCCGCGATCTGCTCGCAGAATCCCTCGGTCCAGATTGGGAATCAACCGCCGACTCCGCCGCGACAGTGGCAGCGGTGCAGGCGCTCGACAACGACCGATTGTGGTCCGCGCATGAAAGTCTACGCTACCTGTTGCTGCATTACATCCGCGAGGAGGCGCGTCAACGTTGGCGGGATTACTGGAAAGACCCGGCGAAGCTGGCTGGAGCCGGCGCGCTGCTCTCCCCCAACGTGTTGACGCTCGGATTTGCCCGCCGTTTTGCAACCTACAAGCGCGCGGATCTGCTGTTTCGCGATCCCGAGCGACTGCGGCGGCTGCTGACCGATTCGCGCCGCCCCCTCCAGATCATCTTCGCCGGCAAAGCGCATCCCGCCGACGACCCAGGCAAGCGGGTGCTGCAACGCATCTTCATGACTGCGCAGGATCCCTCGTTCGAGGGGCGCATCGCGTTTCTCGAAGATTACGAGATGCATTTCGCGCAGCGCATGGTGCCCGGCGTGGACCTATGGGTCAATCTTCCGCGCATACCGCTCGAAGCGTGCGGCACGAGCGGAATGAAGGCGGCGCTCAACGGCGTCCCGCAGCTCAGTACGCTCGACGGTTGGTGGGCCGAGGGATCGACCGGGGAGAACGGCTGGGCAATCCCCCTGCCCGCGCCCGACGCGGACGTCGAGCACTCGGACATGGAGAACCTGTTCCGTCTCCTCGAGCAGGAAATCGTTCCGACGTTTTACGATCGGATCCCTGGAAAGGTGTCCATCGCCTGGGTACATATGATGAAGTCCGCGATGGCGGTCAGCATCGAGCGGTTCACGACCCGGCAGATGCTGCAGAGCTACGTCACGCGGTACTACGTTCCCGCGGCTGTCGGGGAGCCGCTCCCGGGAGATCCGCCACCGTAGCACAGGGGGAGTGTTGACGACCCGGGTTCTCCATCTCACTGCTGAACTGTGGCCGTACGCTCGGACCGGTGGGCTGGGTCAGGCGGTCGCCGGCCTCGCGAAGTATCAGGCGAGCAGTGGGACGGAAAGTCACGTGCTGCTCCCGCTCTATCGTGAGGCCCGCGCACACGCCGGGCGGCTCGAGCCGTTGTGCGATCCCTTCACAGTCGAAAGCGCGGGCCGGCGCGAGGAAGTGCGCTGCTGGCGACAGGCCGACGCGAGCTATCCCAAAGCGCTCTTCCTCGAGCACGACGCGTCGTTTGATCGGCCAGGCATCTACGGCGATGCTAACGGGGATTATCCAGACAACCATCGCCGGTTTGCGCTCTTCGCGTCCGCAGCGATCGAGATCGCGCGTCATCTCGGCGACGGCAATCTCATTCTGCATGCGCACGACTGGCACGCTTCGCTGGTGCCGGTCTTCTTGCGGCGCGTGTATCGCGACGAGTCCGAATTGCAGCGGATGCCCACAGTCCTGACGGTTCACAACGGGGGTTTCCAGGGCGTCTTCCCCGCCCACGTGCTGCGCGACATCGGCCTCCCCGGCGAACTGTGGTCGCCCAATTATATGGAGTGGTACGGCCGCCTGAATTACTTGAAAGGCGGACTCGTCTTCGCCGACATGGTCACGACGGTGAGCCCGACGCATGCGTTGGAGCTGTTGACCGATGTCGGCGGCTTCGGATTGCAGCATACGTTCCGACAGCTGGGCGATCGCCTGGTCGGAATTCGCAATGGGATCGATGTCGAGGAGTGGAATCCGCGAAACGACCCACTTATTCCGGCGTCGTTCTGGCCGGAAGAGCTGTCAGGCAAGCTCCGCTGCAAGGCAGCGCTGCAGGAGGAGTGGGCGCTGCCGCAGCGTCCCGACGTGCCGGTTTTCGGCATGAGCGCGCGGCTCGTGGCACAAAAGGGGCTCGATCAGATCGTGGCGTCGCAGTCGTTGCGGCAGCTCGACGCGCAGTTCTTGTTTCTGGGCGCGGGCGAAGCGCAATTCGAAAACGCACTGCGCGCGCTGGCCGCGCGCTACCCCGACCGGATCGCCCTCAACACCGTGTTCACCGATCCGCTGGAGCACCGGCTGCTCGCCGGCGCCGATTTCCTCATGATGCCCTCGTTGTACGAACCGTGCGGGCTTACGCAGATGCGCGCGCAACTCTACGGGGCGCTCCCCGTCGCGCGCTGGGTTGGTGGGCTCGCGGACACCATCGAGGATGGCGTCACGGGCATCCTGTACGAGGCGTACAGCCCGATGGCATTCGATCATGCCGTGCAGCGGGGCGTGAAACTCTATAAGGATCGCGACTGGTTCACCGAGCTCGCACGCGGCGCCATGCGGAAAGACTTCTCGTGGGCACAGGCCGCCGAGTCCTATGCGGGTGTGTACCGTCGCGCGCAGGCGGCGCGAGCGATCCCGCAACCCGAGGCCCGCAGACCTCGCAAGCGGTCCTCCGCCACAAAGCGTGGCGCGAACGCGCGCCGGTAGCGGCACGAGTGCGCACCTTCCTCAAAGCTTGACTATCGAAGCGTCGGTAATCGCATGACTACGCCCAAGCAGGGTCTGATCGTCATCCACGGCCACTTCTACCAGCCGCCGCGGGAGAACCCGTGGACGGGACTGGTCGACGCGGAAGCCTCCGCGGCCCCCGAGCACGACTGGAACGTGCGGATCACCAAGGAGACGTACTTGCCGCTCGTTTCCGTCGAGATCGACGAGGGCGGCACGAAAGTACACGTTCCGGTCTACGAATACATGAGCTTTGACTTCGGGCCGACACTGCTCGATTGGATGGAACGGGAAGCACGACACGTGCACGGCGCCGTGATTCGTGCCGATCGCGCGAGCATGAAGCGCCTCGGTCACGGCAACGCGCTCGCCACGCCGTACCATCACATCATCCTCCCGCTCGCGACCCGTCGAGACAAGGCGACGGAGGTACGCTGGGGTATTCGCGACTTCCAGAAGCGCTTCGGTCGCGATCCCATTGGGTTCTGGCTCCCCGAGACCGCAGTGGATCGCGAGACCCTCGAAGTCATTGTCGCTGAGGGCATCGCGTTCACAGTGCTCGCTCCCCATCAGGTCACGAAAGCGCCCGAGCACGGTCTGCCGGCCAAGGTCGAGCTCAGCGGGGGTCGATCGATCGCGGTGTTCGCGTACGACGGTCGACTGTCTCACGGCGTCGCGTTTGGCGGGCTGCAGACAGATCCCCACCGCTGGACCGGCGTGCTCGAGCACACGCCACCCGGCGCCATCGCGAGCATCGCGGTGGACGGCGAGACGTTTGGCCATCATCACAAAGGCGCGGACAAGACCGTGGCGACCGTCCTGTTCCGCTCGGAGCACTCGGATAGGGTCAGGGTGAGCAACTTCGCGGCCGCGCTCGAGGCACATCCGCCGACCGAGACCGTCACCCTCGTCGAGCCGACGTCGTGGAGCTGTGCACACGGTGTGGAGCGGTGGCGCTCGGCCTGCGGCTGCCGGATCCATGGGGACACGCAGCAGGAGTGGCGCGCGCCGCTGCGGGCGGCCGTGGACTGGCTGGCCGGCGAGGTTCATGCGATCTATGAGCGGGAAGGCGCGCAGTTGCCGGGCGGTCCGTGGCCGTTCCGCGATGCCGCCGGCGCCACTGGAGCGGTGAACGGTGACGACAAGACGGAGCGGCTCATCGAAATGGAGCGCGGCGTGTTGCGCGCGATGACGTCGTGCGGATGGTTCTTCGATGATTTCGCCGGGCTGGAAGGGCGACAGGTCCTCCGCTATGCCGCGCACGCGATAGGCCTGGCCGGTCCGGCGAGCGGGCGGCTCGAGGCCGGCTTTATCGAGAAGTTGGGCGACGCCAGAAGCAACGACGCGGAGGCGGGCACAGCGATCGACGTGTTTCGCCAAACCATGCAGCCGACACCCTCGTGAAACAGTCCCCCCACGCCCCCCACCCCCACCCCCACCCGCAGTCTCCGCTGCGGTTCGTGTTTGGCCTGCACTTGCATCAGCCCGTGGGGAATTTCGATCACGTCATGGCGGATCATGTGCGCGACGTGTATCGGCCGATCATCGAGCGCGCGACGGCAGCGGGTTTCTTTCCGCTCACGCTCCACGTGTCGGGGCCGTTGATGGAATGGCTGGAGCAGCACGACGTCGCGTGGCTCGACATGATCGGCCGGCTGGCGGCCGACGGGAAAGTCGAGCTGCTGCTCGCCGGGTTCGACGAGCCGATCCTCGCCTCGCTCCCCCGGCTCGACCGGCTGGAGCAGATCGGCCGGATGCGCGAGTACTTGAAGCGCCGTTTTGGCGTGGAGGCGTCTGGGCTCTGGCTCACAGAGCGAGTGTGGCACCCCGGGCTCGCGGAAGATCTCGCGGAGGCCGGGGTGGAGTACGCACTCGTCGATGACCGCCATTTCCTGGTGAGCGGATTTCGCAGCGACGAGCTGCACCGGCCGTTTCTCACCGAGTCGAACTGCCGACGTGTCGGCCTGCTCGCCATCGATGAACGCCTTCGGTATCTGATCCCTTTCCGGCCCCCCGACGAAACTGCGGCCTATTTGCGCCAGCTCCGCAGCCACGGTCACGGGCTCGCCGTGCTGGCCGACGACGGTGAAAAGTTCGGCGGCTGGCCCGGAACGAAGGAATGGGTCTACGGCTCCGGCTGGTTGGACGACTTCCTCAAGGCGATCGAACGGCTCACTACCGCCGGCGACGTCGCGCTTTCCACCGCCCAGGAAGCGTTTCGGCGGGTGCCATCCGCGGGACTCGCCTATCTCGGTACGGCCTCCTACAGGGAGATGGAGAAATGGTCGCTCCCCCCCGCCGCTCAGCGCGACCTCACGAAGCTCGAGGAAGAGCTCGGGCCCAAGCATCTTACGGCTTCGGCACCGTTCGTCCGGGGAGGACACTGGCACCACTTCCTGGTCAAGTACGCAGAGGCGAACCGGATGCATAAGACCATGCTTGCGCTCTCGACCCTGTCCCGCAGCCGCGGCGATCCGCCGGAGGCTCGGCGAGCCATCGGACGGGCGCAATGCAACGATGCATACTGGCACGGGGTCTTCGGCGGTCTGTACCTACCGCATCTACGCAACGCGATTTGGCGGCAGCTGGCGATCGCGGAGCGTGTGCTCCGCCAGGGCGAATCCCTCGCCTATGAAGAGCTCGACTTCGACGACGACGGCTACCCCGAGCTGTGGGTGCACTCTGCGCAGTTCTCAGCCCTGATGAGTCCGCACCGTGGAGGCGCAATCGAAGTCCTGACACATTTCAACGATCTCATGAATCTCGCGGACGTTCTCACGCGTCGTCGCGAGTCATATCACGAGCTGCCCAAGACCCACGGGGACGGCCAGGATCCTAAGGCGGGCGGAACGCAAAGCATCCACGACATCGAGAAGGCGTCCCGGCTCACAGAGCTGCCACCGGTCGACGCCGAGCCGCGCGCGATCCTGGTTGACCGAATCATCGGTGCTGACGTGACTTCGGCGCAGTACGCGAAGGGGAATTACAAACCGTTGCGATCATGGGCCGCGGCGCACCTGCGTGCCACAGTGCACGCCGCGCCCGCCTCCATCACCATCGTCCTCCAGGACGACCGGCTCGAAAAGCGCCTCACCTTCGATGCCGGGGGATGTCTGGACGTCGCCTACAAGTGGGACGCGTCTGATTTGCCGGCGAATGCGATCTTCGCACCCGAGCTGTCGCTCGCCCGCAACCTCTCGCTTCGCTTTCAACCAGACGCAGAAGTCTGGCGTTCCGAAATCGTGACGATGGCACGGAGCGAGAAAGGATTTGAGGAAACAATCCAGGGCATCTCGGTGACACCGCTTTGGCCCGTCCAGCTGGGCGCGGGGGCGATCGAGCTCAGGGGAGGCGCTGCTCCTTGAGTGTGCAGGGCCGCCGCTGCCGGCCGATGAGCGCATCGCGAGCCCTCCTTGCGCGCTTCCCGGTTGCGTTGCTCGTGAACGACTAGGGTTCGATGATATGTTAGGACTATGCTCAACGGAGAATCGTTCGAAGCGCTCGCCGAGCAGCTCGCCGAAATCGGGCGGCAATGCTACGCGCGCGGCTGGGTACTCGGAACCAGCGGCAATTTCAGCGCTGTAGTCAGTCGCGAGCCCTTGCGGCTCGCCATCACGAGCAGCGGGGTGGACAAGGCCCTGCTCGGCCCCGCCCAGATCCTCCAGATTGACGGCGCGGGTCGATCGCTCGGGGGTACGGGGAAGCCATCCGCCGAAGCGACCCTACATCTCGCGGTGGTTCGTGCCCGCGGCGTGGGAGCGGGAGCGGTGTTGCATACGCACTCGATCTGGAGCACGATTCTATCGGACGCCGCGCATGATGGCGGCGTGGTGATCGAAGGCTACGAAATGTTGAAGGGGCTCGAGGGGATCGGCACCCACATGCACCGCGAGTGGATCCCGATCCTCGAGAACACGCAGGATTGGGTGAGCGCGGCGCCGGAGGTAGAGCAGGTCCTGCGCGCCAATCCAAAAACGCACGGATTTCTGATCCGCCGACACGGTCTGTACACCTGGGGCCGCGACGTCGCCGAGGCAAAACGGCAGATGGAGGTTCTGGAGTTCTTGTTTGAAGCGATGGGTCGAAAGCGAGGCATGCCATGGCAACAGTGAGAATCCCCGCGGAGCGCAGGACCATCACCGAGCAGCACGAGGTGACGACCTACCTCCAGACGCTGGGAATCGATTACGAGCGCTGGCCGGGAGAACAGCGCGTCGCCGTTGATGCAGCGCCGGAGGAGGTCCTCGCGGCGTACGCTCCGGAAATCGCGCAGCTCAAGGCGCGCGGAGGCTACGTGACTGCGGATGTCATCGACGTCACGCCGGCGACGCCGGGCCTCGATGCGATGCTGGCCAAGTTCAACATCGAGCACTGGCACGACGAAGACGAGGTACGATTCATCATTCGCGGCCGCGGCCTGTTTCATGTTCACCCGCGTCAAGGACCCGTCATCGCGATCGAGGTCGAAGCCGGTGATTTGCTGCGCGTTCCCCGCGGCACGCACCACTGGTTCGATCTCTGCGCCGACCGCAATATCCGCGCGATTCGCCTCTTTCAGGACAAGTCCGGCTGGACGCCGCACTACACGAACAGCGGCGCCGACAAGGGCTATCAGCCGGTGTGCATGGGGCCGACGTACATCCCCTTGGTAACCAAGGCGTGATTGCCGAGCCCAGGGGTTAGCCTGGGAACGACGACGCTGAGCACGCCCCCCCCCGCCCCCCGGGCAATTCTGCTGGACATCGAGGGGACGACAACGCCCGTTGCGTTCGTCCATCAGGTGCTGTTCCCCTACGCGCGCGCGCGTATTCGTGAATATCTCGACCAACACGCCACCGATCCGGGTGTCGTGTCGGACATTGCGGCGCTGCGCGCCGAGCACCTCGCCGAACCGGCCCGCCAGGCGGGACTGCCGGCGTGGAACCACGCCAACGAGTTGGGCTCCGTTGAGGCGTACGTGTATTGGTTGATGGACCACGATCGCAAGTCGACCGGACTGAAGTCGCTGCAGGGGAAGATCTGGGATGAGGGTTATCATGGCGGCGAGCTGAGAGGCAAGGCCGAAGTGTACGACGACGTCCGGCCCGCCTTTGTGCGGTGGCGCCGCAACGGTGTCATCATCGCGATCTTTTCTTCCGGGAGCGTGCCGGCGCAGCGCAACCTGTTCGCCAATACCACGGCCGGCGACCTGACCCCGTTTCTCTACGACTACTTCGACACCAAAACAGGCCCGAAGCGGGAATCGCAGAGCTATCGGCTCATCGCGAGCGCGTTACATCAAGATCCGCGCGACGTCTTGTTCGTCTCGGACGTCCCGGCCGAGCTCGATGCGGCGCGGGAAGCGGGGCTGCGCACGGTGCTGTGCGTGCGCGGGGCAGAGCCGCGCGTCGAGGCCGCCGGACATCCACGCATCCGTTCTTTTGAAGAGCTAGCGTAGCAGCATGACGATCGCGCTGATCGGCGCCATCGTGCTCGCGTGGACGGTCTTCACGTTCAACCGGCTGATCCGCTTGCGGCAGCTGGGCGACAACGCGTGGTCCGACATCGACGTGCAGCTCAAGCGCCGCCACGATCTCATCCCCAACGTCGTCGCTGTGGTCCAGGGTCACGCCGGCTACGAGCGCGGCACACTCGAGGCGCTGGTTGCGGCACGCGGGCGCGCGCTACAAGCGAGCGAGCGCGGCCCCGCCACGCGCGCGCGCGAGGAGGATCCCCTCGGAGGGGCCCTGCACCGCGTCTTGGTGGTCGCCGAGTCCTACCCGGAGCTGCGCGCCGCAGCGAGCTTTGCCGGCCTGCAGCAGACGCTCACCGATGTCGAAGACCACCTGCAAAACGCGCGGCGCTACTACAACGCGGTCGTGCGCGACTTCAACACCGCGATCGCGCAATTCCCTTCGAGTATCGTCGCCGGCTTCATGCGGCTGCGACCGCGCGAGTTCTTTGGCCTCGACGACCCGGCGGAACGCGCCGTGCCGCGCGTGCCGCTGGCCGTCCTGGCGCTCCTGCTTGCAGGAGGGGGGGGGGTGCTGACGGCGCAACAACGCTCGTACTCCATCGAGCGTTTCGACGCGCGGATTCGCGTGAATCGCGATGCGAGCATCGATGTCACGGAAACCATCACGGCACGCTTCGTCGGATCATGGAACGGCCTGTACCGGACGATTCCGGTCGACTACCACACGCTTCAGGGCCTGAACTGGCGGCTCGGTCTTTCACTGCAGAGCGCTACGGACGACGCTGGGCGCGAGCTGCGCACGGAGGCCAGCCGAGACCGTCACTACATCAAGTACAAGATCTGGGTTCCGGGCGCCCAGAACGCCGTCCGCACGATCGTCGTACGCTATCGGGCCACGAACGGGCTGCGCTTCTTCGACGAGCACGATGAGTTGTACTGGAACGTCACAGGCGACGAGTGGGACGTTCCAATCCAGGCGGCTTCGGCAACGATCGAGCTGCCGTCGAACACGCCCGGCCTGCGCGCGATCGCGTTCAACGGCGTCTACGGGTCGCGTGCCCAGGACGCGAGGGTAACGACGGGTGGCGACACGGTCCGGATCGTCATGCCGCAAGCCCTCGGCTACCGCGAAGGGCTGACTGCCGTCGTCGGCTGGAACAAGGGCGTCGTGACGGCGCCAAGCGCCACCGCGCGCACTCTGGAAACCGCGCGCAGCAACTGGCCCCTGCTCATCCCGATTCCGGTGTTTGTCTTCGCGTTTTGGAGATGGCGACGCTCGGGCAGTGATCCGCGACGTCGCCCCATCACGGTGCAATACGAGCCGCCTCGCGGCATGACGGCGGCCGAGGCCGGCACGTTGCTCGACAACAACGCAGACATGCGGGATATCACGGCGACACTCGTGGACCTTGCGGTCAAGGGCTATCTCCGCATCGAAGAGCACCAAAGCCCGAAGCTGCTCGGTCTGTTCGGCGGCGGCACTTCGTACACGTTCCATCGGCTCGAGACCCGCAACGGACTGGCGCCACACGAGCGGACCGTATTCGACGGCATCTTCACGGGCCGCGGCGACCGTGTGCCCCTCGATGAACTCAAGGACGAGTTCTATAAGGCACTCTCTCCAATTCGCGACGCCGTGTTCGATCAGTTGACGCTGAGCGGCTACTACAAGAACCGGCCGGACAAGGTGAAGCAGAAGTGGATGGCGTTGGGGATCGGCATCGGGTTGCTCGTGGGAGTCGGCGGGGTCTTTGTCTCCAATGCGCTGCTCTTCACGCCGCTGCCCTTCGTTGCGGCCGGCGTCCTCAGCGCCCTCATACTCGTTTCCTTTGCGCAAATCATGCCGGCGCGTACCGAACACGGCGCGCGCGCCCTCGAACACGTGCTCGGATTCGAAGAGTTTCTCCGACGCGTCGAAGGCGAGCACCTGAAACGCGTCATCCTCGGGCATCCGGAGCTGTTCGACAAGTTCCTGCCGTACGCGATGGCCTTCGGCGTGGAGAAACAGTTCGCCCGCGCGTTCGAGGGGATCTACACCGAGCCGCCGCGGTGGTATGTGGGGCCCAGCGTCACGCATTTCAACGTGGGCAGCTTCTCGAGCAGCATGTCGCACCTGACGAGCGTGGCGGGAACGACATTGTCGTCCTCGCCGCGCAGCTCAGGGGGGTCCGGGTTTGGCGGCGGCGGCAGCTCTGGCGGGGGCGGCGGGGGCGGCGGCGGCGGAGCCTTCTAGAGGTACTTGAGCCACCAATCCTGGCGTCGGGCCTTTAGCTCGGCGTACCAGCGGCAGGGGAAATAGAGCAACACGACGGCAACCGCCCAAATCAGATAGAGCAAGCCGAGGCTCCAGGTGTAGCCGTCGGGCGGCGGTGGGGTGCCCATCGGATGGTTGGCGAAGAGCCACGGACTCACCTCACCCAGGCGAATCGCGGATACGACGAGCGCCAGCGCGTGGATGAGCGGGATGTGCAGCACATAATAGAAGAAGGGGACTCGGCCGAACACCGTGAGCCACTGGGCAACCCGTCCGCGCACCCGCTCGAGCAGCGGAATCAGCGCGATCGTCGGGCCAAGCGTCATTAACAGAAAGCTGAGCGACGCCGGGTACTTCGTGGTGTTCAGGAATGAGAGCAGCGCTGGCCTCTCGCCCGCGCCGCTCCACGGTTGCGGATCGCCGTAGATGTTGAAGCCGCGCAGTATGAGGAACAACGCCGTCGCACCGAGTCCAATCCACACGCAGAGCCGGCTGCGCCGAGCAGGCTCCTGCGTCAGCACCGCTCCAAACCCATAGCCAGCCGCCATCACGCCGATCCACGGAATGATCGAGTACAGCACGATCAGCGGGGTTCCCTTCAGTGGGCCCTCGAAGAAGCCGATGTACAGCACCTTCCACGATTCTCCCAGAGGAATGGCGTTCATCAACGGGCCCATGACCGCGTTATGGAGCGCGATGATCGCGACACCGACAATCCCCAACCTGCGGGGACGCATTTTCACCATGGGCGCCATGATGATCATGCACCAGCCGATCACCCAGATGACGCCCGCGAGGAGATAGTGGGCGAAGTCGAAGTTGAAGGTCCACGCGACGCGAATCACTGTGAGCTCGAGCAGAATGAGCCAGATACCGCGTCCGAAGAGAAAACGGGACAGATCCGCGCGCTTGCGACCGTAGAAGAATGCGCTTGTCCCCGCGAGGAAGATGAATGCCGGCGCCACGAAGTGCGTGATCCAGCGGGTAAAGAAAATCCCCGGCGTCGGACCGCCGGCGGGGAGTCCGGAATAGACGCGCACGTGATCGATTGCCATCAGCACCATAACGGCACCACGAATCAGGTCGATCGAGGCGACGCGCGACTGGAGGCCGAGAGCTGCCGCAGGCACAGAAACTGGTGGGGTGGCGCTCATGCGGCGAACATGCGACGCCCGCGACGGAGCGGCAAGCTGTCAGCATCAGGTGAGAGAGTGCGAGTGTATGCAGGTGGGGGGGGCAGCGAACCACTGTGGTGTTCCCTGAATGTGTAGGACAAAATCCGATACCGATTAACGCGGTGATGGAAACAACGTCTGTGTGAGAGGTCACGGGAAACCCTGCGCGGCAGACGTAGCGTTGTAAACGGACTGCTGCTCCATCGAGTCATAACCCTGCGGTAGGCTCCGGTAGGCTATCTTTAGGGAGATGGAACTGTCTCTTGGCGCCGTCTAGGCTCAGCCGGCGGGTAGAGGGGTAATCGTAAGAATGAACACCAACACTCGTGTCACCCTGCTTCTCGGCGCTGGACTCCTCCTGGCAGCGCCCTCCCCTGCTGCGGCGCAGTACTTCGGACGCAATTCGGTCCAGTACGAGACATTCCACTTCAAGGTTCTCAAGACACAGCATTTCGACGTTTACTACTACGAGAAAGAAGCCGCGGCCGCGGCGCAGGCGGCGCGCATGGCCGAGCGGTGGTACGCGCGGATCTCGAACGTGCTGCGCCATCAACTCACCGGCCGCCAGCCGCTGATCCTCTACGCCGACCATCCCGATTTCGAGCAGACCAATGTCCTCGGCTCCTCCCCGGGGGAGGGCACAGGGGGCGTCACCGAAAGTCTGAAACGCCGCATCATCCTTCCCATGGGCGCGTCGCTGTGGGAAACGGATCACGTCATCGGTCACGAATTGATTCACGCATTTCAGTACGACATCACAGGCGTGGGTCGCAACAACATGGGGGCGGGATTGAACCGCATCCCCCTCTGGTTCATCGAGGGGATGGCGGAGTACCTCTCGATCGGTCCCGTCGATCCGAACACGACGATGTGGATGCGGGACGCGGTGCGGCGTCGTGAACTGCCCAAGTTCCACGAGCTCGATAGCCCGCGCTACTTCCCGTACCGGTGGGGCCAGGCGTTCTGGGCCTACATGGGCGGCGTGTACGGTGATGATATCGTCGGCGCGTTGCTCCGCTCAGCGGGACGAACGGGCAACGTCCAGGGCGCGATGGAAGTCATGACGCACCGCCCGGTAGACAGCATCTTCGCCGAGTGGCACCGCTCACTGGTGGAGGCAACCGAGCCGGTCGCGCTTGCCACCGGAGTCGAGCTGCCCACCGATCGCACGCAGGTGCAACGGGCGCGCGAGATGCCCGTCACGACCGTGGGCGCGCGCATGCTGGTGAGCCCGGGTCGGGTGTCGCACTACAACATCGCACCCGCACTGAGCGCGGATGGCCGCCACATGGTGTACATGTCGGACGCCGGACTCTTTTCGATCGACATGTATCTGGCGGATGCTCAAACCGGCCGCACGTTACGCAAGCTGGTGTCGTCCACGCGCGATCCGCATCTCGAGAGCATGCAGTTCATCAACTCGGCCGGGGCGTGGGATGCAACGAGTACGCGCTTCGTATTCGGCGGGGTTGTCACGGGCCGGCCCGCGCTCCGCATCGTGAACGCTAAAAACGGCGACATGATCAAAGAGCTCAAGTTCTCGTCGCTCGGCGAGATCTTCAATCCGACCTGGTCACCGGACGGTAAGCAGATCGCGTTCAGCTCCCAGGTCGGCGGCGTGACCGATCTGTTCTTCGTCGATGTCGCAACCGAAAAACTCACGCGGCTCACCGACGACTTGTACGCCGATCTCGAGCCGGCCTGGTCGCCGGACGGCCACTCCATCGCGTTCGTGACCGATCGGTTCGGGACGTCCCTCGACAGCCTGGCGTACGGCAATTACCAGCTCGCCCTCATCGACGTGACCGGTGGCGCACCCGGACAGATCACGGCGCTGCGCCCTTTGAGCGGCGCCAAGCAGATCAATCCGCAGTGGAGTCCCGACGGGCAGAGCGTGTACTTCATCGGGGATCCCGGCGGCATTAGCAACGTCTTCAGGCTATCGATCGCCGACGGCGGCATTACGCAGATCACCAACGTGTTCAGCGGCGTCAGCGGCATTACGGCGCTCAGCCCGGCGCTCAGCGTCGCGCAGAAAGCCCCACGCGCGGTGTTCAGCGTGTACAGCCACGGGGGCTACGCGATTCAGAGCATCGATGATCTCAACGCGACGCCCGGCACTGCGATCACCCAGCTTCCGCCATCCGCGGCCGTCTTGCCACCGCTCGAGCGCGAAACCGGCGTGGTCGCCCTCCTCAGCGACGCCGAACAGGGCCTGCCCGACGAGAACACCTTACCGGTCGAAACCGCCGTCCGCTCGTACCACCCCAGGCTATCGCTCGACTTTATTGCGCAGCCGAGCCTCGCGGTGGCCGCGGACCGGTTCGGCACGTACATCGGCGGAGGGGTCACGCTGTATTGGAGCGACATGCTGGGCGATCACAACCTCGTCACCATGGCACAGGTCAACGGCCGCATCGGCGACTGGGCGGCCCTGGTGGGTTATCAGAATCGCAAGCGACGCCTGAACTGGAGCATCGGGGCGCAGGTCATCCCGTACGTCCAGGGGTACTTCGGCAACGGCTTCGATGATGCCGGCAACTACTACGAGCTGATCCAACGAGTCAAGCAGACGAGCCGCGAGATTAGCGGCGTCATCGCGTATCCGTTCAACCGGTCGTTCCGGTTCGAGGCGTCGGCTGGGGTGCAGCAGATCACGTGGAACGACGAGATTCAGCTGATCGGCTACAATGCCAGTGGTGGGGTTGTGTACGATTCGACGTTTCACAATCCCGTCCCCCCCGCGGTGGGACTCGGCACCGCAACCTTTGCATTCGTGCGCGACAACACGTTCTTCGGCGCCGTCGGACCGATCCTCGGCGACCGTTGGCGCATCGAAGCCGATCCCACTTATGGGACGCTGAACTTCGTGACCGCCCTGGTCGATTATCGAAAGTACGTGATGCCCTTCCGCCCGTTCACCATCGCGGGCCGCTTCCTGCATATCGGTCGCTACGGGAAGGATGCGGACGATGTGCGCATGTATGATATGTTCATCGGCTACCCGAGCCTGGTCCGTGGCTACGACATCGGAAGCTTCCACGCCAGCGAATGCGGGAACTCCCCAATCGGCTGCCCGATCGTCGACCAGATGTTCGGTAGCCGCATCCTGGTGGCGAGCATGGAGCTCCGTTTCCCGCTGTTCGGCGTCCTCGGAGTGGGCGGCGGCTACTATGGCATTCTACCAGTCGAGGCGGGACTCTTTTACGACGCCGGTGTGGCCTGGACCGGAACGCAAGGCGCGCAAGTCTTCGGGAACGGCCCGCGGCAAGTGCTGCACAGCGCCGGCGCGTCGTTCCGCATGAACCTGTTCGGATTCGCGATCGGCCAGATGGACGTCGTGCATCCCTTCCAACGGCCGACGAAAGACTGGATGGTACGGTTTAGTCTGACGCCGGCGTTCTAGGCTGTCGCTGGGCGCAACAAGGGCGGGCGCAACATAGGGGCGCAGCATGCTGCGCCCCTACGTTTTTGCCACCACGCTGCTCGGACGTTCAACGAATCGACAATCCGCTCGGCACCGTGGCCGGAACGATGCCCGACAGATCGCGCGCCGCCGGGTCGGTCAGCGACTTGAGAAATGCGACCAGGTCCCGCTGCTGCGCCTCAGTCAGCCGCAACGGCTCGCGCAGACGGAAATCGAGGTGGTGGATGATGGAGTCGATCGTCGCCTGTTCACCGTGATAGCTGTCCCGGACGGCGGCAGGCAATGTGGCGGGGTCGAAGCTGCGGAGCGACGTGCTCACGTCATTGTAATGCGCCACAACGGACTCGAGCGTGGGGAACGAGCCGTTGTGAAAGTAGGGTGCGGTCAACTCGACATTGCGCAGCGGGGGCACGCGGAAGGCGAATTGGTAGAACTCATTGTTGACCAGTCCGCCTCGACCCAGGTCGAGCGGTGCCGCCTTCCCTACACCGGGTCCCAGCTGGGGAACACCCGTGTTTGAGAATTGCTGCCCCCCCAGGAGAGGACTGTTGTGGCAACTCGAGCAGCGGGCCTCGCCGAAGAACAGGACCCCGCCGCGCTTGGCTTCCACGCTGAGGGCGTTGTCATCGCGCCGCAGATAGCGGTCGAACGGTGAATCCGTCCGCATCAACGCGTCCATCTGGAAGGCCGCGATGGCGATCGCCGCCTCGCGAAACGTGAAATTGGACGACGACAGATGCGGGAACGCCGCCCTGAATAGCTGGAAGTATTCGGGAATGGCGAGCAGCCGCTGCATGACGGCCCCCCAAATCTCCGCCGTCTGCGAATCGGCAAACTGGGCGAGCTCGTTCGGGTTTCCGAACACGTCGACATCGCCCGGGTCGCCCCGCATCTCGCGCCGGTTCAGAACCGGCAGCATAGCCTGGGCCGCGAGCACGTTCGGGAGATCGAACGGCAGAACGACGTCGGGCGGCTGTGGCCCAAACCGGGTGAGCCGGCCATCCCAAAACACGTAGGACAAGCCAATTGCGCTGTTCACGAGCGACGGCGCGTTCCGGGGCACGAAGCTGCGACCGGGGCCGAGCGTGCTTGCTGCGCCGCTGCCCGTTCCCCCGGTCCCGACCGGGAGTGGCAGGCCGTCCGTCGTGTGCAGCGCGGGGTCATGGCAGGTCCCGCACGAGATGTCGCGGTTGCCGCTCAGAATCTTGTCGAACGTCAACGCCTGGCCGAGCGCGACGAGCGCGGGGTCCTGACGCGCCATCGCAGCGATGGGGACGACGCCCCACTGGCCGATGCTGCGCCGCAGCTCCCCGTCGAGCGTCTCTGGAAACTCTCCGGTCGGCGGTTGCTCGTCACATGCCGCGGCCGTCACGACGAGCGCCGCGAGGCACAGCGGGCGAACCCAAACGGTCATGATGTACCTCCTCGCTCGCTCAGCGGAGCGGCAAAGACAGCGAGATCTGATGGGTGGTCGTATTGACGTCCGTGAGACTGAGCGGACCAGTCGGTGTCGCCACGAGCATTCCGCTCGAGAGCGCGATGTCACGTTGTCCGACAAAGAAGAAATTGCTGCCGGGGCGGCCTGCGCCCTTCGTGACGCGGCCCTGGTAGCGGATATCGAGCTCGGGAAACCGCAGGCTCAATCCCCACGTCGGTGTCCACTCGATCCAGCTCCTTTCGAATGCGCGCTCGGTCAGCTGGACGTGGTCGGTCTGTTCCAGCCTGTACGAAATCGAGCGCAGCACCAGGCCGAGCTGCAGACCAATCGTATTGTTCGTCCCTTGCAGATCCACATCGCGCCCCACGCCGATACGCAGCAGCGCATTCGCGAATGAGAAGCGGTTTTCGAGCGTCTTGGCGCCTTGGGCAAGCGTGTCGCCATTGAGCGTGGCCAGCGGCGCGGTCGCGTCCGCCCATGTGTAACTGCGAATCGGCTCGAAGATCGCATCCGCTCCGAACCGCGCCGGTCCCAGGACCTTGGAGACGCCGATCCCGAGATTGTAGGCGGACGAGTGGCCGGGATCCTGCGGGACGCCGACATTCCCGATCTGGTAGGCTGGGCCATTGGGGTGCGTCGAGCGGTTCGCGGTGGCGAGCCACCCGATGCGCCAGCCGGGCGTCGCCAGGGGAATCTGGTACTGGAGCTGAGCACCCCAGGTCTTGGTGCGATCGTAGTTCGTATCGACCCGCGCTTGTTCCTCGAAAATCTGCTGGTTCGGATCCCAAAACACATCGGCAAATAGCACGTTATGCGTCGTGGAAAACCGGTTATGGACGACGATTGCCTCGAGGGCGCGCGCGCCGCGTTCTCCGGGCCACTCTTTTAGGGCGCCGACGCGAAGATCGAGCGCGTTACCCGTCTGCGTAATGCCGCGATTGCCCTCGTAGAGGAGGTCCACGCCGTCCAGCGCGTGTAGGGTGGTCCACGTGACACTCGCGCCAATGGAGAGGTTATTTGCCGAGAATCTGCGTCCGATCATCCCGAACGCGTACCCATTTCCATGCGCGCGTGCTGTGTTGCCGGGGATCGTAGCCGGGAACCTGGGATCGCCGCCGGGCGGAGGCGTCAACGCGACAGCGCACGCGGGGCAGCCACCAAATCCCTGTTGCGGTGGGCGGCTGGGCTCGACTTGTTGGAGCGTGAGTGCGAGACCACCGAACCAGTCGCCGCGGCGGGCCAGCAGCGCGAACGGTAACGACCGCCCACCACCGGCATCGCTCGAGACACTGTAGACAGTTGGAGTAGCGAAGAGCCGCGACCCGCGCAGACGGGTCGTCGTTGCCGGATTGACGAACGGATCGCCGATCGAATCGGGAAGCGCAATCGAAACATCTGCCATCCCGAGATTGCTCGAAGGGAAGATCTCGAATTGACTGCCCTGGGCGATGGGAATCGATTTGATCGGGATCAGCTGCGCGCGCGCGGCGGGACTGGCGAACGAGAGCAGCGGAACGGCGAAACAGACGGCCCGGAGGCCAGAGAGATTCATAGGCGCCTCGACGGAGAAGGGGTCTCCCAGACAATACCACGGGAGACCCCGCTCGCGTCACTGGGCCGCACCAAACGTCATGTTGCGGCCGTGCAACAGTCCGGGCTGTCCGGAGGGCTACCGCTCCGCGGCCGCCTTGAGGGTGGCGATATCGAGCTTTCGCATCTTCAGGAGCGCTTCCATGACTCGATTGGCCTTCTGCGGATCCTTATTGGTCATGAGCGAACCGAGCTCGGTCGGGACGATCTGCCAGGAGAAGCCGAATTTGTCCTTGAGCCAGCCGCACATGCTTTCCTGGCCGCCGTCCGCCGTCAGCTTGCTCCAGTACTCGTCGATTTCCCGCTGATTCTCGCAATGCACGACGAATGAGAACGCTTCGCTGAACTGGAAGCGCGGGCCGCCGTTCAGTGCCGTGAACTCCTGCCCCGCGAGCTGGAAGTTCACAACCATGGCCGAGCCCTTGGGCCCTGGGCCGGCATCGCCGTACCGGCTGACGTGGAGGATCCTCGAGTTCTTGAAGACTGAGGTGTAGAAGTTCGCCGCCTCTTCGGCCTGCGTGTCGAACCAGAGGAACGGTGTGATTTTTTGGCTAGCCACGTGCCGTCTCCTTGAGCAGCTCTTCCAGCCGCTCGAACCCCGCCTCCATCCCCGTCGTCATTCCGGTCTGCAGCGCGGCATCACGCGCCTCGCGCGACGCAAAGCGGATTGTTGTGGTGATGGTGGATTTGCCATTCTTTTCGACAATGTCGGTGGCGACGATCGTCTCTCCACTCGTCCAGTCCTGGTCGAACACCTGGGTTGCAACAAGACGCACGGGACGGACGACCTCCGTGAACGTACCACCCATCCCCATGGTCTCGCCCTCGGCGCTCCGCCACTCGTAGCGATACTTGCCCCCGACGCGGAGGTCGATTTCACACACCGGCATCGTCCAGCCCGGTGGACCGAGCATCCAGCGCTGCAGCAGCTCGGGCTTCGTGTAGGCATCGAACACCATCCCCCGCGGCGCGTCCACCACGCGGGTAATCACCGCGTCGCGGTCGGTCGGAGTCGTCAGCTTCAGCGTTTCGGTCTTGGTCATTTGCGTTTCCTGTTCTTGGACTTGGGTTTCGCTTCGTTCACGAGCTCGTCCACAGCCTTTCGTTGTGTGCTCTTCATCTCCTGTAACAGCGCGTCGAGACGCTGGTAATTCGCCTCCCAGATCTTGCGGTAGCGCTCGATCCAGTCGGTCGCTTCCGCGAGCGGCCGCGGCTCGAGCTTGCGCGGGCGGCGCTGCGCTTCCCGGCCCCGCGTGATGAGGCCGGCGCGCTCGAGCACCTTGAGATGCTTGGAGATTGCGGGCTGGGTCATGGCGAACGGCTCGGCGAGCTCGCTCACCGTCGCCTCACCCGTCGCGAGGCGCGCCAGGATCGCCCGGCGGGTCGGATCGGCGAGTGCGGCAAATGTGGCGTCGAGACTATAACCAGATGGTTTCATAACTGACTGGTAATATATGGAACCACCGGCCGGCGTCAAGACCCGCCCAGGCCTTGCCCCGAAGACCTGATTAATCTTCGCAACCGTGAGAATTGCCACCTGGAACGTGAACGGCATTCGCGCCCGGGCAGCGCAGCTCTGCGAGTGGTTACAGCGCGACCGGCCCGACATCGTCTGCCTGCAGGAGCTGAAAGCGACGTCCGCGCAGATCCCCGCCGAGTGCAAGCTCGACCATTATCACGCCTACTGGCACTGCTTGAAGGGATACTCCGGTGTCTCCCTGCACGTGCGCAAGGACTTGTATGCCGTCGATCCGGTCTTCAGTCACCCACCCTTCGACATGGAGTCCCGGATCGTGCAGGTCGAGCACGGCGATCTCATCATCGCGTCGATCTACGTCCCGAACGGCGGGAGAGACTATCCGGCAAAGCTGGCCTTCGTGAAGAACCTCATCGACTGGGCCGCTCGGCTGACGGCTGAAGGCAGACACCTGATTCTCTGCGGCGACTTGAACATCGCGCGCCTCGAAATCGATGTACACCCCAAGGAGCGCAAGCTGAACGCCGTGGGCCAACGACCCGAAGAACGCGCGCTGTTCGAAACATTGCTCGGCGAGCAGCTCGTGGACCTCGGCAGACAATTCGATCCCGACAATCCCAACCTGTTCACCTGGTGGGCGCCGTGGCGCAATCTGAGAGCGCGCAACATCGGCTGGCGCCTCGATTACGTCCTGGCTTCCCCACTCGTCGCCGCGCGGGCGTCGAGCTGCGTGGTGCAGGCTGACGTCGGCACGAGTGACCATGCACCGGTGATGCTGACGCTGGCGCCCCCAACATCATGATTTCGTGCAAAATGGAAAGGCATTCACTATCGTAGGGACCGTGAGCACGGTCCAAGTCTACGGTGGAAAGTCCAAAGGTCCGTCGGGCGAAAGGTCTCCCCTATTGGCGGGGATCCTGGTTGGGACGGTCCTGATCGTCGCCTGGGTCGTGCTGGCGCGCGTGACCCACAACGACGTGGGGCTCGCGTCCTGGGGGGTTGGCGGCGTGCTCGGCATCGTAATCGCCAAAGCCGCGCGCCCGCCGAGCCGGAGGACAGGAATCCAGGCGGTCGTCCTGACGGCCGTGATGCTTCTCGCCGCGAAGATGGCGGTGGTGGTCTTTGTGCTGCAACCGGCGCTGCGTGACGAGGTCCTTCGGGATCACGACACGACCGCGCTGATGTATCTGTACGAGATGACCAAGAACCGCTCCTTCTCGCCCGAGCTGCAGCACACGATCGATACACGACCCGAGCTGGTGCGCGATTCGTCGTTCATGGGACCGGGGCAAGAGCTGCGAGAGCAAATGGTCACGGAGGCGTCGACTCGCGCCAAAGACGCGAGCCGGGCGGAA